>NZ_QGMP01000002.1 GCF_003259185.1 Isoalcanivorax indicus
CATGGATGCCGAACGAGAGCCTACATGGATGTATTCACGGCGTGTCCAGAAACCCTTTACCCGCCCCCCGAGGGCCACAACCACCCAACCAACAAAGAATGGGACGCCCCAACGTCAAAGACTGGGCAATATCCGGGCAAACCAGCTTTTCAGGTAGGCCGTCTCGGGAATTGCCGGATGCACAGGGTGATCTTCGGCCTGCCCGGCCTGGGCAAACACCTGGGCAAAGCGATCGATATGGCGCGCGCTGGCACGCACCACGTCCAGCAGCTGTGCCGCCGGCAGATGCATCGAGCAGGAGGCCGATACCAGAATGCCGCCCGGTGCCACCAGACGCACCGCCAGCTCGTTGATCGCGTGGTATCCCGCCAGGCCGTTTTTCGCGTCCTTGCGACGCTTGATAAAGGCCGGCGGATCCAGCACCACGATATCGAACTTCTCGCCCGCCGCCGCCAGCTCCTTCATGCCCGCGAACGCATCAGCGTGCAGGGACTGGACCCGGTCACCGACACCATTGGCCTCGGCATTGCGGTGCACGTATTCCAGTGCCGCCGCGGAGGAATCCAGACAGGTGACGTCGCTGGCGCCCTGGGTGGCCGCCAGCACCCCCCAGGCACCGCAGTAGGCGAACACGTCCAGCACGCGTGCGCCCTTCGCCAGCGGAATCAACTGGCGGCGGGCCGCGCGGTGGTCAAAAAACCAGCCTGTCTTCTGCCCGCCCGCCAGCGGCGCACTGTATTCGACGCCGTTCTCGGACAGTGAAACGGATTCCGGCAGGTCGCCGTGCAGGGCGCGGGTGTAGGCCTCCAGACCTTCGAGTTCGCGGATGCTGCTTTCATTCTTCGCCACCACCACGCGGGCCCCGTGCTGGGCCACGAGGATATCGGCCACGCGATCCTGCACGGCTTCCATGCCCGCCGTCCCCGACTGCATGACAAACAGATCGCGGTAACGGTCGATGACCAGGCCCGGCAGGCCGTCAGCTTCACCGAATACGGCGCGGTAACAGTGTTCCGGGAACAGTCGCTCGCGGAAAGTGATCGCATCGGCGATGCGTTTTTTCAGCAGGCTGCCGGACAGACCCTGTTGCGGGTCGCGGCTGAACAGACGGGCACAGATCAGCGACTGAGGGTTGGCGTAGGCGCGGCCCAGTGCCTTGCCGCGGTAGTCTTCCACGACCACCTCGACACCGGGCGTCAGACCTTTCAGCGGCGTGCGCTCGGTATCCACTTCGTTGGAATAGATCCACAGGTGGCCGGAACGCAGGCGGCGTTCCTCGCCACGGCGCAATCGCAGGGTGGGCAGGGTGTCGGTCACGGGCGCTATCCGGTGTCTGTCAGGGGGCGCCCAGTCTAGGGAACCTCTGGATAACTATCCAGCGGGTCAGCCCGAATGGGCCACGCTGCGGCGGTAGCGCCGTATCATGATCAGATCGAGGCTGGCGCCGCGCTGGCTGGCTGCGCGATCTGGCGGCAGGATGCGGTTGCCGCAGAAGACAAAGCCCGCTCGGGCATAGAGACGCTGGGCACGGGTGTTGCCCGCCCAGACATCCAGCAGCATGTCAGCGCCGGCCTGCTCCGCCACTTCGGTCGCTGCGCCCAGCAACGCATTGCCCAGGCCCTGTTCCTGGGCCGAAGGCAGCACATAGATGCGGCGTAATTCCAGGGCACCAGAGCTGAGCATGCAAGGCAACCAGAGGTCTTCGGCGGGCGTATCACAGACACCGACCTGTGCCAGACCCAGGATGACGCCCTTGCGGCGCGCCACCAGAAACAGGTCCGAGCGGGCCTGCATGCGCAGGTGCCAGGCGGACAGCGGGCCATTGAGGTCTCGTTGCAGCGCGGCCGGGCCCAGCATGTCGGCAAAGCTGTGGGCATGAACGGTCTGCGCGACGTGAGCCAGCTCCGCCAGGTCGGCGCGGCGCGCCCGTTCAATGCGCAGGGTGGTCATGCTGCACCTGCATTGCCGTCGTCACGGTATCCGGTTGCCCCCCGGCCAGCACAATCAAACCAATGCTCACCAGAATGATGACCAGCATGACCAGGGAAGCCAGGGTCATCATCCTGTTATCGTTGAACTGTTCGCGGATCAGATCCTGGTGACGCATGCTGGAGCTCCTTGTGTTTATTTACCGCTGTTTGTTCTTTTTATTGTGATCATTCTTGTTGTTGTTATGCGGTAATGCGGCCTTGTTCGGGCACGCCAGAGCAGACTATTCCGGTGCACAAGTGTGCGCAGGATAATGCGGGACAATCATCGGTTAAATCCGGCCAATCGATTTCTGATTTGACACAATCAGACACCCTGCCGCCATTTGATGTGACGGAAATCACATATTTCTGGGCTCGCGCCCCAGCAGGTAGTCGCTGGGCGACATGCCGGTCCAGCGGCGGAAGGCCTTGGCAAAGGCGGAGGAATCGGCAAAGCCCAGCATCATGGCCACTTCCGTGACGGACTCGCCGCCCCGGGCGAAGTATTCCCGGGCCAGTTTCTGCCGCACGGCATCCAGTTCCTGCTGGTAGCTGGTGCCGCTCTCGGACAGCTTGCGGCGCAGGGTGCGGCCGCTCATACCCAGGTCCGACGCGGCGTTTTCCAGCGACGGGAAGGCGCCATAGCAACGCATCAGCAGGCGCCGCAGCCGCACCGGCAGCAGGCGCATGGCGCGGGTGGGGATATTCTCGAACAGGGTCTTTTCCGCTGACATGGCCATCAGGCGATTGGCCAGGGGCAGCTCGAAATCCGCCAGCGACGCATCACCGACGATGCGGGTGCGTGGCTGATCGAAGAGGACCGGGCAGCGGAAGTAGCGGCGGTAGATATGCCCCCAGGCCGGTTCCGGATAGCTGAATTCCACCCGGAAGGCATCACGGCCTTCACCCACCAGATGCAGAAAAATATTATAGAAACTGACCGTGTTGAGTTCGAAGAAGAAATGCGAATACGGGTGCAGCGGGATCGCTTCGCTGATTTCGAGCCACCCTTCAGCGCCGCTCATGTCGGCGGTCATCTCCAGCGGCGGGAACAGCTCGTCGCAATAGCGGCACACGGTTTCCATGCACTCGCGCAAGGTCGGCTGGGTCACTGCAGCCATGCCCGCCATGCCGTGATGCGAGGCCGTCATCAGGTTGCCCATGACCAGACCAAGGTAAGGCATGCCCAGCGCGCGCACCGCCTGGTCCACCAGCGCCAGGCACTGGCGCGTGCTGATGAAGCGGGCGTCATCGCCATCGCGGTAATCAATTCCGGCGTTGCGGTAGAAGGTTTCGGGATTGATGCCGATGATGGTGTCGAGAATTTCGTCGGGATTATTCAGGCGAATCTGGCTACGACGCTCGAGCCAGTCCATTTTCAGGACCAGCCCCTTGCGCAGATCGAAGTAGGTCTGCATGTGCCCCAGTGGAATGCACTCGGTGTCGATATCCATGACTCGGCCTGTAAAGCAACCCGGCGGCAGCCAGACTGCCGCAAGGTCGGGATACTAAGCCGGTACGGGCACCGTCGTCACCTGCTGGCGCTGGTCATTCGCGCCAGACAAGATCCAGTTCACGCGCGGCCTTCACATCATCCAGGCGCCGTACCGGCTGGGTCCAGGGTGCGCCTTTCAGCAATTCCGGGTCGTTCTTCGCTTCAGCCAGGATGGCCGCCATGGCTTCTACGAACGCATCCAGCGCTTCTTTCGTTTCGGTTTCCGTGGGCTCGATCAGGAAGCACTCGGGTACCAGCAACGGGAAGTAGGTGGTCGGCGCATGCTGATTATAGTCCAGCAGCCGCTTGGCGATATCCATGGCAGAGACGCCCAGCGTCTTCGCCTCTTTTGCGAACGTCAGCAGGAACTCGTGGCTGGCGCGGCGGGCCGGGTAAGCCGCCGTACACCCCACAGCTTCCAGTCGCTTGAGCAGGTAGTTGGCCGCCAGGGTCGAGTATTCGCCGACGCGAATCATGCCTTCGCGACCCAGCACGCGGGCGTAAAAACCGGCACGCAGCAGGACACCGGCATTGCCCATGAAGGCCGACAGCTGGCCGATGCTCTGCGGCAGGTCGTTGCGATCCAGCCAGCGATAACGCTCGCCGTCACGGCCCACAATCGGGGTTGGCAGGAACGGCTTCAGGCGCTCGCTGACGCCCACCGGGCCGGCCCCCGGCCCCCCCCCGCCGTGCGGCGTGGCAAAGGTCTTGTGCAGGTTCATGTGGATGACATCAAAGCCCATGTCACCCGGGCGCACCTTGCCGAGAATGGCATTCAGGTTGGCGCCGTCGTAGTACAACAGGCCGCCCGCTTCATGGACGGTTTTCGCGATGGCATCAATCTGCCGCTCGAACACACCACAGGTGGACGGGTTGGTCATCATCAGCCCGGCAGTCTGCGGCCCGCAGGCGGCTTTCAGGGCGTCCAGATCCACATCGCCATCGCGGTTGACCGGCACTTCGCGCACGGTATAGCCACACATGACGGCCGTCGCCGGGTTGGTGCCGTGGGCCGCTTCCGGAATCAGGATTTCCGTGCGCCCGTGGTCATTGCGGGCATCGTGGTAGGCGCGAATCATCGCCACCCCGGCAAACTCCCCCTGGGCACCGGCCATCGGCGTCAGCGACACGCCTTTCATGCCGGTGACTTCCTTGAGAAATTCCTGCAGTTCGTACAGGCAGGCCAGATAGCCCTGGCTGTGGCTCTCTGGCGCCAGCGGATGGCGGCCCAGAAAACCGGGCAGCATGGCCGCGCGGTTGGCGCCGCGCGGGTTGTATTTCATGGTGCAGGAGCCGAGCGGGTAGAACTGCTTGTCGATGGCAAAATTCTTTGACGACAGGTTGGTGTAGTGACGCACCACTTGCAGTTCCGACACTTCCGGCAATGCCGGGCGGGCACGACGGCGCAGACTGTCAGGAATCGCCGCCAGCCGATCAGCGGGCAGGGCTTTCGGCGCCTGAGCCATGGCGCGACGGCCGGGGTGCGAGCGTTCAAAAATCAGCAGGTCATCGCGGGTATCCGGCGTACTCATGCGGCCTCCTCGGCGAGCACCGCCGCCAGGGCGGCAGCGTAGGCACTGATGTCTTCTGCGGTGCGCGTCTCGGTGGCGCACACCAGCACGCAATCGGCCAGCGCGGGATCATCGCGACCCAGGTCGTAACCGCCAATGATGCCGCGCGCCGCCAGTGCCGGCAGCACCTCGGCCGCAGGGCGGGGCAGCCGCAACACGGCCTCGTGGAACGTCGGCGCGGCAAAGGCTTCACTGACCCCGTCGAGCGCGGTCAGCGCGGCCACCAGATCGCGGGTATTGGCGTGACAATGGGCAGCCACATTTTCCAGCCCCTCCGGCCCCAGCAGGGACAGGTAGATGGTCGCGGCCGTCATCGCCAGACCCTGGTTGGTGCAGATGTTCGAGGTCGCCTTGGAACGGCGGATGTGCTGTTCGCGGGCCTGCAGGGTCAGGGTGAAACCGGGTCGGCCTTCGAGATCGACGGTGCGACCGATGATACGGCCGGGCATCTGCCGTACATGTTTCTGCTTGCAGCACATGAAGCCGAAGTAGGGCCCACCGGAGGACAGGGGCACCCCCAGCGGCTGGCCTTCGCCCACCACGATATCGGCCCCCTCACTCCCCCACTCGCCTGGCGGTGTCAGCAGGGCCAGGGCGGTCGGGTTGACCACGGCAATCACCAGCATGCCCTGGGCGTGGGCCCAGTCGGTGAGCGCGTGCACGTCTTCCAGACAGCCGAAAAAATTGGGCTGGGCAATGACCAGCGCCGCAAAATCCTCGCCGTCGTGGGCACTCAGCGCGGCGGTCGGCGTGACGCCGCTGTTGCGGTCGACCGGCACGCTGACCAGCTCAACGCCCTGATTGACGCAGATGTCCTGCACCACCTGGCGATAGCGCGGGTTGACCGCATCCGGCATCAGCACACGGCCAGACTTCGACTTGCGGTTGGCGCGCAGCGCCATCAGCACGGCTTCCGACAGACCCGAGGCGCCGTCGTACACCGAGGCATTGCTGACATCCATCCCGGTCAGTCGCGCCATCAGGGTCTGGAATTCATAAATGGTCTGCAACGTGCCCTGGCTGGCTTCCGCCTGATAGGGCGTGTAGGCCGTATAGAACTCGCCGCGTGTGGCAATCTCCCACACCGCCGCCGGGATGTGGTGCTCGTAGGCACCGGCCCCGAGGAAACACAGCGCCCCGGCATCCTGGCTGGCACGGCGGGCCATCAGGGCGGTCACTTCCATTTCCGACAGGCCGTCGGGCAGGGCGTCCAGGCGCCCGGCCTTCAGGTGCTCGGGGATTTCGTCAAACAGGTCCTCGATACGTTCGGCACCAATGGCCGCCAGCATCGCCTGCACATCATCGGGGGTGTGGGGAATGTACGGCATCAGTCTTCGCTGTCGAGCTGTTCACGGTAGTCGTCGGCGCTGAGCAACTGCTCCAGCTCGTCGGTGTCGGCCACACGGATGCGGAACAGCCAGCCGTCACCGTAAGGGTCCTGATTGACCAGTTCCGGGGTATCTTCCAGGGCCTCGTTGACGGCCACCACTTCACCGGACACCGGGGCGTAGATGTCGGACGCCGCCTTGACGGACTCCACCACACCGGCCTCGTCGGTGGCTTTCATCTCCTGACCCACTTCCGGCAGCTCCACATAGACCAGATCGCCCATGGCGTCCTGGGCGTGATCGCTGATGCCGACATAAGCAGTGCCGTCATCCTCCAGACGGACCCACTCGTGAGTGGAGGCATAACGCAGCTCGGCGCGGATATCGCTCATGATCTCTTCCCTTTCAGACTATTGCTGGTAGACGGCTTTGCCGTGCCGCACGAACGGTGGGCGCACGATGCGCACCGGCAGCCGCTTGTTGCGGATTTCCACTTCCGCCGTGCCGGCAACGCCGGCCGGCACGCGCGCCAGGGCAATGGATACGCCCAGCGTCGGTGAAAAGGTACCGCTGGTGATTTCGCCGTCGCCGGCGTGGGTCACCACGCGCTGATGGGCGCGCAGCACCCCTTTTTCTTCCAGAATCAGCCCGACCAGCTGCTCCGGGTCCTGCTGTGCTTCCAGGGCTGCGCGGCCGATAAATTCACGACCGTCGTTGAAGGCCACCGTCCACGCCATACCGGCCTGCAACGGTGTCACCGTCTCGTCCATATCGTTGCCATAGAGGTTCATGCCGGCTTCCAGACGCAGCGTATCGCGAGCGCCCAGACCACAGGGACGCACCCCGGCCTGCATCAATTGCGCCCACAGCGCCACGGCATCGGCCCCCGGCAGAATGATCTCGACCCCATCCTCGCCGGTATAGCCGGTCCGGGCAATCAGCCAGTCGCCGTCTTCGGCAAACGCGAACACCTTGAGGGAGGACACCGCCTCACGGCGGGCGCCATCCAGCAGGGCGGCAAGGCGGGAGCGGGCCTGCGGGCCCTGGACGGCGAGCATCGCCAGTTGCGGCTGCTCGGTCACGGCCACATCGAAGCCGCCGGTCTGCTTCGCCAGCCAGGCCAGGTCCTTTTCACGGGTGCCACAATTGACCACCAGACGGTAATCATCAGGCCGGCGATAGACGATCAGGTCGTCAATCACCCCACCTTCCTCGTTGAGCATGGCGCTGTACAGCGCCTTGCCCAGGGGGGCCTTGTCGACATCGTTGGCCAGCAAATGGCGCAGGTAATCGCGCGCGCCGGGGCCGCTGACGTCCACGACCGTCATGTGCGACACGTCAAAGACGCCCGCGTCCTGGCGCACGGCATGGTGCTCATCCAGCAGGGAGCCGTAATGCACCGGCATGTCCCAGTCGGCGAAATCGACCATCCGGCCACCCGCGGCCACATGCTGGTCATAAAGCGGGGTTCTGTGTCCCATGGAGACTGCGTATCCGGCTACGAAGGTATGCCGCGCATTCTACATGGATGTCCCCGCCTGTTAACACTCCCGCCTTCAGCGCTTGATCGGCCCTGAGGTGTAATTGAGGTTGGTTTCGTTCATCGGAATGCGCAGGTTGACCTCGGCCTCCAGGAAGCCCAGCGCCACCAGTTCGACATCCAGGTTGACGTCATCCTGGCTCAGCAGCCCCACTTCCATGCGGCCATCCCGGTAGAACTCCACCGGGCCCAGCAGTTGCAGGGCAAAGCCGTAGCTGCGCTGGTTGTGCTCCAGCGGCACCGCCGCCGGGTTGGCGCCGTCCGGCAGGAAACCGGTGAGCAGCTCCAGCAGGTCGCCGGTGCCACCCAGCACCGGGTCCAGCACGGGGCCGAGCAGCCCCAGCAGCCCGCCGACCACGTCGCCCAGCCCCGGCACCACACCAATGGCATCGGCCAGCGCGTCTGGCAGGGTTTCCAGCGCCAGAATATTCACCCGCGGATCCAGGGCCGGGGAATCAATGTACAGGTTCAGGGCTGTCGCGAACTGCGGGCCGTCGGGGCCTTCGATGATCCAGCCTTCCACCAGACCGGCTTCGCCGTCTTCACAGGGGCGAATGGGCTCGGCATGGGGCGGCGTGGGCGTGCCTGACGTGCGTGCATCACAGGCATAGCGCACCCGCATGGTCATGGGTCCGGTATCCGCTGGCGCCGCCTCGCCGATGGCGGCATCGGCATCCACCACGACATTGCTGGTCTGCAACAGGGTCGGATAGAGGTATACCAGCACACCACCGCCTGCCGCCGTGACGTCCGGCGGGACCGGGGTGCGGGCAATGGCTTCGGCGGCCGCAGCGTCGAAAAAGCCAGCCACATCCGCATCAATGCCACCCGTCAGGTAAACGTAGCAGTCATCCAGCGGGTTACCGCTGCGGTCATTGCCGCATTGCAGCTCGGCATCGTTGACCACGCCCCCCACACCGGTGACCTCGATGCGCGCCGAGTTCTTGCGCAGCTCCGGGTTTTCCACCGCATTGTCCTCGCCGGCATCACGCAGCGTGTTGCTGTTGACGTCAGCGGTCGGCAGGTTGTTGAGGAGGATACGGGCCCACGACACCTCGGGAGCGCCACGGAACACAATGGCCAGATCAGGGCCGCCGCCATTCAGTGTCGGCGCGGCACCCGGTGTTTGCGCCAGCAATCGGGTGCGCAACGGCAAGTTGTCCGCTGAGCAGATCATCTCTCCCGGCGTGCAGGCGCTGCCGCGACTCTGGCCGTTGGAGCGCAGGGTGTAGCGATACAGGGCGCCTTCTTCCCAGCGCTCATCGGGAGTAAAGACCAGATCGCGGTCACGCACCAGCAGCTCGCCGCCCACCAGTCCGGCGCTGCTGCCGTCTTCGTTCAGGCGCTCGACCACAACACTGCCCGGCTGACCGGCCTGCTCCAGCACGATGCTGTCGCGGTTCATGATCTGCGAGAAGCGTACCTCGATCGGCCGGTTTGCCGGCATCCCCGGCACCGGCAACAGATCATCACTGGTCATACCACCGTCGCAGCGCCCGCTGACGCCCGCCGCCAGATTGCGCGCACTGGTATCCAGCGCACAGGGGTAGCCGGGGTACACGTTCAGCGGCAGCGGCGACGCGAGCGCGGCGCCGTCACGCACATACTCCGGCATGGTGAAGGACAAGGTCTGCGGCACCAGCGGGTTGCCGGCGATATCGGTGATGCCATCCTGCAACACGATGTCATAGGTTTCGCCATAGGCCAGCGCGGTATTGATGACCAGAGAAATGCCGTCCAGCGTCGCATCAAAAGGCACCGGCATGCCGCCGCTGATCACCTCGACCCGGGACAGGTCATCGCCCAGCCCCAGACTGTTCGGGTCCGGGGCCTTGGTGAAGTTCACCACGATGGGGTCTCCGGGACGCTGCTTGTCACTGTTGTCCTGGAACGGCGGCACCGCATTGCCCGGCATCCAGGACTGCACCGCAAACTCGCGCATGTCCGGCATCGGATCAGGCCGCTCGTCGTCATCACCGAAACTCTGCATGCGGAAACTGAGCGCCCCGAAGGCGGTCTGCACGCCCAGCACCTCCGGCTCCACCACCGTCAACGCATCGGCGGTCAGCCGTCCGTTCTCGACGATGGCCTGCCCGATCAGTTCCAGATGCAGGATATTCTGGTTGAAGGCCGCATTGGCTTCCGGGTCGCCGGTGGAGATGGCGATATCCATGAACACGCGCAATTGCCGGGGTGCGTTCGGGTTACGGCTGAACGGGTTCGGCAGCAGGTAGCCCACCGCATCAGAAATGAATTCCACGGTGACGGTGCCGGAATTGAAGCCCGCCGGCACCTCACCACCGATCTTCACCACCAGCTGGTCGCCCATGAGCATGCCACCACGACCGATACGCAGCGGCGACACATCGGGGAAATCGGGCAGGAACGCCAGCTCGGCGAAGATCATGCCCTCCTGCTGCGACGCGGTATTTTCACCGAGCAGGGAAGCCACCACCGGCACCAGATTGACGGTATCGCCGGTCAGCACCGAACGCTCACCGCTGGCCGGCGCCAGCAACGGCAACACTGAGGTGGCCCCGGCATCGCGGGGCACAAACGTCTGCGTCATCGGCAACAAGGGATCGCCGTAGCGGCTCTGCACGGCAGCGCTCGCCGACAGGGTGTAGGTGACACCAGGCTGCAGGTCTTCGTCTGGATCAATCGTGATGAAACGGCCACTGGCAAGCAGGGTGGCGGGCACCAGTTCGCCATTGGCACGCAGCGATACCGAATCACCGTAGTGCAGCGTTGCGGTGTCCAGTGGCTGGGTGAACTGCAAGCGAATGGATGAAAAATCGATGAACTCGAGCAGGTCACCATCAGGGATCATGCGTGATACGGCAAAGGTCTCCGACAGCACGCGATCCGCGCGCGGGCCCTTTTCGGCTGGCGCCGTGCGAAAACGGATACCCTCATCCGGCAGGCCCGGCAGGCGCGGCGTGCTCAGGACATACTGCGTGTTGCCCGCCAGGGCGGCCTGCGGCCGTACCACCATGCTGCGGCCATCATCCGTCAGCGACACATCGGCCGCCACCGGTGTCCCGTCAGCCGTTTCGAGGCGTGCATCGTCCGGGGTGATCTCGACGGCCCGGGAGTAGCGCACCACCAGCGGCGCACGGGTCGACACCTCAACCTGGTCGGCTGCCGGATAGGTGTAGAACACCGACAGGGCGGGCGGCGCCGGTGTGACCGTTTGCGAGCTGCCACCGCAGGCGCTCAATAGCGCCGCGCTGGCCAAACCGATAACAAGGAATGCCTGCCTGATCATCTCGCACCCCCTCAGAATTTGATGGTTATCGAACCGGCGACCACATGGACATCGCCGTCGGCGGTGACCAGCTCTTCATAGGGCTCACCGTCACTGGAACGCGTGCCGGAAATAATGAAATCCCGATCACGCAAATGGTGGTACTGGTAACCGAAGTCGAGCCGCAAGGGGAACGCCAGCACCGGCGGATTCGCAATTTCCAGTGCCCCGCCGAATCCGACAATGATGCGGTCGTTGTCCAGGTAGTTGATGTTTTCCGTGCGCGTGCTTTTCAGCGGAGACTCTTCGTAGGCCAAGCCGGTGGACACCGACAACATGTCGTTCACCCGATACTCGGCGCCGATGCGCGGAATGAAGATATCCCGGAATTCGATGTTCGCACGCGACTTGATGGTGTCGCCCTCGAACTCGCGCTCCAGACGCGACCAGCGCTGGAATTCGCCGGACAGGGCAACGCGGGCGCGGCCGAACTGATACTGGGCGCCTGCGGTCACGATTTCCGGCTGGAAGGAATCAATGGTGCGAATCGCCAGCAGCAGGCCATCACCGCCCAGGGTTTCCGGGATGATGGCGCGCGCATCCACCTTGGTGCGGGTGTTGGAGTAGCCTTTGTAGACCAGCGCGGTGTCCAGGTTCTCCATCCAGCAGGGGGTGTGGCTGCAGAAGGTCTCGCCCCAGTTCACGTTGACCCCCAGGATCGGGCGCAGTACCGGTTTTGCGGACACTTCCAGGCGTTCACGGGAGGTGGTGCCACCCAGCGTGGTGTCCGTACTCAAGGCGGCTTCAGCATGCAGCGTCACGCGCACCGACGCACCGACATCGATGCCCCGCCACAGGGTCAGCCCGCCGCCGATATTCAGAAACAGAGGCTGCCGGTCATAGGTGAAGAACTGGCCTTCCTCAGACTCACCGGACTCGAAGGCCAGCATTTCCTGCCCGAATTTTTCGACTCCGGCGATGAAACCCAGATAGAAAGGCGTGTTGTACTTGGTGACGGAAGACAGATCGGTCTTCATGCCGATCAGCACCTGCTGAGACGGCGTGTCGTTGAGCACGTCGCCCTCGCGGGTGGGCGCGTTGAATCCGCCCTGGCTGTCGACGCGCAATTCATGCTCGGCATGAAACAGGCCCGCCGTCAGTTCGCCGCGCGGATCACGCACCAGAAACGCGGGGTTGTAGTAGGTGGCCGACACCTGACTGTTGAACAGCGACAGCCCCTGCGCCGAGGCGATATCCGTCGGCAGGATGCCGAAGGTAGTGGCGGTATTGCCCATGCTGGCGTGGGCGCCGAGGGCAGAAATTCCCAGACCGGCGGCACAGACCGCCGCCATGGACAACCTGAGTGGAGAGAACATGATATCGCGCTCCGCATGCTTATTATTCGGGTTGTTGCAGCGTGACAGACGCAGGGAGCCGATTCAGCGGGAGTTTTTTAAGCGGCGTAGTAATCGTGTTACACGGGGGAAAACGAGTGTAAACACACAGGCCATCGGCGCCGCCGACGGCCTGTGTGTCTGGCACTTTCGTATCAGGACCAGGTGCCTGTCAGTCCTTGACCGGCCGGGACAGGAAGGTGAGGTTCATCCCCTCTTCCGGAATGCGCAGTGTCATCCCCGCCGCACCAATACCAAGCAGGCTGATGCTCGCCGTGATATCCGAGGGCCCACCGATATTGGTCTGGCGAATCACCATGCGTCCATCGGGCATGAACTCCACCGGTCCATCCACTTCCAGCGTCAGCGGATAGCTGTACAGGTCATGGGTGAGGGTAATACCCAGCGCGCTGGGCGCCAGATTCGGCGCGTCCAGATACAACTGCAAGGTGGCGCGCAGGCGCGGGCCGTCCGGCCCTTCATACAGCCAGCCGGTGATCGGTCGGGTGCGGCGACCCTGCTCATCCTCCTCATAGCGCAGCCGCATCACCTGCGGCCCCGTGGGAATCACGGTCTGATCGGGAATGATCAGCAGCAACAGCAATGCATGCACATCAATGGAGGTCGTCATGATTACCGTGGGACGAATATTGACGCGCACGGCGTCTTCCGCGGGATCATAATCCACCACGTCTGCCGTCAGACCGCCAGTGATGTAGAGGAACTTCTCGTCATTGCAGGTCTGCTTGCCGGGGCTGTAACCGCCGCCGGTAAAGCCACACCCCACATTGGCGTCCAGCAACAACCCGCTGGTGTTGTTGACCCTCAACTCGGCGGCGTTGTCCGGCACAATGTAATAGCCCGGCCGCTCAGGATCCGGCTGCGGACTGGCCTCACCCGGATCAATGGCGTAGTTGGCATTCACATCCGAGGTCGGCAGGTTGACCAGATGCTGCAATACATCCCCGGTGTCCGGGCCACCGCGGAAGTGGTTGACCAGGTTCGGCCCACCCTGGTTGCCGGGACGGCCGAGCAGCAAGGCTGTCTGCAACGGATAACCGAACTCGGCGCAGATCGCATCGTTACCGCAACCGGTGGGATTCTGGGCCGACGCCAGCACATAGCGATACAGCGCCTCGGTCTCCCATGGCGTGTCCGGCGTAAAGCGCAACGACCGGGTGTGGCGTTCAAGCCGCCCCTCGACCACGCCAGTGCAGTTGCCCGCCGCGTCCAGGCGCTCAACCCGGAAGGTGCCTTCACCGCAGTGTTCACCCAGCACTATGCTGCTGGCATCCATGTTCTGTGAGAACTGCACCTCGATGGACCGGGCCCCGGGCAGACGCTCCACCGGCAGGCGATCGTCACCGCCCTGGCCACCCACACATCGCCCCTGATGCTCAGCCTCGGTGCCGTCCAGGCTGGCATCCTGTTTGGCACAGGGATAACCGGGATAGACCGTCAGCGCCATCGGGGCACGGTTGCCGCTACCCTGATAGACCGGCATGGCGAACTCCAGCACCTCGTCGGCCAGTGCATTGCCCGCGACATCGGTCAGTTGGCTGCTCAGGATCACCCGATAGTCGCTGCCAAACTGCAAGCCATCCTGCGGATACAGCACCAGCGACGCACCATCAAGCCGCCAGTCATGGGCGATCGGGGCATTGTCACGCTCCAGGGTGACCGCACCTTCGACACTGGCGGGATCAATCGCTTCGCTGAAATTGAGGATCACCGGATCGCCCGGCCGGGCAGCATCAGCTTCCGCATCCGGCACCCAGGATTGCAACGTCGGCGGCGTGGTATCCGGCACCGGCGCAGGCGCGTTCAACTGATCCCGGTAAGACTCCAGCCGGAACGACAGGATGCCCCAGGCCTGCTCCAGCCCGAGCACGCGCGGCTCCACCACCCCGATGGCATTGATGACCAGCTGGCCGTCTTCCACCATGGCTGTGCCCGCCAGCTCCACATGCAACAGGTCCTGGCTCAGGGCGCCGTTGGCCTGCGGATCTTCCGCTGTCATGGCCACGTCCATGAACAGACGGATATGCCGTGGCGAGTCGATATCCGCCGGCCCCACATAGGGGTTCTTCACCAGATACCCCATGGCATCACTGATGAAACGCACCTCGATGTCTCCGGTGCCAAAACCGGCAGGGACTTCACCGGCAATATTCACCTGTACCGCACTGCCCTCCAGCAAGGCCCCTCGCGCCACACGCAGGGGCGCCGCATCCGGGAAATTCGGAATGTACGCCAGTTCAGCGAACACATCCCCCTGCTGCTGGGAGCTGCTCTGATCCCCCAGCAGACGGGCATTCACGGGGACATTGTTGATCGGCATGCCCGTCAACGGTGAGAGAAGGGTGCCCTCGGCAGAATCCCCGGCGCGCTGCACCAGGGTTTCCCGGGGCGCAGAATCAAGCGCCACCAGCGCCCGCTCGACAGGCTCCAGGGCCTCGCCATACAGGCTTTGCAGCGCCGAGGTCGCACGCAGGGTATAGCTGCCACCGGGGCTCAGATCCTGCTCCGGATCCAGGGTCACATAGTTGCCTTGCACCAGGACTCGGGCGGGTACCAGATCCCCCCCGGCGTCTTCCAGAAACAGGGTGTCCCCGTAACGCACCGTGTCGCGCGCCAACGGCTGCGAGAACTGCAGCCGGAACGCGGAAAAATCCATCACGGGCTGGGTGTCACCGTCGGGAATCAGGCGTGCCAGCGCGAAGGGCCCCGGCAAGGCACGCGCCTCGCGCGGGCCGGACAGGGCGTCACGGGTCATGAAGGTCAACGGCATGTCCGGCAGCCTGACCTGGCGCCCTTCCGAGTCCAGCGTACCGACACTCACCTGATAGCTGCTGAGTGGCTTGAGCGGCCCGGTCGCTGACAGCACCAGTGAGCGACCATCCTCGGTCAGACTGGCACTGAACGGCACCGGCTCGCCGGTCTCGTCTTCCCAGGTCACGGCATCTTCCGGCGCCGTATCGGTCAGCGGGTGCGAGAAGCGCAGCACCAGCGGCGCGCGCGTGGACACCGCCTGCTGGCCGGCATAAGGATAGCTGTATTCCAGCCGTGGCCGGTCGCCCCAGTCGTCGCTGGTGATCTGTTTGTCACCCCCGCATGCGCTGATCAGCACCGCGGGCAGTATGAGTAGCGCAATCGAATTTATTGTTTTCATGATGTCCCCCGTCAGAATTTCAGGGTGATGGAACCGGCAATCGCATGGACATCCCCGTCCGAGCGCACACGCTCGTAGGGCACATCCGGATCGTCCTGGCGGCTGCTGGTCAGATCAAACTCGCGATCCCGCAGGTGGTGGTACTGATAGCCGATATCCACCCGCAGCGGGAAGGCCAGCACCGGGGGCTCACGAAACTCCGCGCTCAGTCCCAACCCGACGATCAGGCGATCATTGTCGAGATAATTCACATCCAGTGAGCGATCGCTTTCCAGCGGTGATTTCTCCCAGGCCAGCCCGCCGGTCACCGTCAGCAGATCGTTCAGCCGCACTTCGGCGCCGACACGGGGAATCACGATATCGCGGAAGCGCAGATTGGCCTGTTCCTTGATGGTGTCACCTTCCAGCTCCTTCTCCAGCCGCGACCAGCGCTGCCACTCGCCGGTCACGCCCAGGCGGGCGCGACCCCACTGGTACATGGCGCCGACCGCGACGATCTCCGGCTGGAAGGAATCCAGCGTCTGGATCGACAGCGGCAAACCGATGCTGCCGACCATGCCGGGGATGGTCGCAAAGGCGTCCACCTTGGTGCGGGTATTGGAGTAGCCCCGGTAGGCCACTGCCGTTTCCAGGTTGTCCAGCCAGCAATCGGTTTGCGCGCACACGGTGTCGCCCCAGCGCACATTGACCCCGGCGATCGGTCGCAATACCGGCTTCGCCTCCACCGCCAGGGATTCGTGGCTGGTTTCGCCGTCGAGATCAGTCCAGGTGCGCAGGGTGGCATCGGCGTGCAGGGTCACGCGCGCGGTCAGGCCCACATCGATGCCGCGCCACAGGTTCATGGCCCCGCCCAGGTTCAGGAACAGGGGCTGCCGGCCATAGTTGAAAAACTGGCCTTCGCTGGAGGTGGTGGACTCGAAGGCCAGCATTTCCCGGCCGTATTTTTCCACCCCGGCCATAAAGCCCAGATAGATCGGCCGGTTGTACTGGGTCAGCGACGTCAGGTTGGTCTTCATCCCGATCAGCAGGTGCTGGCTGGGGGCATCCTCCAGCACATCACCGCCCTCGCGGATCACCGGGTCCGGCCCGCCCAGGCTCTCCAGGCGCAGCTCGTGTTCGGCATGAAACAGCCCTACGGTCAGCTCGCCGCGCGGATCGCGGGCCAGATAGGCCGGGTTGTAATAGGTGGCCGATACCTGCGGGTTGAACAGCGACAGGGCCTGCGCCGAGGCCAGATCCTGAGGCAGAACGCCGTAGGTGGAAGCAATATTGCCCATATTGGCATGGGCGGTGGACACGCTCAGCAGGGAAGCACTGCACAGGACACCGGCCACACAGCCAGCGCCCCCGAAGCGGGACAGGACAGACATGATCTCGACTCCAGTCTCATTGTTATTCGTGCCGGGTGGCGGGGTGCCGCCCGGAACAATCCACGCGGAGAGGTGCGTGTACTGACTGGAGAGTCTGGCAAACGGACGTTTACACAAACCGTGATGAAGTAATCATTCACATACGACTTTTGTTATCGCATTGTAAATTTAGTGTTAAATGCCACGAAGCGCACAAAGCAAATAGGATCAAAGGCTTAGGGAGTAATCAGGTAAATCACTCAGCGCATGCGCCGCATCAGCAGGTACACCGGTAACAGTCCCACCAGCACCAGTGTCAGGGAGGGCAGGGCCGCGCGCGCCCATTCCCCCTCAGTGGTCATCTCATAGATGCGTACGGCCAGCGTGTCCCAACCGAAAGGCCGCAGCAGCAGCGTGGCTGGCATTTCCTTCATGACATCGATCAGCACCAGCAGCAGCGCGGTGAGCACGCCCGGCGCCAGCAACGGCAGGTATACCCGCCGCACGGCCTCGGCGGGCGTGGCTCCCAGGGTCCGGGCCGCATCCACCAGGCGCGGCCGCACCCGCTCGAACGCCGCCTCCACCGGCCCGTAGGCCACCGCCAGAAAACGCACCACGTAGGCCATCAGCAAGGCCAGCAGGCCACCGAGCAACAACGGCCGCACATTGAAAGTGGCCCCCAGCCATTGGTCGATCGCGGCAAAGCTCAACATGATGCCCACCGCCAGCACAGAGCCTGGCATCGCGTAACCCACGGTCGCGCCGCGCACTGCGGCATGCACCAACCGATGACGGCGAGTGCGCCGCACATACCCCAGCAACAGCGACAGCACCACGGTGGCGACGGCCGCGATGCAGCCCAGCAGAAAGGTGCGCGTGACCAGGCCCCAGTAACGGCTGTCCAGATCCATCCAGGCGCTGTCCACCACCCAGAACACCAGCCGACCCACAGGGATGGCAAAGGCGGCCAGAAAGACCAGTGCGGCGTAGCCGGTCAACAACCAACGCTGCAGCGCGCGCGGGCGCACCCGATGCATCTGCTGCCCGCCTTGCTGGGCAAAGCGGGCCCGGCCACGGCCCATGCGTTCCAGCACCAGCGTCACCAGCACGAACAGCAGCAGCAGCGAGGCCAGCTGGGCCGCCGCATTCAGGGTGCGCAGGTGATACCAGCTCTTGTAGATGGCCGTGGTAAAGGTGTCGTAGTTGAACACCGCCACCGCGCCGAAGTCCGCCAGGGTTTCCATCAACGCCAGGGCCAGCCCGGCGGCGATGGCAGGCCGGGCCATGGGCAACGCCACGCGCCAGAAAGCGGCATAGGGCCCCAGCCCGAGGATCCTGGCCTGTTCCATCAGGGTACGCCCCTGCACCATGAAGGCAGCCCGGGCGAGCATATAGACGTAGGGATAGAAGACCAGCGACAGACTGACAATCACCAGCCAGGGCTGGCGCACACTGCCACCGGAGAAGAAAGGCAACCATTGCCGCAGGCTGCCTTGCACCGGCCCGGAAAAGTCCAGCAGATCCAGCGCCACGAAGGCCAGCACATAAGCAGGCACCGCCAACGGCAACAGCAACGCCCAGTCGAAAAAGCGGCGGCCGGGGAAATCGAGCGTGGAAACCATCCAGGCCAGACTGACGCCCAGCAGTAACACCCCGGCGCCCACCCCCACCAGCAACAACAGGGTATTCAGGATCAGGTCCTTGAGGACCGTGTCGGCCAGATGCCGCCAGACGGCGGACTCATCCCCCAGCCAGGACAGACCCAGCACGGCGATCGGCATCAGCACCATGGCCGACAGCAACACGGTCAGCAGCACCAGGGCATCGGGGCGCCAGCGCCGCAGCTTCAAACGGGTCGATATCAGGTGCATGGCATCAGGTCAGGCAATGGAGGGCACATTCTGCCCGCCACGCCAGCCCTCCGCCAGTCGCGTTGGCGCAGAACGCTTAGCGATAACCGGCCCGGTCCATCAGCTTCACCGCTTCCACCTGACGGCGACCGGCGATCTCCACGTTCAGGTCATCGGCGCGGAAGCTGCCCCAGGCCGCGACCGTTTCGTCCGGCGCCACATCCGGGTTGACCGGGTATTCCAGATTCAGGTCAGCGAGCAGGCTCTGCGCTTCTGGCTGTGTCATCCAGCGCAGCAGATCCAGTGCGGCCTCGCGGTTCGGCGCATGCCGGGTGAGGCCCGCGCCGGAAACGTTCACGTGCACGCCGCTTTCGCCCTCGCCCTGATTGGCCCAGAACAGACGGATCGGCATGTCAGGGCGGTCGCGCAGCAATCGGCCGAAATAGTAGGTGTTGACGATGCCGACATCACACTGGCCCGCCGCAATGGCTTCCATCACCGCGTTATCATTGGCGAAGACGTCCGTGGCGAGATTGCCGATCCAGCCACGCACCACTTGCTCGGCCTGCTCCACGCCCAGCCGCTCGATCATGGTCGCCACCAGCGACTGGTTGTAGACCTTCTTGGACGTACGCAGGCACAGTCTGTCTGCCCACTGTTCATCAGCCAGCGCTTCGTAGGTGGACAGCTCGGCGGGATCAAGACGCTCTGTGGAGTAGACCAGCGTGCGCGCACGCACCGTCAGGCCGAACCAGCGCCCCTCGGCATCGCGCAGGTGCGCCGGCACCGCGTTGTCCAGGTCGCCGTCCTGCACCGGCTGCAACAGGTCACGGTCGGCAGCCAGCCAGAGATTGCCCGCGTCCACCGTAATCAGCATATCGGCCGGGCTGCTCGCACCCTCGGCCTGCAGCCGGGTAATCAGCGCGGCTTCGTTATCCGTGATATAGCGAATACGGGTGCCGGTCTCGGCGGTATAGGCGTCGAAGACCGGCTTGACCAGATGGTCGGCCCGGGAGGTATAGACAACAATCTCGTCGCCACTGCGGGAATCGCTGCAGGCGGCGAGAATCAGGACACACAGGGCCATCAGCCCACGCTTTACACCCATGCCAAGACTCACGCGCACCATATTACTCCCGATAAAGAAGGTAAGAATGGTTCGCATTATCCTTCAATGGACGGGCCGGGCGCAAGCCCGCCTGCCCACGAAACAGGGCGGCCAACGCCGCCCTGTCCGCTGTCTTCTTCAGGCCCGATTTTCTTCAGGCCCGGTTGGCTCAATCCGACAGAACGATGAAGCCGAAATCGTCAACCGCCTCCCCAAGGTCCGGGTTGCGCGCTACCAGGGTGGTGACCGTCCCGCCGTCAAGCTGCACGGCTTCCACATTGATCGCGACGGCACCCCCGGCACGGACTCTCACGTCATAGGTATCGGGCGGCAACGCGAGGTAAGGCGTGATATCGCCGACCTCGAAGCCGGGCAGCGTCGGCATCACTTCGCCCATTTCGATCTGGTTCACGGTAACCGCCTGCGCATTGGGCGTCACAAACACGTCCACCGTACCGGCCAGGGACGCCGCATGAATGGCCCGCACCCGGGCATCCGTCGCCACCGCGCGCCGGTCGTCCTGAGCAAGTATGGCAAACAGGTCCGACGCCCCCATGTCCGCAGGCAGGTCGCCCGCCGCCAGTGCCGTGTATGCCGTGCCACCTTCCAGCTCCGCCGTGGCCACGATCGGCGCGGCATCAGCCCCTTGGCCGGCGACGCCAATGCGCAGTTCATACTCGGCCGGGGGCAGAGCGTCTGCGGTCAGGTCCTGGCCAAACTCGATCATGTCCACCAACGGCTCGGCGTCCGAGGCCAGCGGCGCAGGGCCTGCAAATATCTCGGCGGTACCGACGCCGGAGGCGGCATGCACGGCACGCAAGGATGCTGTGTTGTTCACATCGCGCAGAACGAAATCATTCCCCGCGCCAGTGGAGACCAGCAGATCAACCGGAGCACCCGGACCCGGGTTATCCAGCGCGAGCACCAGCAGATCGGCACCGCCGGGCAATGCGATGGCGCCCGAGTCGAAGACCACATCCTCGACATCATTGCTGCTGCCCGCCGTAATACGAATCCGGTACTCCCCGGCAGGCACCGTCACCTGCTCGGTATGGTCGTAAAACGAGAATGTCGTCAGTGGCATGTCCAGCGCCGCGTCCGGCGCGGTGACAAACACCGACACTTCCGGCGCGCCCGGCGCAGCATGTACGACCTGCACCCGAGTACTGTCGGAGGGCACAAGGGAACGTTGATTAACGATCACCTGTGGCCCAAAGCTGTCGTCAGCCAGAAGACCCGCAGCAATCACCGTGGTTTGCGTGTCACGCTCCAGGGTCAGGGATTCACTGATCGCGCCATCGATCACGCCGGCTGCCGCCAGCGCATCAACATCCACATCATATCGGTCAGCACGCAAACGCAGGAAAGAGGAACCACTTCCAAAAGGCACACCCTGCAATGCCTCGACGGCTTCACCGTTAACACGAATGTTCACATCCGGCGCATCGGTCGCCGCATGAATCACCCTGACATCTGCTGTCGGGCGAATACTACTGCTACTGCCTCCGCACGCCGACAACCCCACCACGCCCGCTGCGCACAGCAGGCCCGCCATCATCTTGATTGATCGCATGTCTGACACCCCATAGCACAAAGAAAGGAGGCGTCAGATTGGTCTCCGTGACATCAAGGTGATGTCAAGCTGACGGCGCAAACAGAATTCTTCTCCGGAAATGAGAGGTCGGCATGAACGGCGCGTCAGGATGGAATCAATACAGGGTGAAGAAGACCCGAAAAAAAAGCCAGACGCCGCAGCGCCTGGCCTGAAAATAATGCTGCCACAAAGGTGGCAGCCTTGCGGCGGCTAGCCGATGGCAACACCGATATCCAGCAGTTCCACCTCAAAGAAGCCTTCATCTTCATCCGGGTTGCGGATAATGAGATCGAGGATCGAACCGTTATCGATAGCACCCGACTCACTGTAGATCACATCGAAACCACCATCGTTCAGGGGCACAGCAATGCGAATGTCATAGTCACCGCCCGGAAGGACGAGGTAACCGCTATCCCGACGCACATCCAGGGTGAAATCCGGAGCCACCTCGGCAAACTGCACATCAGCATCCGTGATGTCGCCCGCTTCGGTCACGAACACGGCTACAGGACCCGAGAGCGACCCCGCATGAACGATGCGCAAGCTCGCCTGCGTGGCAATCGGGCGAGTCTGTCGCTCCAGGAAGAGCGGGAACAGTTCAGCCTCGACATCCACGGCATGCCCCCCGGCGATGGCGATGTAGCCGCGCCCCTGACCGACCATCAGATGGTTGGCGGCAATCGGCGCCTCAGCGGCACCCGCACCCTCCGCATTCACGCGCAGTGCATAGCTGCCCGCATCAACGTCAGTCCGCAGGCTGTCACCAAAAGCTATCGAGGGGATCGTCGGGTCTGTGCAGACGTCGCTATGGTCTTCGTCACCATTGACGCAGGCGATAAAGGCCGCCTGCGGCGCGAAGTAGACTTCCGCATCACCGACGCCCGCAGCCGCATGCACCACATTCAGCGCGGCGCGGTCGTTGATGTCGCGCAGCACCAGGCTGCTGGTGGCGTTCGGGAAGCTGACCAGCAGATTGATCGGCGAATTGTCCGCAATCTGCAGCGAGGCGCCCGCGCTGTCGATAGCGCTGACCAACAGATCATCACCAGCGCGCAGGCCAACAATGTCGCTCTCGAAAACACGGGTCTGCGACGCGGCCAGCGTGACACATATCTGGTAATCCCCCGCAGGTACTTCGAGACGGTCGGTGAAGGCGCCAAACGATGCGTCGACCACCACCGGCTCGCCAGCGGTACAGTCAAACGACTCGTCGAGCGTCGTCAGGCCCTGAGGGTCCAGACCGCCCTCACCGTCATCACCGCCCTCGTCACCACCGTCACCATCGTCGTCCTCGTCGTCTTCAGGAGGCAGAACAGGCTCAATCGCAGCCAGATAGATGTCCACCGCTGGCGCGCCAGGCGCAGCATGGACCAGCTGAACCCGTGCCTGTCCCGCGCTCACCGGCGCTCGCTCGGTCTCGATCACGACAGGGCCGAAGGTGCCATCATCCAGCAACCCGGTGGCCACAAGGGTCCATTGGCGATCGCGTTCGAACAACAGTGTTTCATCAATCACGCCATCCAGGGTCACGCCTCCGGGAAGATAGGCGTCAACCGTCACGTTATAGCGGCTTGGCCGCACACGCTGAAAGGCCGACGACTGCGCAAAGCCCAGCCGATTCAAGCGAACACTGGCATTCTCATCAATACCATCATTCTGCAAGTTAACCCGCACGTCCGGCGCATCCGTGGCTGCATGGACAATACGCAGATCAGCGGTCGGACGGGAATCGGAGCTGCCGCCGCAGGCCGCCAGACTGGCTACCGCAGCGGAGACAGCTGCGACGCCCATGAGTTTTCTGAATTTCATCTTGTTCTCCTTGATTATTCTGTTGTGCCTGATCACAGACACAAGCTTGTCATTCAATCCGCTGCGTGAAAAAAGGGCGGGCCGGGGTAGGCCCGCAAACTCACACGCAAAAGGCAAACTCTTATTCCTTCACCGGATCCGCAACGAATGCCAGCGAAGCATCACCTGCCCGCAGTGCGAGGGTGACGTTTGCATTCAGCAAGCTGATGGCATTCAGACGTGTATCCAGAACAGCATCTGCTGTATTGATGGCCGCAATCACCATACGCCCGTCTTCGAGGAACGTTACCGGGCCGCGAAGACTCAGCGAAAAGGTCAAGGACCGGATATTGTGATCGAGTGACGTCAGACCGAGCACGGGCGCATAAACTCGCGCGTCCGTCTGGGGCGCATCCACCAGCAGATCCAGGGTCGTCTCGAAAATCGGCGGGCCGTTCGGATCATCCGGATTAACACGAATCCAGCCTGTTCCGGCCTGAGTGCGATTGTTCTGTTCATCCAGCGCATAACGGGTACGCATGAACTGGGGACCCGTCGGCGCAGGGCTGCGCGGAGTACCCACACCGGACGTCGCAAACAGGTTAACGCTGGTGGTCGCGATCATGGTCGGGTAAAGCGCCACGCGCACCGCCTGCTCTCCGGATACTTCGTCATATACGTCCACACCGATGATGTCCGCATCCAGACCGCCGTTGACATAGATGAAGGCTTCTTCATGACAGGTGCCTCCCGTGGGCGAGCAGCCGATTCTCAGGTCGTCCACTTGCCCACCGGTGGCCGCGATACTCAGCCATGATCCATTGAGCGGTATCTCGAACGGGCTCGGACCAGCATCCGGGTTGTTCGGCTGAAGGAACTGATGTCCCTGCCGCGGCACCAGTGTCGGACGCTCCTCGGGATCAAGCAGCGAATTGGCGTTCACATCCGGAGTGGGCAGCGTGACCATGGACTGGAACACTGCGGTGGTCGGCTCTGTGCCGCGGAAGAAGATCTCCAGGTTCGGGCCACCGCCGGTGTGCGTGGGCGCGCCATTATTGCCTGTGGGCTGTGTCGAGAAGAAACGCGTCATCAGAGGCAGATTGTCTGCTGAGCAGATGATATTGCCTGTGTTGCAGTCTGCCCGTGCATTGGCCAGGTTGGTCCGGTGTGGTGCGGTAGCACGAATGCTGCCGTTGGAAACCATGGTATAGCGATAGGTTTCTCCCTCGATCCATGGTTCATCCGGAACGAACCGCGCGCTGCTTTCGCTCACTTCCAGCCGCCCGGGCACCGGCTCGATGCAGGTGTTGCCGTTTGCAGTCATGCGCTCAACCCGGAATGTACCGACGTTGCAAGCGCGGCTGCCGTCCAGGTTGCCGAGCCTGAAGCTGTTGGTATTCATGGGCTTGGAGAAGCGCACCCGAATATCGCGGTTTGCAGGAAGCTCGGTGACCGGCATGTTCTCGTTAATGGCAACGACATCACCACCAGCCCAGCTTTCACGGGAGGTCCGGGAGCCGACACAGCGGCCATGATTCCCCAGCGCAATATTGCGCGCTTCGGTAGCACACGGATAGCCCGGGTAGGTCGTCACGGCACGCGGAGACATCGGCACGCGAATGAAACGGTTGGCCTGATTTTCGTCACCCGGGTCAAAGCTCTCGCGAATCTCGTTCTGGGCGTACTCACGGAACAGCGGCATGGTGAACTCAAGGAAATAGTCTTGCCCGATGGGGTTGTCGTACAGATCCCGAGCCATGCCATTGATGGTCACTGAATAGCTGTTATTGAAGCCAAGCCCGCCTTCCGGGTGAATAACCAGTGCAGCACCATCAGCCTTGACCTCGAAGTCCACATCCATGCCGTTACGCTGGACGTTGAGCGCTCCGGAACCCGGTTTTACGGAATCACGATAGATCGGCCGATCAAACGTCAGGATAATCGGATCGCCCGGGCGAGCCCGATCCACCTGATCGGCGGGCAGCCAGGACTGCAACGTCGCCAGACCGGCAGGCTCTTGCTGCGGCGGTGCGAGGCTCGGATGATCGTATCCTTCAAGGCGGAACGCCAACGCACCAATGGCACGATCAATACCCAGTACATCCAGTTCAATCGCCGCCACGGCATCGATGGACAGCACACCATTCTCGATGATGGCAATACCCACCACCTCGACATGCATGACATCCTGCGTTAGCGCAGCGTTGGCCTCGGTGCCTTCTGCGCTCATCGCCACATCCATCCACATGCGAACGTGGCGCGGCGCAAAGCGATCATCCGAGCTTTCGTTGGGCAGCAGGTAGCCCACGGCATCGGAAATGATCGTGACCGAAATATCGCCGGTTTGCAGCTGCGCCGGTACTTCGCCCGAGATCAGCACTTCCACCGGGGTGCCTGACAACAGATTGCCACGAGGAATACGAAGCGGCGTCACCTCCGGGAAGTTCGGCACGAAGGCCAGATCGCCGTAAAGGTTGCCTTGCTGTGCAGACGATGATTCATTGCCCAGCAACGTGGACTGCACCGGCACGGTGTTGATGGGCGCACCTGTCAGCTTGGAAAATACCGTTTCCCCCGTCACGTCCGGGCTGTCTGCCCGGGCAATCAGATCAGTACGCGGAAAGGTGTTGCGCGCGCGGAACAGATATTGCACCTCTTGCCCCGCTGCCAGGCTGTCTCCGAACTTGCTGCGAATGTTACCCATCAGCACCAGCGCATAGTCGCGGCCGCCAATCAGGTCTTCGCGCGGATCGATGGTCAGGTAGTTGTCTTTGGCCAGCAGGTCAACGGGCACCATATTGCCCATACCATCCAGCAACAGAACGGTGTCCCCCGCCGTCAGCGTTGATGTATCCAGCGGATGGGAAAACTGCACGCGGATGCTGTGGAAGTCACCAAATACCAGCGCGCCATCGCCCGCATCCGGGATAGTACGGGTCACACGGAAATCACCCAGCGTGGCGGATGAGCGACCTGCCGTCGCCGACAGCCGCGTGGTGAACCGGATCGGCTCTGCCGGTGGACGAATGGCGCCGTTCGGGCCTTGCAGGTTGTTCCAGGTCAGCGTGTACTCACGCGCAGGCGCCAGCCGGCTGACCGGATTGATGACCACGCTGACGCCAGTTTGTTCGGTCTGGGTCACGCCCGCCGTGGCATCGCCATCGTCATTTCCGTTGCCGTCGCCGTTGTCGCCGTTGTCGCCGTTGTCGCCGTTGTCGCCGTTGTCGCCGTTGTCGCCATCATCACCGTCGCTGTTGTCGTCTTCAACCACGACGCGGCCGACCAGGGCGGCGGTGAAGGGCACATCATTACCGCCCGCATCCCGCAGCCGGATGCGCGATTCCAGATCCGCTTCGGAGACCCCGGCCAGATCACTGCTGAAGCGCAGCACCAGAGGGGCCGCCACCGGCACTTCCTTCTGGCCGTGATAGGGGTAGCTGAAGACAAGGCTGTCACTGGCCCATCGATCAAAGGTGACTGTGGCCTTATCACCACCACCGCAACCGATCAGGGTGAGTGCGGCGAGCACTATGGGTATAAAATATTTCATGTCAGCACTCCCGCTCAGAACGTCATGGTCAGCGTGGCGCCAAAGACGTGCGCCTGGCCATCTACATTGACCGTTTCATACGGATTAAAACTGCTGTTGTCCGAGGTCAGATCGAACTTTCGCTCGCGCAGATGCTGGTATTGATAGGCGACATCCAGACGCACCGGATAGTTGAAGCCGGGCACCTCCGCAAACTCGATACCGCCGCCCACACCCAGCACGATGCGATCGTTGTCGAAGTAGTTCACGCCACGGGACTCGTTGCCGTCGAGCGGTGATTTTTCATAGGAAATCCCCGACACCACCGAGAACATCGGATTGATGCGATACTCCATGCCAAAGCGGGGGATCACCACATCCTCGAATTTCATGTCAGCCTGATCGCGCACTGAATCGCGAGCGAATTCGCCCTCAAGCTGAGACCAGCGCTGCAGTTCAGCCACCGCAGAAATGCGCAGCGCACCGTCGCCATAGCTGGCGCCGACGGCATAGATCTCGGGCTGGAAAGCATGCAGGGTACGCAAGGACAGGCCCAGCCCGTCATTGATCAGACCGGGAATGATGGCCAGCGCATCAATGTCCGCCCGCGAGGCCGTTTTTTTCCGGTACGTCAGCGCTGTCTCGACACCGCGCAGCCAGCTGCTGTCATCCGCACCCAGCACCTCACCCCAATGCACGCTCAGACCGACAATCGGGCTGAGTACCGGCTTGGCCGACACCGCGATCTGCTCGTTGCTGGTGACTCCGCCTGGCGTGGATTCAAGTACCAGGTCAGCATCCGCCTCCAGGGTCACCCGCACTGAGGCACCCACATCAATGCCCGGTGCCAGATTCGCACCGACGCCGATATTCAGAAACAGCGGTTGCGCGCCGTAGCGGAAGTACTGGCCCTCATCCGAGGTTTCGGCGTTGAAGCCCAGCATTTCAGTGCCGTATTTCTCCACGCCGGCCATCATGCCCAGCACCAGCGCGCGATCGGTGCTGAACAGGTCTGACAGGTCTGTTTTCATGCCGATCAGTACATGCTCGGTGCGACCTGCACCCACACCGCTACCATCACGGTTGGGCGCAAAGCTGGAGGCAAAATCCGTGCGGGCATCAATGTCGGTATTGGCCGTCAGGGCCCCGACCGACAATTCGCCGCGGCGATCTCGGGCCAGGTAGGCGGGGTTGTAATAGGTCGCCGCCACACCGCTGTTGAACATGGACATGGCCTGGGCGGTCCCCACATCCAGCGGCGTCACGCCGTAGGTGGTGCCGATATTGCCCATGCTGGCTGTCGCGGTAAGGGGGAACAGGGTCATGCCGGCGGCCGCAAAGAGGGCCCGCCGCGCGCGCGGAAGGTGTTTCATCATTTTTCTCCAGCTCTTGTTATGTAGTAGCGCTACGTATTGCCAGCCTGCGCGCGTCCTGATTCGCGCATATCGCTACTGGCAACAGAACCGGTCGATAACTGGTATGGGGGCAGGACCCCCACAATGCCATCAGTTATTGCACGCTAGTTCTAATGACATGTTCTCAGGGGGGAAAGGCGTAGAGGTAGGTCGTATCAGGACAAAAAAGTTAACCTTGTCTTAACAAAAACGTGACGCAATCAACCTTTTTTGGAGGAAAACCCCCATTAAAACAGGAATTTAGTCCGACAATAGAGGGGATAGACAGTATTGCGGTTTTTGTCTATTTGCGCGCCAGACGAGGCAGATCACCCTGTCTACCGAGGGCTTCACGCGCCAACAGCTGCTTGACGGGCACCAGGCGGTTCACCCAGCGCATGCCGGTATTCCGGGCCCAGCGCAGCTCCAGGGCATTGGCTTCGAACAGTGCCTTGATACCCGACAGCGCCCTGAGCATCAGGGCATTATGCCCCCAGCGGCGGCGTTGGTAGCGATTCAGCGCCGCGGCATGCCATGCGGGCAGGCCGCGTGACAGGGAGCGCTGCATCTCTTCCGCCAGCACGGCGGCATCCAGCAATCCCAGATTGATGCCCTGGCCCGCCAGAGGGTGGACAACGTGGGCGGCATCCCCGATCAACGCCAGACCCGGGCGCACATAGTCACTGGCGTGCAGGGTGCGAATCGGGATCACTTGCCGCGCCCCCTGAAAGCTGAGCGCCCCCAGACAGGCGTCGCTGGCCTGGGTCAGCGCCGCCTCGAACGCTTCGGGGGCCAGCGCCATCAGCCGTTCAGCTTCGCGAGGCCACAAGGACCAGACCAGGGAGCAATCCTGCCCATCGCCAGACAAAGGCAGTAATGCCAGCGGCCCCGACGTAAGGAAGCGCTGACGCGCACACCCGTCGTGCGGCATCGCACTGCGCAAGCTGCCCACGATGGCCACGTGCCCGGTGTCCTGGACGGGTGCCGGAATGCCAGCGGCGTCTCGCACCCGGGAACGGGCGCCATCCGCGCCAATCAGCAGCGGGGCCGACAGAACCCGGCCATCCTCCAGCGTCACCTGCCAGTGCTCGCCCTGACGGCGAATAGCCTGCGTACGCGTACGCGAAAGCCATTGCACGTTGGCCGGGCGCGCCCGGTACAGGGCCGCAACCAGCGCATCATTTTCAACAATCCAGCCCAGCGCCTCCGCCTGCACCGAGCCTGCATCGAAGGTCACTTCACCCGTGCCGTCCCCATCCCAGACCTGCATACGCTGGTACGCCTGGACCCGTGCCGCAGGCAACTGCGCCCAGGCACCCACCTGCGTCAGCATCCGCTGGCTCGCTTCCGTCAGCGCCGACACGCGCGGGTGCGGCGGCCCTTCGGGCATGACCGGCTCGGGGGCGGCATCCAGCACCGTCACGCGCAGCCCCGAATCACCGAGTGCGGCAGCCAGCATGCCGCCGGCCATCCCGCCCCCTACAATCAACACGTCCACGCCGTCAGCCTCCATTGGCCAGCCCCATCGCACGCGCCGCAAAACCACTGCGCAGGCCAGGCAGAATATCCAGCGCTACCAGTCCAAGCTGGCGGGTATGGGCAAACGGGCCAAAACGCACCCGGAACAGCTCCGGCACCCAGCGAGAGGCCTGCCGGATCAATGCCTGATCGGCGGCACGGCCTTCCGCGTAGCGCTGCAACAGCGCGATATCGCCGGGGGTGCCGGTATCACCGAGGGTATCGGCCAGCCGCGCCAGGTCGCGCAAGGTCAGATTGAACCCCTGCCCGGCCACCGGGTGCAGACTGTGGGCCGCGTTGCCTACCACCACGCCATGGGGCACGTACTGGGCACAGGCTTCCGTCAGGATCAGTGGGTAGCGCTGACGCTCGCCGATGCGGGCGAAACGCCCCAGACGATCCTCCCCGAAGGCCCCCTGCAACCGGGCCAGCAAGGCAGCCTCATCGAGCGCCGCCAGCTCGTCGATGAACGCCCGCGGGCCGGTCCAGACCAGTGCCATACGCGCCTGCGGCAACGGCAACAGTGCCAACGGCCCGGTATCGAGAAAGCGTTCCCAGGCCACACCGGCAGCGGCTGCCGGCGCCTGCCCCAGGGCGACATTGGCAATCAGGGCGTCGTGACCGAGATCGTGATGCCGGGCGCTGATGGCCATGGCATCCCGCACCCGCGAGCGGGCCCCGTCTGCCGCCACCAGCAGCGCGCAGGTCAGGGTAGTGGGGCTGCTGTCGTGGGTCAGGGTAACAGCGTAGCCACCGGCCTGGCGGCGCACGCTGTTCACCGTGGCAGGGGCGATCAGCCGCAGGCCCTCATCGCGCCGCGCGGCCTCCAGCAGCACCTGCCCCAGCCAGCGATTTTCCACCACCGCCCCCAGCCGCGGCAGTCCTTCTTCTTCAGCGCGTATGCGCGTCTGCCCGAGACGGCCACGCCGGGACACATCCACACTCAGAATCGAAGCGGCTCTGGACAGCAGGGTGTCTTCCAGGCCCAGTGACGCCAGCAGCGCCAGGGAGCCGGCCGACAAGGCCGTGCTGCGGGCATCAAAGCTCGGTGTATCGAGCGCGCCCCCCTCTGCCAGCGGCGCCGCTTCCACCAGGGTGACCGACGGCTGCCCGGCACGACGCCACAACAGCGCCAGCGCCAGACCGGCCATGCCCCCCCCCACAATGACGATACCCTGGTGGCTCATGCGCGACGCTGCCGTTTCTGGCCCGCCATCAGTGCCTCGATGTCAGCCACGGTTTTCGGCACATCTGCGGTAAGCACCTCGTGACCGTCACGGGTCAACGCCACATCATCCTCGATGCGAATGCCGATGCCCCGCCAGCGTGCTTCCACGGCCTCGTTGTCCGGTGCCACGTACAGCCCCGGCTCCACGGTCAGCACCATGCCGGGCTCCAGCACACGCCAGGCATCCTGAACCCGGTAATCGCCCACATCGTGGACATCCAGCCCCAGCCAATGGCCAGTACGGTGCATGAAGAACGGCTTGTAGGCCTCGGTGTCGATCAACTCGCTGACATCGCCCTTGAGCAATCCCAGATCACGCAGGCCCTGAGTCAGCACCGTCAACGCCGCCTCATGAAACGCGTTCCAGTGCTGCCCCGGGTACACCTCTGCGATCGCGGCATCCTGCGCGGCCAGCACCACCTCGTAAAGCGCCTGCTGCTCACGGCTGAAACGGCCATTGACCGGAAAAGTACGGGTGATGTCGCTGGCATAGCTGTGCAGCTCACAGCCGGCATCCACCAGTACCAGATCACCGTCACGCAACTTGTCGTTGTTGCTGATGTAATGCAGCACGCAGGCGTTGGCACCGCCGCCGACAATCGACGGGTAGGCGGGCGAGCGGGCACCATTGCGCATGAACTCATGCAGGTATTCAGCTTCCAGTTGGTATTCGTACATACCCGGCTGCACCGCCTGCATGGCGCGCACATGGGCCGCTGCAGCTATTTCACCGGCACGGCGCATGACTTTCAGTTCGGCCGCCGACTTGTACAACCGCATGTCATGCAGCAGGTGCGTCAGCGCCAGAAATTCGCCCGGTGGATGCGCGCCACTGCGCACCTTGGCGCGAATGCTGTTGACCCAGCTCATGACGTGCCGGTCAAACTCCGCATCACGACCCAGGTCGTAATAGACCCGTTCGCGCCCCTCGATCAGGCCGGGCAGGATTTCGTCGATATCGTTGATCGGGAAGGCATCGTCCGCCCCGTACTCCGCCACTGCGCCCTCCGGCCCGGCCCGGTAGCCGTTCCAGATTTCCATGGTGCGATCACGTTCGCGGCAGAACAGCACAAACTCACCGTGCTCGCGGCCCGGAATCAGGGCCATCACCGCCTCCGGCTCCGGAAAACCGCTCAGATACCAGAAATCACTGTCCTGCCGATACGGATGCTCGACATCACGGTTGCGGGTACGCTCAGGCGCCGCCGGCAGAATGGCGATGCTGTTCTCTTCCATCTGCGCCATCAGCTCACGGCGACGACGGGCAAATTCCTGACGGGAAATCGACATGCTCTCTCCTGCGCTCCGGCTCAGTGTGTCACCGGGGGCGTATCGCCCCGGGCCTTGCGCTCGCGGGCCATCACCATCTCGGTAAACACCATCAGTGCGGCCATGCGGGTGTGCTCGGCAATCTGCGCAAACATGGATTCTTCATCATCACTGTTCTCTTCCGGCAGGCCCACCTGGCTGATAGCCGCCAGGTCCGACAACGCCTCTTGCAGCCCGGCGGGCAACTCGCTGTCACGCAACCCGGCACTGCCGGTGCCAAAACCCACCAGGAACCCCTCGCACCACTGCGCCAGGGCCGCCACCCGCTGGCCCAGCTCTTCCGCATCATCGGGCAACAGCAGGACCAGCTCCATGTCGTCGCCGGCCAGGCCCTCGGCGGCCAGGTCTCTCAGGGTCAACAATGTCGACGAGACGGTGGCAGGCCACTGGCCGCCCAGTTCAGCATGCGCACCCAGCACGCCCAGCAGTTCGGCATCGTGGCCGCCACTGCCGGTGCTCAGCAAACCGCAGATCACACCGTGCAGTTCTGCCGGGCTATGTCGCACGCCGGACTGGCCAAGGGCATCCACAAGGGGTTCGAAGTAGTCGGCGGTGCCTTTTGTCATGAAATCTTCCTGTGTCGGGGCGCGTTGACCCCCTGCGGGGCCGTCTCTATAGTACAGGCGGGGGATTCCTTAGGATAACAGTGCGCACTCTGCCATGAAATCGGAAGATCAGCTTCGGCAACTGGAAGCCCGCGTTGAGGAACTGGTAAGCATCAGTGCCCGACTGCGCGAAGAAAACCAGACCTTGCATGCGCGCGAGTTGCGATTGCTCGAGGAACGCGCCCAGTTGCTTAAAAAGAACGACGTGGCCAAGGCCAAGGTCGAAGCCATCATCACCCGCCTCAAATCCCTGGAGCAGGAATCATGAGCGAATCGGATTCCGTTGTCGTGCATCTGCTGGACAAGGAATACCGCGTGGCCTGCCCACCGGGAGAGCGCGACAATCTGCTGCGCGCCGCCCGGCATCTTGATCAGCAGATGCGCGAGGTCCGTGACGCCAACGTGATCGGCCTGGAGCGCATTGCCGTCATGACCGCACTGAACCTGGCACATGAGCTGTTGCAAACGTCGTCCGCCCTGCAGCAACAGCCCGACAATGAGCGCCTCGCCAAGCTGCTGGGCAAGGTGGATGCGGAAATTCACGCTTATCACCGCCTGCAGGAAAGTCGCCTCTGACACCCCGGGCAGCGCCCTGATATACTGATCCTGTGTTCCCTGGTGTACAGGCCAGCCAGGCGATGTCCCTGAGCCGATGTTTTACTTACCGGGGGCGAATACTGGCGGGTCTGTGTGCATGTCCGCATCCTTGCGGAAAGCCTGAAGACTCGCCTGACGCCACCACCTTGAACCGCAGGGTTCAAGGGCCAAGCCACGGCAGCGGTACCACCGGGGAACACTATTTTCTGCAGGATCCGCCATGCCGACTCCGGACCTCACCCCCGCACAACGCCACACACGCCGCACCCTGCGCCAGCATCTGCGCCAGCGACGCCGTGCCCTGACCCCCGGTGCACAGGACGCCGCCGCCCGCGCGCTGGCACAGCAACTTTCCCGTCTGCCCGCCCTGCGCAACGCCCGGCGTATCGCCGTTTATCAAAGCGCCGATGGTGAAATTGATCCGCAAGCCCTGTTCCGGCAGTCCGGCTGGCGCCATCGCGACCTGGCCCTGCCAGCGCTCCCGGCCGTTGGCGCAGGCCCGCTGACCTTCATACGCTGGAACCACCGCACCCGCCTGCGCCTGAACCGCTTTGGCATCAGCGAACCTCGCCCCGACCGTCGACACGCCATGCCGGCCTGGACCCAGGACGTGGTGCTGCTGCCATTGGTGGCCTTCGACAGAGAGGGAAACAGACTGGGAATGGGGGGCGGCTTCTACGATCGCACACTGGCAGACCTGGCGCGTCGGCCGCGCCGGCCACTGCTGCTGGGCGTCGCACACCATTTTCAGGGCGTGGACAGACTGCCAGCGGCACCCTGGGATGTGCCGCTGGACGGGATCGTCACAGACAGAGAGTACTTCGTTACCGGGTGACGGTAACGCTCTTCACGCCAGCACTGACCGCCATCTGATCATGACGCGACTCATTGCCACCGTAGGTCAGGCTGCTCACCAGCACGCCCAGACCGAAAATCACTGCCAGAATTACCAATGCATCAGGTTTTTTCTTGTTCATCGCTTCAGGCATCCCCGCGCCTTGTTGTTCAACATATTCACTACGCCCTTGGTCCAGGCAAATCCCTGCCTGCAAAAGTGATGCCACCCAAACGCCCTGTGGCATACGAATACCGGCCTGCAACGCCGGGTAAGAAAGACTACCGGTATGTGACAGCACACAACCGGAACGGGTTCAAAAAATGAACAATTTGGGACCGCAAGTCAAGGGGTTAGGCCGAATCTCTGAGATTCGACCTTATATTTTGCGCGCAACTGTCATTTTGGACAGTGAGCGACGCGTCAACGCAGGAAGAGCTGATAGGCCGGATTATCGCTCTCTTCGGTCATCGGGTAGGGCACATCGCGCAGGTCCTTGCGCAAACGGGCCTCTTCCCCGGCAGACACCTGGAAGCCCACCAGCACCCGCCCGTAGGCCGCACCGTGATTGCGGTAATGGAACAGGCTGATGTTCCAGTGGCTGCCCAGGGACATGAGGAACTTCAGCAGCGCCCCCGGACGTTCCGGGAACTGCACCCGATAGAGCATCTCACCGGGGTCGGAAGCCATGGCGCGGCCACCCACCAGATGGCGAATATGCAGCTTCGCCATTTCATTACCGGTCATGTCGACCACCGGATAGTTCTTGTCCTGCAACGACCTCAGCAACGAGGACAGGTCATCCGAGCCGGGACGAATCTGCACGCCGACAAATATCGTGGCGTCACGTGCATCGCGATAACGGTAATTGAACTCGGTGATGGCGCGTCGCCCCAGCGCCTGGCAGAACTGCCGGAAGCTGCCGGGCCGCTCCGGAATGGTCACCGCCAGGATCGCCTCGCGCTGCTCACCCACCTCGGCGCGCTCGGAAATATGCCGCAGCCGATCGAAGTTCACATTGGCGCCACTGTGCACCGCCACCAGCGTCTTGCCTTCGGCACCATGCCGACTGACCCAGTTCTTCAGGCCCGCCAGCGCCAGCGCGCCCGCCGGTTCGGCGATGGAACGGGTATCTTCAAAGATGTCTTTTACCGCCGCACAGATTTCGTCGGTATTGGCGGTGATCACTTCGTCCACGCACTTGCGCAGCACCCGGAAGGTCTCCTTGCCCACCTGCTTGACCGCCACACCGTCGGCAAACAGACCGACTTCCGGCAGGACCACACGGCGCTGCTTCTCCATCGCCGCCTTGAAGCAGGCTGCATCCTCCGGCTCCACCGCCACGATGCGCACATCCGGGCGCAGGTACTTGATGTACGCCGCCACACCCGCCGCCAGGCCACCGCCGCCCACCGGCAGAAACACGGCATCAATGGGCCCCGTGTGCTGGCGCAGTATCTCCATGCCCACAGTGCCCTGGCCGGCAATCACCTCGGGGTCGTCATAGGGGTGCACAAAGGTCAGCTGGTCACGCGCCTCCAGCTCGCGGGCATGGGCCAGGGCCTCATCGAAGCTGTCACCATGCAGCACGACCTTGCCACCCCGTTCGCGCACCGAACGCACCTTGATCTCGGGCGTGGTGCGAGGCATCACGATCACCGCCTTGAGACCCAGGAAACCGGCGGCCAGCGCGACGCCCTGGGCATGATTGCCTGCAGAGGCGCAGATAACCCCGCGCTGTTGCTGGGCTGGCGTCAGGCCGGCGATCTTGTTGTAGGCCCCTCGCAACTTGAAGGAGAAGACCGGCTGCAGGTCTTCCCGCTTCAGCAGCACACGGTTGTTCAGACGACGGGAAATCAGGCCGACTTCATGCAACGGGCTTTCTATGGCCACGTCATAAACGCGGGCCTGCAGAATCTTCTTGATGTAGCGGTCCGGCATGATACGAGCCTGATTTTTCCGTCGGAAGGAGAAGGATTGTACAGGGCGGCGACCTGTTGCGCCTACCAGCATGACCCGGACGCGCGGCTGCCGTAAACTGGGCACCCGAAGATGACACACCACCACTACCCGGATGGGCCCTCATGGATCAGGACGCACTGAAGAAAGCCGCTGCCGACATGGCATTGACCTTCATACAGCCCGGCACCGTTGTCGGCGTCGGCACCGGCAGCACCGCCAACTTCTTCATTGACGGCCTCGCCGCCATGAAAGACGACATCAAGGGGGCGGTAGCCAGCTCCGAGGCCAGCGCGAAACGCCTGCAGTCTCACGGTATCACCGTGCTGTCGCTGAATGACGTCAACGAGATTCCCGTGTACGTGGATGGCGCCGACGAAGTGACCCGCCACCGCGAGATGATCAAGGGCGGCGGCGGCGCCCTGACCCGCGAAAAGATTGTCGCCGCCGTGGCCGACCAGTTCATCTGCGTGGTCGATGCCAGCAAGCGGGTCAACCGGCTCGGCGCCTTTCCGCTGCCCGTAGAGGTGGTCCCCATGGCGCGCTCCTATGTCGCGCGCCGCCTGACCGCACTGGGCGGCCGCCCGAAGTACCGGGAAGGCTTCGTGACCGATAACGGCAATATCATTCTGGATGTGCACGGGCTGGACATCATGCGCCCGATCAAGCTGGAAGAAGATATCAACAACATCGTCGGCGTGGTCACCAATGGCCTGTTCGCCCGACGCCCTGCCGATATCGTGCTGATGGCGACGCCGGACGGCGTGGAGCGCTTCTGATCCGCCGCCCGGAGATCAGACCACCTCGGTGCGGGTCACCAGGAAGTTGCCCAGCCGAATGGCAAGCCGGTCGCCCACCTGCAAAGGGCCCACCCCCTTTGGCGTGCCGGTAAACACCAGGTCCCCCGGCATCAGGGTGAAATGCCGGCTGATCTCCGCCACCAGTTGAAAGACCGGGAACAGCATCTGCCCGGTATGGCCGTACTGGCGCATCTCGCCATTCACGTCCAGCATCACATCCAGGTTCTGACGCGTGGAGACACCCCGCGCATCGATCAGCCCGGACACCGGCGCACTGCCGTCAAAGGCCTTGGCCTTCTCCCACGGCAGGCCCTTCTCCTTGAGCCCGTCCTGCACATCCCGCAGGGTCAGGTCCAGACCGATCCCGTAGGCCGCAATGGCTGCCTTGGCCTCGTCGTCCGACGCCTTGCACAGCGGCGCCCCGATCAGCACCACCATTTCCACCTCGTGATGCACCGCGCCCCGGTCACGGGGAATCGCCAGCGGCGCCTCCAGATGGCACAAGGCCGAGGCCGGCTTCATGAACAGCACCGGCTCTGCCGGCACTTCATTACCCAGCTCACGCGCATGTTCCGCGTAGTTGCGGCCCACGCACACCACCTTGCCCACCGGCATGTCCATGACCGAACCGTCGATCCATTTGTGCTGATAAGGTGCTTTCATCAGAGCAACTTGCCCGGGTTCATGATGCCGTTGGGATCAAAGATCTGTTTCATGGCGCGCATGTAGTCGATCTCCGCTGCCGAGCGGGAATAATGCAGATACGGCTTCTTGGTCATGCCCACACCATGTTCCGCCGAAATCGACCCGTTGTACTTCTGCACAATCTCGAAGACCCATTTCGACACATTATTGCAGCGCGCAAAGAATTCCTCTTTGGCCAGTGCCGCCGGCTTGAGAATATTCAGGTGCATGTTGCCATCACCGATATGCCCGAACCAGACAATTTCGAAATCCGGATACGCCTGTTGCACCACCGCGTCCACTTCTTCTACAAATGCCGGCACCTTGCTGACACTGACCGCAATATCGTTCTTGTAGGGCGTATGCGGCGCAATGCTTTCCGAAATGCGCTCGCGCAACTGCCACAGCTGCTCCAGCTGCTGCAACGACTGACTCATGACCCCATCCAGCACCCAGCCCTGCTCGACGCAATGCTCGAAGATTTCCATGGCCTGATCCGCCGTGGCGTCGGAAAGTTGCTCGAATTCCAGCAGGCAATAGAACGGCGCCTCCGTCTCGAACGGACGCGGCACCCCATGCGCCAGCACATGCGCCATCGCCTTGTCGGAAAAGAACTCGAACGCGGTCAGGTCTATCTGCTGCTGAAACGCATGCAGCACCTTCATCACCTCGGCAAAACCCGGCGACCCCAGTACCAGCACCGCCAGATCCTTCGGCTGCCGCGCCAGCTTCACTGTCGCCTCGACGACAAAACCCAGCGTGCCTTCCGAGCCGATGAACAGATGCCGGAAATCATAGCCCGTCGCGTTCTTGATCAATCCCTTGTTCAGGTCCAGCAGATCACCCTTGCCCGTGACCACCTTCAAGCCGGTAATCCAGTCCCGCGTCATGCCATAACGGATCACCTTGATGCCGCCGGCATTGGTACCGATATTGCCGCCAATCTGACTCGACCCCGCCGAAGCAAAGTCCACCGGATAGAACAGCCCCTGTTCCTCCGCGTAATCCTGCAACTGCTGGGTAATGACCCCCGGCTGCACCGTCACCGCCCGATCATAGGCATCAAACCCCAACACCTTGTTCATGCGATCAAAGGCCACCACCGCCTCACCACTGGCCGCCACCGCCCCCGCCGACAGACCCGTCCGGCCTCCGGAGGGCACCAGCGCGATGCCATGCTCATTGGCCAGGCGCACAATCTCCTGCACCTCCTCCACCGTCTCCGGTAACAGCACCACGCTGGGCGCGGGCGCCCAGACCTTGGTCCAGTCCACCCCATAGCGCTGACAGCTGTCAGCATCGGTCAGGCAGCGAGTATCGCCCAGCAGGGGACGGAAGAGGTCTGCAACGGTGTTTTGACTCATGTTTTCCAATCTCCGGGGGAGAGGCCAATCTGTAATGTTGGTCTGGACGACAACCACTGAACGTGACGGCCATCGGGGTGCGGTGCACCTTGCCAGGACTGTGTGAGGCATGGATGCCGAACGCAAGCCCCCATGGACGGGTTCACGGCGGGTCCGGGCAAGGTGCACCGCACCCCGATGGCCCTTACCACGAAACCAGCCGGTCACATGGACGGCATCGCTATTTCGGGGGTTTCCTGCAAGCCCGATATGATACCATACGCGCCCATTTCAGAGGTTACCGGAATTACACCCATGGCCAGAACGTCTCTCGAGAAGGACAAGATCCGCGTACTGCTGCTGGAGGGCATCCACGACACCGCCGTGGAGAACCTGCGCCAGAGCGGTTACACCAATGTCGAACTCCTCAAGGGCGCCCTGACTGGCGATGACCTCAAGGAAAAAGTGCGCGACGCCCATATCATCGGCATCCGCTCACGCACCCAACTCACCGAAGAGATCTTCGCCGCCGCCGACAAACTGATGGCTGTCGGCTGCTTCTGCATCGGCACCAACCAGGTCGACCTGGGTGCCGCCCTCAGCCGAGGCATTCCGGTCTTCAACGCTCCCTATTCCAACACCCGCTCCGTGGCCGAACTGGTCGTGGGCGAAGCCATCATGCTGATGCGCGGCATCCCGGAGCGCAACGCCTCCTGCCATCGCGGCGGCTGGCTCAAGTCCGCCAAAGACAGCTACGAAGTGCGCGGCAAGAAGCTCGGCATCGTCGGCTACGGCAACATCGGCGCCCAGGTCAGCGTACTGGCCGAATCCATGGGCATGAAGGTCTACTTCTACGACGTCGTCACCAAGCTGCCACTGGGCAACGCCACCCAGGTGGGCAGCCTGAACGAACTGCTCGCCATGAGCGACGTGGTCAGCCTGCACGTACCGGACACCCCCAACACCCGCTGGATGATGAAAGAACCCCAGCTGCGCGCCATGAAGCCGAAGAGCTACCTGATCAACGCCGCCCGCGGCAAGGTCGTGGACATCGACGCCCTGTGCGCCGCCCTGCGCGACGGCCACCTGCTGGGCGCGGCCATCGACGTCTTCCCGGAAGAACCCAAGTCCAACGACGACGAGTTCCTGTCGCCACTGCGTGAGTTCGATAACGTCATCCTGACCCCGCACGTGGGCGGTTCCACCCAGGAAGCCCAGGAAAACATCGGCGCCGAAGTGGCCGAAAAGCTGGTGCGTTACTCCGACAACGGCTCGACGCTGTCAGCGGTGAACTTCCCCGAAGTCGCCCTGCCCTCGCACCCCGGCATGCACCGCCTGCTGCACATTCACGCCAACGTGCCCGGCATCCTCAGCCAGATCAACCAGGTGTTCTCGGACAACGGCATCAACATCGCCGCCCAGTTCCTGCAGACCAACGAGAAGATCGGCTATGTCGTGATAGACGTGGACGCCGAGTACAGCCAGCTCGCGCTGGAAAAACTGCGCAATATCCAGGGCACGGTCCGCACTCGCGTCCTGTTCTGAACCGCCACACCCGGCACCCCGCCCCGATGGCCGTTCACGCCATCCGGGCGGAGCCCATCTCGACAGCCCGCTCGCAGACCGCTACCTTGTCGGTTCGAACGTCTGACTGGCTTCCCATGCTGCAACCCTGGTTCCGCCTGCCCCTGCTCCTGATGGTGACCCTGTTGACAGGGTGCGCCACGAGCTCGCTGTTCAACCCCTATCCCTGGCAGGCAGAGCAATGGAAGAGCGCACTGGCCAGTGACCAGCCCGACGCCGCCATCACCCGCCTGAATCGCCGCACCCGTGGCGCCGACAAGCTGCTGTACCTGCAGGAACGTGGCCGTGCCGCACAGATCGCCGGTGACCTGACACGAAGCATCGAGGATTTCCGCGACGTCATCCGGTTGTACGACAACCAGGACGAGCAGGCCCGCATCCGCGCCAGCGGGGCCGGGTCGGGTATCGCGGCCCTGATGGTCAACGACAACGCCATTCCCTATCGCGGCCAGGACTACGAACGCATCATGGTGCACGGCCTGCAGGCGCTCAATTACTGGCAGACGGGCGATTTCGACGCTGCGGCGGTGGAGTTCCGCCGCGTCACCCTGGAACAGCAAGTGGCGGAACAGCGCCGCGAGCGTGAAATCGGTGACGCCCTGGCAGACGGCGAACCCGTCGCCGCCGTCAGCGATTTCGGTAGCGAACTGGCCGGGCTCAACAGCGCCGCTGCCAGCGTTCGCTCCAGCATCCAGAACGCCTACTTCTACTATCTGGCGGGCGTGTTCCGGGAGGCCACCGGCGACTACAACAACGCGCTGGTGGACTACAAACGTGCCTGGGAGGTCAACCCGGACATCAGTCTGCTGCCCGCCGACATCGCTCGGGTCGAGGCGCGCATGAACCGGCGCCATGTCAGCGACCAGGGGCTGGTGGTGATCGCTTACGAACAGGGCTTTGTGCCGCCACGTGAAGAAGTCAGCCTGCCCATCCCCACCATTCACGGCTACTTTGCCATCGCCTTCCCCACCTACGGGGGTGATCTGGTGGGCCCGGTGCCGCTGCGCATCCAGCAGGGCGATACCGAACTGGGCCGCAGCGAAGTGGCCACCGCGGTCAGCGGCATGGCCGCGCGGGCCCTGCGTGAAGCCGTGCCGGGCATGCTGGCGCGCCAGACCCTGCGCGCCGCCGCCAAGTATGAGGCGCAGAAACGCGCCAACGATGATCTGGGTCTTTTCGGCGCTTTCGCCACCCAGGTTTATAATCTGGTTTCTGAATCCGCTGACCTGCGCAGCTGGCTGACCCTGCCTGCGTATGCCCAGGTGGCCCGGCTGGAACTTCCGCCGGGCCCGCAGGCTCTCAGGTTGTCGGGGTCAGGAGGCAGTGCTACCGTGGAAATTCCGGTTACCAGAGGGGGCATCACCCTGGTCCGCGTGATCGATACCGGAAGCCGTTTGCACATCACCGTGATGCCCACCCTGGAGGAACAACAATGAGATACCTTGCCCTGGTGCTGCTGCCCCTGCTGCTGGTTGCGTGCGCCACCACCACCTCGTCACTGCCCGAAGAAGATCGCGATGTCATGCGCTATGACAGCGTGTCTCTGGACGGCCGCCTGGAGCTGCTGGAAGTGAACCGTGCCATGGCCGGTGATCTGATCCGCACCCAGGTTCTGGTGCGCAACCGCTCTGCCTTTGCCCTCTCATACCAGTACAAGTTCCGCTGGTATGATCGCAACGGCTTCGAGATCGCCCCGGAGGGGGAACCCTGGCAGCCACGCCAACTGGCTGGCCGCAGTGAAGAACGCCTGCAGGGCGTGGCCCCGAATCCGTCGGCGGTACGCTTTGAAGTCTGGGTCCGGGAACAGTAAATCCGGCCATCATTGATCTGAAGGAGACAACGCGATGATGCGTGCAATGACACTGGTTGTGATGCTACTGGCCCTGGTCGCCACCGGCTGTACCCGAGTGCAATACGGTGACGCCACCGCCACGGAAACCGTGACCGTGGATTTCGGCTCCACCGACCTGCAGATGATCGCCACCTCGATGGTGGATGATCTGCTGCGCTTCCCCCCGGTCGTCCAGCTGACCGCCGAACGGCGCCCGGTGGTGTTCGTGGACCGGGTACAGAACCGGACCGTTGAGCACATCGACACCGAATCGGTGACCGACAGCATCCGCACCCGACTGATCCAGTCCGGCAAGTTCCGCTTTGTGGACATGACCGTGGTGGACCGGGTGCGCGAGCAAATGGACTTCCAGACCCAGAGCGGCATGGTCGACCCGGCTACCGCCGTGACCATGGGCCGCCAGATCGGAGCCGAGTTCATGCTGTACGGCGCCCTGACCAGCATCGTGAAGCGCGATAACCGCACCCGCGATGTCTATTACAAGTTCACCCTGAACATGATGAACCTGGAAACCGGCATCATCGAGTGGTCCAGCGAGAAGGAAATCCGCAAGACCCAGTCACGCCGGCTGTTCGGTATGTAATCCCGACGGGGAGCACACGATGCACACACCACGGCTTCTGCTCGCTCTGCTGTTCGGCGCCTGTCTGGCGCTCAACAGCCACGCCAGCGAGACCCTCACCCGCAATGCCAGCGGTTATGGCGGCACCCCCCAGCAAGCGGTTGCCAATGCGCTGGTGGAAGCGGCCCGCCAGGGACTCGGCGTCGTGGTGACGCTGGACCCGGCCTTTCGTACCCAGGTCCGTGAATGGGTGGTAAAGCAAGGCGTCGCCACGGGCCGCTGGTACAGCGAACCCGAGACCCAGTTGCCGACGCTGGCCTCCGTAGCAGGCTACCGGGTGCTGGCCACCCGGCAGATCAGCGAGGGCCTCTGGCAAGCGGACGTCGAGGCACAGCTGCTGGATTACGCGCCAGTGGGCCCCGACCGCCGCCATCTGCCGTCCGTGGCCGTAGGCAGCTTCCGCACCGCCCAGCCAGACTTCGATCTGGGCGGCACCCTGCCCGCCCCCGAAGTCAGCGCACGCCTGCGCAATGCCCTGGTCAACAGCCTCAGCCAGAGCGGTCGCCTGCGTGTGCTCGACCGCGATTTCAGCGCCGACCTGGATCAGGAACTGAACGTGTCAGCAGGCAGCCTGCTGCCTGCAGCGCAGCTTCAGTTGGGCAGGGAAATGGGCGCCGACCTGATGCTGGTGGGCGAGATTCGCGATTTTCAGCTGGGTCGGCCGCAACGGCGCTATTACGGCGCCGCGTTCAATGATCTGGAACCGGTGGTTCGCATTCACTATCGGCTGATCGAAACCGCCACGGGCGAAATCGTCCGCGCAGACACTTTTGTCTACCGGGAAACACCGGCAGATCTGCGCCGCCGTCTGCGGGATGCGGACATTGATCCCGAGCGCGAGCGTGACCGGATCAGTGAATTGCTGTTCCCCGATGTGGCCGCCGACCTGACCAGTACCGTCACCGATACGCTGTATCCGATCCGCGTGCTGGCCAGTGACCACGGCAGCTACTACCTCAGCCAGGGCAGCGGCCGACTGGTCGCCGGCAGATTGCTGAGCGTGCACGACACGCTGCGCGAGCTGGAGGACCCGGACACGGGGCAACGTATTCGCCTGGAAAGTCCACCACTGGCGACGCTGCGTGTTACCCGCGTCCTCGATGACCATGCCGTGGCCGAACTGGTCGAAGGCAATGCCGCCGCCATCACCGCAGACGCCCTGCTGCGCCCCACCCGTGTCGCCGCCACAACCCCCTCCGGCCGCCCCATGACACCCGGATCTTCCGCCGCACCCATTCAGTGGGACTGAGCGAAACGCGCGCAGCAGGCACAAAAAAGCCGACCCGGAAGGTCGGCTTTTTTGGCTACACCTTCCTTAGAACTTGAAGGTGAAACCCAGCGAAATACCGTCAAGATCGTAGTCACTCTTGTCCTGCATTCGCATGTACTCCAGGTTCAGGGCCAGGAACGGGTCCAGATTGAAATCAACACCCGCGCCGTAGCTGCCGCCGTCGCGACTTTGCCCGTTACCCTCCAACTCGAAGCGAACATCCGTCCAGCCACCAATCACATAGGGCGTGAACGCTGTTTCATTGGGCAAACCGGCACGCGCGTAGAAGCCGTAATAATTGTGGACCTCTGTCTTCAGATTGCCTGGATCCACCCGATCACCACTAACGCCGAAGCCAAGACGAGTTTCGCCGGAAATGAACGGATTGACCTGCACGCCAAGACGACCACTGAATACGTCATAGTTCGGGTTCGACTGGCCACTCACCCGTTGCTCAAGATAGTTGTACTGACCGCCGACATAAAACTCAGGCTGCATCTGGGTCATCGGTTGCGCCTGTACCGCACCAGCGGCAAACAGCGCTGCAACACCTGTACCTGCTATCCACATTTTCATGATCCATCTCCTTCTGATCCGATTTACACTCGAGAAAACCCTTACTGCTCGGGATAATTACGCACCGGCCCGGTACGCTCCCGCGCCCTGCGATCTGCATCACGCATGGCATCACTCTGGCCCTGGCGACGCTGCTCCGAGTCCCGTCGCATGTCCTCGCCACGTTGTTGCGTGTCCTGACGCTGCCGGGCATCACGCTCACGAAGGGTCTCGCGCTGCTGGTCGCCTTGCTCCCGCATCCGCTCACCGCGTTCACGCGCTGCATCGCGATTTGCCTCACCACGCTCGCGGGCATGCTCGCGCGCTTCGTCAGCCGTCAGTCGCTGCTCGGCCGCCTGCTGCGCGGCACCGGCTCGCTCCGCACCATCGCGCTGGGCGGGCTGGGCCTGCGCCGACGCCGCTGCTGCCAACGCCAGACTCAGCAATGTCATTCTCGAAAAACCTGTCTTCATGTCTCTACTCCCAGTCAATACAGGTGCGTTCAACCCAGATGCTTGTCGATGATCTGTCGCACCTGCTTGCGAATATCCGGATGCTCATTGGCCAACTGATGCCGTGCACCCTTGAGCACATGAATCTCCGGCTGATGGAACTTGTCTTCGATAATGCTCAGGTTATGCCGCCAGTCAACGGTCTCATCCATATCGCCCTGGATGATGACCGGGCTGACCTGCACGGCCCCGGCGCGCTCGAAGGTCGGTATCCATTTTTTCAGCGCGGATACCCAGCGTGCAGAGAGTGCGCGGTGCTGTAAAGGGTCCAGATGCTCCAGAAAGTGTAAAAAATCAGGATCATTCGAGTTAACTGTAAAAACGCGTTTTACATAGTCCCGGAACGGGCTGACCAGCGCATGCAGAATACGCCCGGAACGCCAGGCAAACGGACGCACCAGGGGGGCCAGCAAAATGACTTTCTCGAAGGGTGACGGCACCCCCTGCACCGCCGTACTGACCAGATAATCCATGACAATCGCACCGCCGGTGCTCTGGGCAATGACATGCCAGGGGCGCGGAAATCCATTTGCCTTGTTGGTCAGACACTGATGCAGAACGTCCCGATAGATGAGGAAATCGTCAATCGCAGCACGGGGCCCCGATGACAATCCGTGCCCGGGCAGGTCATAGGCCAGCACGGCGTAACCACGCTCAAGAAGGTGGCCGACCACATGCCGATAGAGCCCCACATGATCGAAATAACCATGCACCACCAGCACCGTGCCCCGCGCCTGCGGTGGCAGCCAGCCGTGCACGGCGATCGTATGCCCGGCCGCGTCGAAGTATCCGAACGCATGCAACAGATCCGGGTACTGGCGCGCGAAATCGATACCGTAATATTCCGCATAGCGTTTCGCCTCACCGCTAATCACCTGCGGCGCCGTCCAGTCCAGCGGCTGCCAGCCGGACTGTATGGCGTCGATATCAAAAGGCGGCGAGGCATCGGGTGGTGAACTCATGACCAGAGCATACCCGCACACTGCTCGGGCGGCGAGTCCAGGCGTTGTCACGACACAAACATGACGCAGCCTGCATCACACTGACCGATTCAACCATCACGGAAGTCCAGGCATGTCAGCGTTAACCCGTTTTGACCCGGCGACCATGCCGCAACGGCACCGCGCCCGCTTCGTCAATGCACTGACTGGCTTCAAGAGCGCCAACCTGGTGGGCACCCGGGACCCCCATGGCCGGGAGAACCTGGCCCTGTTCAGTTCCGCCGTGCATCTTGGCGCGGACCCGGCGCTCCTCGGCCTGATCAGCCGCCCACCCGTATCCGAGCGTCACACCCTGGAAAACATCCTGAGCACCGGCGTCTTCACCCTGAACCAGGTCCATGACGGCATCATCCAGGCCGCCCACCAGACCAGCGCGCGCTATCCCCGGGACGCGAGCGAGTTTGTGGCCTGCGGCCTGACGCCGTGGTACTCCGGCACGCTGGACGCGCCCTATGTGCTGGAAAGTCGTCTGAGGCTGGGCCTGCGGCTGCGCGAGACGATACCCGTCACCCTCAACAATACCGTGCTGATCATTGGCGAAATCGTGGAGGTGCTGACCCTGGCCAGCGCTGTGGGAGAAGATGGCCACATTGATATAACGCAGCTCGACGCTGTCGCCATTTCCGGCCTGGACAGCTATCACCGTACACAGCCACTGGCGCGTTATCCCTACGCCAAACCCTGAGGTCAAGTTCCGCACGAAAACAACAGCCCGGCACGAAAAAGCCCGCCAGGGCGAATGCCAGGGCGGGCTTTTTCGTGCCGGGCGGGCGCTTATTTTACACGCGGGTCCAGCTCACCTTTTTCATAACGCTGGAACATGACTTCCAGTGACAGCGGCGTGATCTTGCTGGCGTTGCCGGCAGTGCCGAAGGCCTCGTAACGGGCAATGCAGATATCTTTCATGGCCTGGGTGGCCACCGCCAGATATTTGCGCGGGTCGAACTCCGACTTGTTCTGGCCCAGGAAACGACGGATGGCGCCGGTGCTGGCCAGTCGCAGGTCCGTATCGATATTCACCTTGCGCACGCCGTGACGGATACCTTCCTGAATTTCTTCCACCGGCACGCCATAGGTTTCCGGAATTTCGCCACCGAACTCGTTGATGATCTCGAGCCAGTCCTGCGGTACCGAGGAGGAGCCGTGCATGACCAGGTGCGTATCGGGAATACGGGCGTGAATCGCCTTGATGCGGTCAATGGCCAGAATGTCCCCGGTGGGCGGACGGGTAAACTTGTAGGCGCCGTGGCTGGTGCCGATGGCGATGGCCAGGGCATCCACTTTGGTGGCCTTGACGAAGTCAGCCGCTTCTTCGGGGTCGGTGAGCATCTGGCTGTGATCCAGAATGCCTTCGGCACCGATGCCATCCTCTTCACCGGCCTGGCCAGTTTCCAGGGAACCCAGGCAGCCCAGTTCGCCTTCCACGGACACACCACAGGCATGGGCCATGGCCACAGCCGTCTGGGTCACCCGCACGTTGTAGTCGTAATCCATGGGGGTCTTGCCGTCTTCACCCAGCGAACCATCCATCATCACCGATGAAAAACCGAGCTGGATGGAGCGCTGGCATACCGCCGGGCTGGTGCCGTGATCCTGATGCATCACCACCGGAATATGTGGAAACTCCTCGATAGCGGCCAGGATCAGGTGGCGCAGGAAAGGCGCGCCGGCGTATTTGCGGGCGCCCGCAGACGCTTGCACGATCACTGGCGAATCCGTCTGATCCGCCGCTTCCATGATGGCGCGCATCTGCTCCAGATTGTTGACGTTGAAAGCCGGTACGCCGTAGCCATATTCGGCGGCGTGGTCCAGCAACTGTCGCATGCTGATCAGTGCCATGTGATTCTCCTCAATTCATCCTGTCTGTCAGCGATCCAGGATCGCTACGGCCGGCAGTGTCTTGCCTTCCAGGAATTCCAGGAAAGCGCCACCGCCGGTGGAAATGTAGGACACCTGCTCGGTGATACCGTATTTATCCACCGCCGCCAGCGTGTCACCGCCGCCCGCAATGGAAAAGGCATCGCTTTCCGCGATCGCCTCGGCCAGCTCCCGGGTACCCCCGGCAAACTGGTCAAACTCGAACACACCCACCGGCCCGTTCCAGACAATGGTGCGTGCTTCTTTCATCAATGCTGCAAACACATGCGCCGTTTTCGGCCCCACATCGAGAATCATCTCGTCATCAGCCACCTCGTCCACGGATTTCGTGACCGCTTCGGCATCGGCCGAGAATTCGCGCGCCACCACCACATCCACAGGCAGAGGAATATTCACTTTCGCCGCAATACGCCGGGCCGCGTCAATCAGGTCATGCTCGCACAGCGACTTGCCCACGGGCTTGCCCGCTGCCGCCAGGAAGGTATTGGCAATGCCGCCGCCCACAATCAGCTGATCGACCTTGTCGGCCAGGGATTCAAGCACTTCCAGTTTGGTGGACACCTTGGCGCCCCCGACAATAGCCACCAGGGGTTTGGCCGGATTTTCCAGCGCCTTGCCCAGCGCATCCAGCTCTGCCGCCAGCAGCGGGCCGGCACAGGCCACCGGCGCGAATTTCGCCACACCGTGTGTGGAGGCCTGGGCGCGATGCGCCGTGCCGAAGGCATCCATGACAAAGACATCGCACAGCGCGGCCATTCTTTTCGACAGCGCCTCGTCGTCTTTCTTTTCACCCTTGTTGAACCGCACGTTCTCGCACAGTACCAGATCGCCTTCTGCCACCTCGACGCCATCCAGCCAGTCGCGCACCAACGGCACGTCACGCTCCAGCAGCAGGCCGAGATGTTCGGCCACCGGCTTCAGCGAGGCGCCTTCATCGAACTGGCCCTCTTCGGGCCGCCCCAGGTGTGACATCAGCATCACGCGTGCGCCCGCATCCAGCGCATGGCGGATAGTGGGTAGCGACGCACGAATCCGCGCATCACTGGTCACCTTGCCGTCTTTCACCGGCACATTGAGATCTTCGCGGATCAGTACGCGCTTGCCCTTCAGATCCAGATCCGTCATGCGCAGAATGGCCATCGTGCTACCTCTGTTTGGCGTCGTTCTCTGTGTTTTACGGGTGCCGGGCCAGCCAACTGACCAGATCCAGCAGTCGGTTGGCATAACCCCATTCGTTGTCGTACCAGGCCACCACTCGCACCATGTCGCCCTGGACACGGGTCTGGGTGGCATCAAAAATCGCCGACTCGCTGCGGTGATTGAAATCCACACTCACCAGCGGGTCATTATTGTAGCCGATCAGCCACGGCACTTCGTCCGCACGCCGGGCCATCAGCCCATTGACCTCACTGGCCGTGGGCACCTGGCGCAGCCGCAGGGTCAGGTCCACCATGGCCACATTCAGTGTCGGCACCCGGATGGAGCCCCCACTGATGCGCCCGGCCAGTTGCGGCAGAATCTGCTGCACCGCGCCGATAGCGCTGGAGGTGGTCGGCACAATATTCTGCGCCGCCGCCCGGCCCCGACGCGGATCGCGATGCACGTGGTCCAGCAACGTCTGATCAGACGTGTAGGCATGGACCTCCTTCATCAGCACCTGTTCCACGCCCCAGGCCTGATCCAGCGCCGCCAGCAGCGGCGCGATGGCGTGGGTCGTGCAGGAAGCGGCGGACAGCACCCGCTGCCCCGGCTGCAGCGTTTCATGATTCACGCCATACACCAGCAACGCATCCGCCTGATCAAACGGCACCGCCCCGATGATCACGCGCTGGGCGCCAGCACGCAGGTGCTCACTGGCTTCATCATGACCACGGAAGACGCCGGTGCACTCCAGCGCGAGACCGATCCCCATGTCCTGCCAGGGCAAACCGGCGGGGTCCTCATTGCTGAACAGGCGTGCGGTGTGCCGCCCCACCGTCAGGCCGTCCGCCCCCAGCGCCGCCAGCCCCGGAAAGGGCCCGTGGGTAGAATCAAAGCGGGTCAGATACAGCAGGTCCTCGGGGCGACCGAGATCATTGATCGCCACCAGCGAAAAGGGCGCTTGCCAGCCTCCCGCCTCGCGCTCCGCGAGCGCCCGGACAAATGACCGGCCGATGCGACCATAACCATTCAGTGCCACACGCATGGTGTGCCCCGTATCAGCCGATGAGCTCGGCCACTGCCTGCTTCACGGCGTCGGCCGTGATATTGAAGTGTTTGAACAGATCACCCGCCGGCGCCGAGGCACCAAAGCTGTTCATCCCGATAATGCGGCCGTCGAGGCCGACGAACCGGTACCAGTAATCCGTAATCGCTGCTTCCACCGCCACGCGCTTGCGCACCGCACTCGGCAACACCTGCTCGCGATAGTCAGCATCCTGCGCCAGGAAGGCCTCGACACAGGGCATGGACACCACACGCACATTCACGCCATCCAGCGCCGCCGCCGCGTCCATGGCCAGATGCACCTCGGAACCGGTGGCAATAATGATCGCCTCCGGCTCACCGTCACCCGTCTGGTGCAGCACGTAACCGCCTCGGGCAATGTTCGCCAGGGTCGCGTCATCGCGGGTCATGCAGGGCAGGCCCTGACGCGTGAACACCAGCGCCGAAGGGCCGTCCGTGCGCTCGATAGCCGCCTTCCAGGACACCGCAGACTCCACGGTGTCGCAGGGGCGCCAGGTGCGCATGTTCGGGGTCATGCGCAGGTTCGCCAACTGCTCGACAGGCTGATGGGTCGGGCCGTCTTCGCCCAGACCGATGGAGTCGTGGGTGTACACCAGAATGGTGGGCTGCTTCATCAGCGCCGCCATGCGCACCGCGTTACGAGCGTATTCCATGAAGACCAGGAAGGTACCGCCGTAGGGACGCACGCCGCCGTGCAGCTGCATGCCGTTCATGATCGCGGTCATGCCGAATTCACGCACGCCGTAATGCACATAGTTGCCGCTGGCATCCTCGGCCTTGAGCGCTTTCGAGCCTTTCCAGATGGTGTTGTTGGAGCCGGCCAGGTCCGCCGAGCCGCCGGTCAGCTCCGGCAACAGCGGGCCGAAGGCGTCCAGGCAGTTCTGGCTGGCCTTGCGGGTGGCCACTTTTTCCATCTTGTTCTGGCATTCGCGGATATAAGCCTCCGCCTGCGCCGCAAAGTCTGCGGGCAGGTCACCCTTGAGCCGGCGGCTCAACTCCGCAGCCAGCTCAGGATGCTGCTGGCCATAGCCGTGCATCAGGGCTTTCCAGTCCGTCTCGGCCGCAGCACCCGCCTCGCGCGCATTCCAGGCCTCATAAATGGGCTGCGGAATCTCGAAGGGGCCATGTGCCCAGCCGAGCTCCTTGCGCGTCAGGGCAATCTCGTCATCGCCCAGCGCCGCACCGTGGCACTCTTCCTTGCCCTGCTTGTTGGGCGAGCCGAAGCCGATCACGGTCTTGCAGCAGATCAGGGTCGGCTGATCCGGGTTCTTGCGGGCATTCTCGATGGCGGCCTGCACCTCCACCGGATCGTGACCATTCACATTCGGGATCACATGCCAGCCGTAGGCGCGGAAACGCTCCACGGTGTCGTCCGTGAACCAGCCGTCCACCTCACCGTCGATGGAAATGCCGTTGTCGTCATAGAAAGCGATCAGCTTGCCGAGACCCAGCGTGCCCGCCAGCGAGCAGACTTCGTGGGAAATACCCTCCATCAGGCAGCCATCGCCCAGGAAACAGTAGGTATAGTGATCGACCACCGGAAAGCCATCACGGTTGAACTGTGCCGCCAGCTGCTTCTCGGCCAGCGCCATTCCCACGGCATTGGCAATGCCCTGGCCCAGCGGGCCGGTGGTGGTTTCCACCCCCACACACTCTTCGTGCTCCGGATGCCCCGCAGTGGGGCTGTGCAACTGACGGAAGCGTTTCAGGTCGTCGATGGACAGGTCGTAACCGCTCAGGTGAAGCAGGCTGTAGAGCAGCATCGAGCCATGGCCGTTGGACAGCACGAACCGGTCCCGGTTGGGCCAGTCCGGATTGGCCGGATTGTGGCGCAGGAAGCCGCGCCACAGCACCTCGGCGATGTCAGCCATGCCCATGGGCGCACCGGGATGCCCGGAGTTGGCCTGCTGCACGGCGTCCATACTCAGCGCACGAATGGCGTTGGCAAGGTCACGAGGACCGGGGCTTGAGGCGGGCATGTAGCGGGCTCCTGGGCTGTCTGACACGTCATCAATCAAGAACGGCGCCTGCCGGGACAAGCCGGGGCGCCGATCAAAGGGGCGCTATTGTCGCCCAGGTGGGGGCTGGCGGCAAACTGTCACGACCGATGCTTGGCAGGCGCTTTCATGCGCACAGGGGTGAAAGCGCCTCCAGGTCGATACTGGCCGCCGCTTCCAGGTCATAATCCGCCTCAGAACTGGGGGCTTGTGCCCAGGACACGTGCCAGCCGGTTCTGGCTGATCCCCAGCGGCACCATGAACTCTTCCATCAGCACTTTGCCGGGATGAACGTTCGGCAATTTGCTCATTAAACCCTCCTGCAGATGAGTTCGGCTTCCCTGTCGATGAAGCTGCTGATCGCCATGGGCAAGCCATAACGCACTGCGTTATATATGGCGCAGCTCGTCATGCCACCCCTATATCAAAAAGTTTTGATATAGGGGTGGCATTCCTCTAAACTCGCCCTCTTATGACACTGCCACAGCCGCAACCACAGCTGCCCGAGGGTGGCGACCTGCTGGACGCACTGACCGGCCTGCTCCGCGCTGCCGGCGATGGCCTGCGACTGCAGGTCTTGCAGGTACTGGGCAGCAACAGCTTTGCAGTGCTGGAACTGTGCGAGGTGCTGGCAGTGCGGCAATCCGGCATGAGCCACCACCTGAAAGTGCTGGCCAGGGCAGGGCTTGTGGAGCAGCGGCGGGAGGGCAACACCATCTTTTATCGGCGGCGGCTGCCGACGGCCGAGGGCGAGCCCGCCCTGCTGCACCAGGCGCTGCTGGACGAACTGGATGCACTGCCGCTGGCCACCGAGGTGGCCGAGCGGCTGGCCGGGGTGGTGGCCCGTCGGGCCGAGCAGAGCCGGGCTTTCTTTGATCGTCATGCCGGGGATCTGGCGGCTCGCCAGGACCTGATCGCTGACTTTGATCAGTACGGCGAGCTGGCGGCGGAGATGCTGGCCCGGGCACTGCCGGAGGGCGGCCAGGCGGCACTGGAGATCGGACCCGGCGATGGTCGCTTCCTGGCCTGGCTGGCGGGCCGTTTCGAGCAGGTGACCGGGCTGGACAATACCCGCGCCATGCTGGATCACGCACGCCGCAGTGTGCAGGGCCTGAAAAATGTCACGCTGTGTCTGGGAGAATGGCCGCAGGCGGCACCACCACGCCAGTTTGACGCGGTAGTGTTGAACATGGTGCTGCATCACTTGCCTGCACCCGGCGACAGTTTCATCAGCGCCGCCCGACGCCTGCGTCGCGGCGGCGTGCTGCTGGTCACCGAACTGAGCCGCCACGACCAGGCCTGGACCCGCGACAATTGCGGTGATCAGTGGCTGGGCTTCGAGGAGGCCGAACTGACCGGCTGGGCAGAGCGGGCCGGGCTGACATTGCTGGAAAGCCAGTTTCTGGCATTACGTAACGGTTTTCAGGTCCAGGTGCGCACCTTTGCCCACCTGGATGCCACGACATTCACTACCTGACAACGACCACATCACCATGGAGTCCCTGCATCGATGAGCGAATATTCCATCTTCACGTCCGAATCCGTGTCCGAAGGTCATCCGGATAAAATGGCTGACCAGATTTCTGATGCCGTACTGGACGCGATCATCAAGGACGACCCCCATGCCCGGGTTGCCGTGGAAACCATGGTCAAGACCGGCATGGCCATCATTGCCGGGGAAGTCACCACCTCCACCTACGTGGATCTGGAAGATGTGGTGCGCCAGGTCATTCTGGGCATTGGCTATGACAGCTCTGATGTCGGCTTCGACGGCAGCACCTGTGCGGTACTGAATGCCATTGGCAAGCAGAGCCGCGATATCGCCATGGGCGTGGACGAGAAAGAAGACAAGGAAATCGGCGCCGGCGACCAGGGCCTGATGTTCGGTTTCGCCACAGACGAAACCGATACGCTGATGCCCGCACCGATCTTCTTTTCTCACCGTCTGGTGGAGCGCCAGGCGGAACTGCGCAAGAACGGCGTGCTGCCGTGGCTGCGCCCGGACGCAAAAAGCCAGGTCACCCTGCGCTACGAGAACGGCAAGCCGGTGGCCATTGATGCCGTGGTGCTGTCCACACAGCATTCGCCGGACATCAGCCAGAAAGATCTGCGTGAAGCGGTTATGGATGAGGTGCTGCTGCCCGTGCTGCCGAAAGAATGGCTGCACGACAAGACCCGCTTCCATATCAATCCCACCGGCCAGTTCATCATCGGCGGCCCCATGGGCGATTGCGGCCTGACCGGACGCAAGATCATCGTCGACACTTACGGCGGCATGGCCCGTCACGGTGGCGGCGCGTTCTCTGGCAAGGATCCCACGAAAGTGGACCGCTCTGCGGCCTACGCCGGGCGCTATGTGGCCAAGAACATTGTGGCTGCCGGACTGGCGTCGAAAGTCGAGATTCAGGTGAGCTACGCCATCGGCGTGGCAGAACCCACCTCCATCTCGCTGAATACGTTCGGCACCGGCAAGGTAGCCGATGACGTGATCATCGAGCTGGTACGTCAGCATTTTGATCTGCGCCCGCGCGGCATCATTGAGATGCTGGACCTGCGCCGCCCGATTTATCAGGCGACGGCGGCCTATGGTCACTTCGGCCGCGAAGGCAACAACTTTACCTGGGAGCGCACCGACAAGGCCGCTGCGCTCAAGGCCGACGCCGGGCTGTAAGCCGACGTCATACCGGCCTGTCCGAGGGGCGCTGCAGCGGCACGACCGCGAGGCTCGGGCACGGCCGGTAATCCGAACAACGGCGCCCATTCGCACACACTGTGAATGGAGAAAAGACTGATGAATGCCAAGGCAGAAACCGTTCAGGACTACAAGGTCGCCGACATTTCCCTTGCTGGCTGGGGTCGCCGGGAAATCGAGATCGCCGAAACCGAAATGCCGGCCCTGATGGCCATCCGCGAAAAATACCGCGCACAACAACCGCTCAAGGGTGCCCGTATCATCGGCTGCATCCATATGACCATCCAGACGGCGGTGCTGATCGAAACATTGCAGAGCCTCGGCGCCCAGGTGCGCTGGTCCAGCTGCAACATCTTTTCCACCCAGGATCATGCCGCTGCCGCCATTGCCACCGCCGGCACTCCGGTGTTCGCCTGGAAAGGGGAGACCGAAGAAGAGTACATGTGGTGTATCGAGCAGACCTGCCGCACGCCCGAGGGCGATCTGTGGGATGCCAACATGATTCTGGATGACGGCGGCGACCTGACCGCCTATATCCACGAGACCTACCCGCAGATGCTGGACAAGGTGCACGGCGTCACCGAAGAAACCACCACCGGCGTCCATCGCCTGTACGAGATGATCAAGCAGGGCACATTGAAGGTCCCGGCCATCAACGTGAATGACTCGGTCACCAAGGCGAAGAACGACAACAAGTACGGCTGCCGTCATTCGCTGAACGACGCCATCAAACGCGCCACGGACCATTTGCTGTCCGGCAAGAAAGCACTGGTGATCGGTTATGGCGACGTCGGCAAGGGCTCGGCGCAGTCACTGCGCCAGGAAGGCATGATCGTCAAGATCACCGAAGTGGATCCGATCTGCGCCATGCAGGCCTGCATGGACGGCTACGAAGTGGTCAGCCCTTACCTCAACGGCGTCAACGACGGCACCGAAGCGTGCATCGACAAGACCCTGCTGGGCAACACCGATATGCTGGTCACGACCACCGGCAACTACGATGTCTGCGACAGCAACATGCTGCGGGCGCTCAAGAAAGGTGCCGTGGTCTGCAACATCGGGCACTTCGATAACGAAGTCGACACGGCCTTCATGCGCAAGACCTGGGAATGGGAAGAGGTCAAACCGCAGGTGCACAAGGTCTGGCGTGACCGCGCCGAAGGCGACTTCCTGCTGCTGCTGTCCGAAGGCCGCCTGGTCAATCTGGGCAACGCCACCGGCCACCCCAGCCGCATCATGGACGGCTCCTTCGCCAACCAGGTGCTGGCGCAGATGTATCTGTACGATCAGGCTTATGCCAACCACAGCGATGCGGTCAAACAGCGCATGCTCAAGGTCGAGGTGCTGCCGAAACATCTGGACGAGGAAGTGGCGCGTTACATGGTGCAGGGCTTCGGCGGTGTGATTACCCGCCTGACCGACAAGCAGGCCGAGTACATCGGCGTCAGCGTGGACGGCCCCTTCAAGCCTGACCACTACAAATACTGAGGGAAGCCCGTTCCGATGACACAGAAACATGGCATCAGCTTCGAGTTCTTTCCGCCGAAAACGGCGGAAGGGCTCGACAAGCTGATTACGGTTCAACAGAAACTGCTGAAGAAGACGCCGGAGTTTTTTTCGGTCACCTTCGGCGCTGGCGGCTCCACCCGGGACCGCACCTGGGACACCGTGATGAAGGTACGCGAGGCGGGGATCGACACCGCCCCGCACCTGAGCTGTATCGGTCAGGATGAAGAGGAGGTCAGGGCACTGATCCATCGCTATCGCGACGCGGGCATCACGCGTCTGGTGGCGCTGCGTGGCGACATGCCTTCGGGCATGGGCATTGCCCAGAGCAGCCTGCGTTATGCCGATGATCTGGTGCGCCTGATTCGTGCGGAGACCGGCGATCATTTCACCATCGAAGTCGCCGCCTATCCGGAGATGCATCCGCAGGCGCGTTCATTCGAGGATGATATTGCGCACTTCAAGCGCAAGATCGACGCGGGCGCCAATCAGGGGATTACCCAGTATTTCTATAACCCGGACGCCTACGTCTATTATATGGAAGCACTGGAGAAGCTCGGCGTCTCGGCCCCGGTGGTGCCCGGCATCATGCCGATCACCAACTTCGCCAATGTGGTGCGCTTCTCGGATATGTGCGGTGCTGAAATTCCGCGCTGGATTCGCAAGGCCGCAGAGCATTACCAGCAGGACGATGCCAGCTTGCGTGCCTTCGGCGAAGACGTGGTGACCCGGCTGTGTGAGCGCCTGCTGGCGCTGGGGGCACCGGGCCTGCATTTCTACACCATGAATCAAGCCGGTACGTCATTGCGTATTCTGGACAATCTGGGGCTGTAGTATCGCCCCACCTCCGGGGAGACGGTGCAGATGAAAGGCCACAGGGATGCCGCCGACCAGCTTTATGCGCTGGTTGCCAACGACGAAGACGCGCGCGTCTGCACCGACCTGTCCGAGGAGGCCTGCCGGGAAGTGCCCGGCAACTTCTTCCGCATGCTCAGTAGCCAGGTGCTGACCAGCATCGGCGACCTGTTAATCAACCCGAAAACGGTACTCGCCTGGCTGATCGGCGCCGTTGGTGCGCCATCGGCGCTGGTGGCCTGGCTGGTGCCGATTCGCGAATCAGGCTCGTTGATCCCGCAACTGGCCATTGGCGCCTGGGTGCGCCGCCATCCGCAGCGCAAACCATTCTGGGTGCTGGGTGCCGTGTTGCAAGGGGCCTCCGTCGCCGCCATGGCGGCCTGTGTCTGGTGGCTCGACGGGCTGGCCGCCGGCCTCGGCATCATCCTGATGCTGGTGCTGTTCAGCCTGGCCCGTGGTCTCTGCTCCGTTGCCCTGAAGGACGTGCAGGGCAAATGCATTCCGAAATCGCGACGCGGCCGCCTTGCCGGTCTGGCATCGACGCTGTCCGGCGTCATCACGCTGGCGCTGGCGGCCGTGATTTTCCATGACGACACGGACCCCGGCCTGGCGCTGTATATCGGCCTGCTGCTGGCCGCCGCGCTGACCTGGTGGCTGGCGGCCCTGCTGTTCCATCGTGTGGAGGAATTCGACGGCGAAACCGGCGGTGGCGGCAATGCCCTGCGCACCGCCATCGCCAGCCTCTCCCTGTTGCGCGACGACCGGCCCTTCCGCCGCTTCGTCATCGCCCGCGCCTTGCTGATGGCCTCAGCGCTCGGCGCGCCTTTCATGGTGGTGCTGGCGCAACAACAGGGCGGCGGCGCCCTGATGCTCGGCACCTTCGTCATGGCCGCCAGCCTGGCCAGCGCGCTCAGTGCGACGGCCTGGGGCTATATGGCCGATGCATCAAGCCGTCAGGTGATGGTGCGTGGCGGCGCGCTGGCCTGTCTGGCGTGCCTGATGACCGGCGGCCTGGCGCTGGTAGAGAGTGATTTTTCCGGCGCCAGCTGGTTCTATCCGGTGGCGTTTTTCGTGCTCTCGGTTGCCCATGCCGGCGTTCGTATCGGCCGCAAGACTTATATGGTGGACATGGCTGGCGGGAACCGGCGGACCGATTATGTCGCCGTGAGCAACACGGCCATCGGTGTACTGCTGCTGGTGGCGGGAGGCCTCAGTGCACTGGCTTCACTGATCTCCAGCGCGGCAGTGCTGCTGTTGCTGGGTGCCATGGGGCTACTGGGCACCCTCAGTGCCTGGCGACTGCGTGACGTGTCGGCTCAGTCGTAGAATTCGAGAGAAAGGTGGGTGGGCAGGGGGCGGGCTGCCTCGCTACCCGCATGACCAATATCCTCTGCAATGCAGGGACGCAGGCCCACCAGATCAAAACCGGACATGGCCACCGTGTGCCCCACGGTGTGACCGCGCTTGTGGCAACTTCCCACCGTATCCGCGACCGGTGCATGACGGTGACTCGCTGTCGCCAGCGCCAGTAACAGCGCCATCCCCAGCATCAGTACGAACACGTAAACAGGCCTGGACATCAGCATTTTGTTTTCACCCGGCATCGTTATCATTATGGGCGGCGTCAAAATGTGTCAGGGCACGGCAAAATGTGACCTGATGGGACACCAATGTGTCGATTGTTTATCACTGCCGGGCATGCACTAAAGTGCAGATTGATGTCGTTTTGTTGGGGGAGTGTTACGAGAGAACGCCCTTCTGGGCATTTAGTATCAGACGAAAAATACCACTACTATTTTCGGGTTACCTTTTTCGATAAAGGAGGTCCCACACACCGTGCCCCAGGCGCGCGCCACGGCGTTCGAACTTGGTTTCCGGGCGCCAGGCCGGTCGCTCCGAGAAATGACCCGCACCGGCGATATTCTCCCAGCCCGTCTCAGCCTCCATCGTGGCCAGCATATGAGCAGCGTAATCCTCCCAGTCGGTCGCCATGTGGAAGACGCCACCGGCAGCCAGCTTGCGCTGCACCAGCGAAACAAACCCCGGCTGCACAATGCGCCGTTTGTGATGCTTCTTCTTGTGCCAGGGATCAGGAAAATAAAGCTGCACGCGCGTCAGGCTGTCATCGGCAATACACTGTTCGAGAATCTCCACCGCGTCATCACAGTAGCTGCGCAGGTTCTCCAGCCCGTGCTCCTCGATCGCCATCAGCAGCGCCCCCACACCGGGACGATGTACTTCCACGCCGATAAAATCCATCTCCGGCGCCACGGTGGCCATGGCCACCAGCGACGCGCCCATGCCATAACCGATCTCGAACACGCGCGGTGCATCACGGCCGAACACGGCCTGTGCGTCGAGCACGCCGCCACTGCGCTCCAGACCATACACCGGCCAGAGCGTGTCCAGCGCACGTTGCTGGCCGTGGGTCAGGCGTCCCTCACGCAGCACGAAGCTGCGCACACGCCGCATGACGCGGCCGGTTACGGGGTCCTTGTCCTGTCTGATGAAATCAAGCATGGCGGATCGGCATCTGTCTGTGGGCCCGCCATTCTACCCCAGCGACATGCCAGCGTCCCCGATTCAGCGGCCCGCATATGATCCCTTGAGGTCAGCCCCTCGCTCCGCTATCGTCCTCGCCTCTCAACCGCCGCCCGAATCAGGACGCAACGCCATGTGGTTCCGCAATATCTCCCTCTATGTCAGCAGCAAGCCGTTCAGCTGGTCCACCACTGAACTGAATGATCTGCTCGCTGAAGTGCCCTGCCCGCCGATCAGCCAGCAGGCCCTGAGTGTCGATGGCTTCGTGGCGCCGCTGCGCGAAGATGACCGTCTGCTGCTGGAAAGCGACCACCTGCTGCTGGGCACCTGGCAGGAAACCAGCCGCCTCCTGCCTGCGGCGGTCATCAAGGAAGAGCTGGATGAACGCGTCCAGCAGATCGAGGACCGGGACGGGCGCAAACCGGGCAGGAAGGAACGCGCGGACCTGAAGGACCAGATCACCTTCGAGCTGATGCCGAAGGCCTTTACCCGTTCGCGCCGGATTCCGTTCATGATCGACATGCTGCGCCAGCGCATTCTGGTGGATGCCCCCGCCAATCGCGCCGAGCAGGTCATCGCGGCGCTGCGCAAGGCGGTGGGCGACCTGCCGGTCAAACCGCCCGGAGCCGATCATGCCCCCAGTGCGGCCATGACGGCCTGGCTGCGCGCCCCCGACACGCTACCCGGCGGCCTGACCCTGGGCGACCGCTGCGAGTTGAAGGCCGACAACGACGCCGGCAGCAGTGTGCGCTACACCGCCGTGGATCTGGGCAGCCCGGAAATCATGGCACAACTGGAAAGCGGTATGGCGGTGGTCAAACTGAATCTGTGCTGGGACGACGCCTTCGAATTCGATCTGGCAGACAATCTGGACATCAAACGCCTGCGCGCGCTGGACATGCTCAGTGAAAAAATGGACAGCATCGACGGTGATGATGCTGTCAGCGAGCTACTGGCGCGCATCAGCCTGCAAGGCAGCCCGTTGCGCATGGCGCTGGACCGCCTGCTGACCTTCTTTACCGACACAGAGCAGGGCGCGGCATAGCGCGCCCTGCTGGCCCCTCAGAAGCCACTGACCGGCCGCTGCGGCGTCAGTGGCGATGAGGTCGGCGTCAGCCGCACCAGTGATCCTGCGGTGCGGGTATCCACGTAGAGCACATCGAACTCATCGGGGTCCGAACCGCCGTCACGGCGTGACTGCACCAGCCGGTATGGCCCCGGGGCCAGCCCGAACAGCCGGGCACCGACACTGCCCTCGGGCAAGTTGCCCAGCGTGACCGCGCCCGCCCGGGGATCTGCCGACGACAGCGCCGCCAGTTCGCCGTTGTCACGCAGCAGGAACACCTCCGAGGCCGACAGCAAACTGAGCTGGTCTACGGCTGCCGCCGTACCATCGGTCGAGGCACCGACCCACCGGGCATCGTGCAGGTTCAGGCTCTCACTGCCGTCAAGACGCACCGCCGCCGCCACCCGGATTTCCGGAAACCCCTGGGAACGGTTGTAGAAAAGCCAGCCGCCGCCAATGGCAAAGAAATCGTTCTCGATCTCCTGCCCGAAAATGCTGCGATCATCCGCATCCAGGACACGCCGCCCTGATCCGTCAATATTCCAGGCAATGATCTCCGTGGGCGTCGCCAGGGCTATGCCGTTCTCCGTGGCCACCAGGAACGGGCCCTGGGTGTCGTTCACCTCTTCGACAAGCGACCAACTGGTGCCTTCTACCCTGACAAGATCGAAAGTCTCATTGAAGAGCAGAAACTCCCCCAGCTTGAAGAACAAGACACCATCGTGCGTGGCGATATGCTCGGCTGGCGGCAAGGCCGCACTGCCGCGAACCGGATCGATCTGGCCGAACACCGCCACCGGAAAACCATACGGCTCACCGCTCGCGCTGAGCACCGGCTCCACGGTGCCCGCCCCCGCGCCGCCGGGCTGGTAGCGCCACAAGGTGGCCTGTTCCTCATCGATGCCGATGACCAGATACTGGCTGCCGTCTGCCAGGGGCGACCCCAGCGGCTGGACACTGGTTACCTCTTCCAACACCGCACCGCCAGCGTTGACGGCCCCGACCACATCCAGCGCCACATCAAGGCGCAGCAGCCTGTTGTTGTTGCCGGTATCGACCACCAGATAGCCGCCTCCGGCCGCAGCGCCGGCGTCCAGCACCGTGGCAACCGGCTCGTGGTCAGCATCCATTTCCAGGGGCGCCACCTGGCCACCATCGCCCACCGAGATCTGCAACCAGTCATCCAGCCGGCGATAAAGAATCAGGGTGCCGAGGGCATCATTCAGGTCGAACTGGAAAAAGGCGCCCTGCTGGAACGGAATCCCCCCCGGTGCAGACGAGACGCTGACCGGCGAGGGCATGGGTACGCCGGTATCGGTGCTCACACGCTGGTAGCCGAGACTTTCCGACAACGGCGGAAAATGATTCATGCCATCCCCGTAAAAGACTTGCACAACGCGGAAATCAGCAATGCCACCATCGACGGTGATCGTGGCCTCATGAATCGGGAAAACAAGTCGCTCGTAATCGAAGTTCGGACCTGTCAGGCCCTCCGCCAGGCCAGCGTCAACCAGCAGGGGCGATGCCGGATTCTGCGGATCCACGGCATACAACCCTTCACTGCCTTCAATGGCGACGGTGTAGTACAGGTAATCCTGGTTGTCTGCGTCCCCGGCCAGACCACTGAGCACCGGCAGGGTATCGCCCCCCTGGCCACCTCCACCGCTCGGCCCGCCGCTCCCGTCGCCCGAACCACCACCGCCGCAAGCCACCAGCGCGCCCGCCGCAGCCATGATGCTCAGAAAAGCTATCCGTTTCATTATCCTGACTCCTGATTGGAAAGCTCCAATCTACGGAGATCAGGGGTTAAACACCTATCCCCCTACTGGGCTACCCCGACAGGGGAGACGGATTCACCCGCCGCGTCACTGCTCATCCACGAGTAACGACACGCCGTAGGCACAGGGTGCAATATCGCAACTGGCCATTCTCACCACCACGGTCACCTGCATGTCCCTGACCGGTGTGTATTCCACAATCGGCACATCGTCGGGCAACAGGTCACTGGTGAGTGTGCTGCCATCGTGGTCAAGCAGCAGCAGGTCCAGATCGTCACAATCCATGTCACAGACGGCATAGAAAACATGGTTGACCCCTGCCCGAATCCGGAACGGAATCCGGTCTTCTCCGCCGTGACCCAGGGCGCCGTAGCGAGGCGCGCCCAGCATCACATAGCCTTCATCCGCGAAGAACCGCGCGCCTTCTTCCAGCTGCAACTGGACAATGCGATCAATACGGTCGGACGCAGATACCGCGCCAGTCCCCGCTATGGCGATGACCGCCATCATGCCCAGGCCGGTCTTCATCATGGCTGCTTTCATCACTGCTCTCATCGCTCGAGGCCTCTGGTTGTCTGTCGTGTCTTGTTTTGCCGCGCCCACCGAACCCGCCCGGTCATGCCTGAGGGGGACACGGTGAATCAGATAAACATCTATGAAGACTGGAGGCCTTCCCGGGGCGGCGGCACACGGCGACGTGGCGCCTGATCCGTTGCCAGCTCGATGTCGTGTTCCTCGCCATCCTGCCAGACACGCAGCCGGGCCTTTTTACCGGCTTCCGTTGCACTGACCAGTTCCAGATAGTGCATCGGTGACGACGGCGTTTCGCCATTCACCGACAACAGCAAGGCGGCCGCCGCCAGACCCTGCTCTGCCGCCGCCCCGGTCACATCCGTCACCAGCAGCCCCTCTTTGTCAGGCAGAGACAGGGCGGCGCGCAGCTCATCCGTCACGGCACTGACGGTTACCCCCAGGGCCGTCACGAGTTCATCGTCCAGGCCGCGGTAATCAATCTCGGCCGCCGCATCCAGTACCTTCGGGGCAACATGAATACTGGCACCGGCACGCACCGCCAGGGCCAGCGCGTCACTGGGACGGCTGTCGATACGTACCGGCGCCTCACGCCCGGCCACGTCCAGCTCCAGCATGCCGAGAAAGGCCCCGCCCACCAGATCATCCACGAACACACGTCGCAGCGTCGCATCGAGCGCGCCGAACACATTGCCGAACAGGTCGTGGGTCATGGGTCGGGGAAATCGCTGCCCGCGCAGGCCGAGGGCGATGGCCTGCGCTTCGGCATGGCCGATGAAGATGGGAATAACGCGGTTGGCCCCGGGTTCGCGCAGCAGGACGACCGGCGAACCATCAAACGCCATGCCCAACGTGGCGATCTCGACTTCCACCAGTGCGTCCGGATTGATGTCGCGGGGTGCGGCCTGCAGCGAACAGGCCATCAGCAGCACGAGCAGGCCCAGCAGGGCGGGGACGACTCCAGCCTGGCGCGACGCGGGCGCCTCCGCTATCCGTTCCATCACGGCACTCCCAAGGGTCAGCGTTACACAGGATACTGAGCCCCCATGGTCCCCCCGGTGCCGGGGAATCACAAGTACCGCCCGGGCGTCTCAGATATCCAGTTCACGCACCGGACGCACTTCAATGCTGCCGACGCGCGCTGGCGGGATGCCTTCGGCAATGCGCAGGGCGGCCTCCAGGCTGTCGGCCTCCACCAGATAAAACCCGGTAAGCTGCTCCTTGGTTTCAGCGAAGGGGCCATCGGTCACGGTGGACTTGCCCTGACGCACACGCACCGTCACCGCTGTGCTGACCGGCGCCAGCGCTTCGGCCGCCACCATCGCCCCACTGCCCGCGATCGCTTCTGCGTAGGCGTGGCACTCAGCATCTTCCGGGCTGTCCGGCTGGCTGTGCAGTTGTGTTTCGTCGGCGTACACCAGGCACAGGTATTTCATCTCGTCCCCTCATCAACCCGTTTCAGACGCAAGCGCCTCCAGTCGGCGCCTCAGGAATGCCCGTTCGACCTCCTGGCGCGACAACGAGAGCGCTTGCTTGTAGGCGGCACGCGCCTCGTCATCGCAGCCCTGACGGCGCCACAGATCGGCCCGGGCCGCATGCATCAGACTGTAATCCGTCAGCTGCCCGGCAGCCAGTATCTCATCCATCAGCGCCAGCCCGGCGGCGGGGCCATCGCGCATGGCCACCGCCACGGCGCGGTTCAGTGCCACCACCGGCGACGGCGCCACCCGCATCAGCACATCATAGAGACCGACGATCTGCGGCCAGTCCGTGTCGGCCGCCGAGGGCGCCTCACCATGTACCGCGGCAATCGCCGCCTGCAGGGTATAGGGGCCAAACCGTCGCGAGCGCAGCGCCTCTTCAGTCAGGCGTCCACCCTCGGCAATCAGCGCAGCATCCCAGCGGCGACGATCCTGATCTTCCAGCAAGACCGGCATCCCGTCGCCGTCCATGCGTGCCTCGCGGCGTGCCTCGTTGATCAGCATCAGCCCGAGCAGCCCCGACACTTCAGGCTCAGGCAGCAGTTCATGCAGCAGGCGTCCCAGACGAATCGCTTCCGTGGACAGATCCGTGCGCAGCAGGGCGTCGCCACTACTGGCGTAATAGCCTTCGTTGAACACCAGATAGATAACCCGCAATACCGCATCCAGCCGCTCGGCCAGTTCGCCGCGCTCGGGGACGGCATAGGGGATGTCGGCATCCCGGATACGTTGCTTGGCGCGCACAATGCGCTGCGCCAGCGTCGGCGTGCCCACCAGAAAGGCCCGGGCGATGTCCTCGGTGGTCAGGTCACAGACTTCCCGCAACGTCAGCGCCACCTGCGCATCTTCCGGCAGCGCCGGGTGGCAGCAGGTAAAGATCAGGCGCAGGCGGTCATCCTGCACCGGATCATCCAGATCCAGCTCGTTGTCCTCGCCCTCAAGGCGAATCGCCAGCTCACGCAGCGACGCGTCGAAGCGGACCCGGCGGCGCAGGCGGTCGATGGCCTTGAAACGCCCTGCGGAGACCAGCCAGGCGCGCGGCTTGTCCGGCACACCGTCACGCGGCCACTGCTCCACCGCCGCGATAAAGGCGTCCTGCAGGGCCTCCTCGGCCAAGTCAAAATCACCCAGCAAACGAATCAGGGTCGCCAGCACACGACGCGACTCGTCGCGGTAGACGCGGCTGATAATCGCTGAGCAGTCACTCCTGTCAGTCAAGGTATTCCCTCTCGCTGCGCGGCACCGGGCGCACCGGACGCACCTCTACCGTGCCCCCTTCGGCAAAGGGTACCCGGCTTGCCACGCGAATGGCGTCGTTCAGATCACGCGCCTCGATCAGCAGAAAGCCGGACAGTATCGCGCCACCGGACAGCAGCGGGCCCGGTATGACGTGGTAGCGGCCTTGCTGCACCCGCACCGATGCGGTCGAAGCGGCGTCATCCAGTGCTTCTGCCGCCAGATAATGCCGTGAAGCCCGCACCACGTCATCACAGACGAGATGCGCCACTGCGACGGCCTCCGCGCCGCACGCGGGCAGCACACAGGGCTGGCGCAACGCGCCGTATATCAGACACAGATACTGCATGATCGCTCCCGAACACCTGAACCTGACTTCTGGTCGCGCGACCACCCGGTGCTATCGACATATTCCGGCGTACATTTTCTGCACAAACGCCTACAGGCCCGGGTTTGTCGACGCCACGGGCATGTGATAGAAGTCACATTAATAAATAAAGCAATGACTCTCCGGGGAAGACACCATGACGACAGCTGCCCAGACGGCCCGTGACGCCGCGACGCTGGTGGTCGATCGCATTGACGGCCCGCAGCCGCAGGCAACGCTTGTGCTGGTTCACGGCTGGTGCTGCCGACGGCACTACTGGCAGGCGCAGGTGGAGGCCCTGCGCGGCGACTACCCGATGTGGGTGGTGGACCTGCCCGGCCATGGCGACAGCCCGGCCAGCGCCGCGCACGGGATCGATACCCTCGCCGCCACGCTGGTGGAGGCCTTGCAGCGCGACCTCAACGGGCCGCTGGTCCTGGTTGGCCACTCCATGGGCGGCGCCGTGGCCCTGGAAGCCGCCGCCCGCCTTGGCGATCAGGCCCGCGGGGTGATCCTGATCGACACCTTTGTGATCGATTATGGCGGCCTGGATGCCGCCACGCAGGAAAGCATCCATGCGCCGTTTCGTGCCGATTTCGCGGCCGCCATGGCTGATCTGATCGACAATACCAGCACGGCCCTCACCCCGGCAGCGCTGAAAACGCGCCTGAAGACAGAGATGGCCAGCGCAGACCCGGCACTGGCCCTGCCCCTGTGGGCCTCGCTACTGGCCTGGCAACCGGACACTCTGGCGACGCTGCATTGCCCGGTCCATGCCATCAACGGCAGCCTGATTCCGGACAGCGCCAGGGCGCGCTGTGCCCCCCACCTCCACGAGGTCGTGGTGCCGGACACCGGGCATTTTTTGCAGATGGAGGTGCCCGATCGCGTCACGGCCCTGCTGCGTGCGGCGCTGGCCCGGATCGCTCCGGGAGACGCCGCATGAACAGGCTGCACGGCAGGCCCGCACAGCGGCTGTCGACCGGTCAGCCGCAACTGCTGGACAGCCTGTACCGAACCGCTGCCGAGCCGGAGCACTGGGAGCAGGTGCTGCATGGACTGGTCGACGCTCTGGACGCGCGCTCCGCACGCCTGCTGGTGATGGATCGCAGGGCCGCCTCGGTGCAGACCGGCGTGGTCATCAACCACTGCGCGCAGTACTACCAGCAGTATGTCGATCATTTCGTCAATCTGTGCCCATGGCGCCCCGAACTGGCGCAGAAACCCCCCGGGCAGCTTTACAGCACCTATCTGGATTTTTCCTGCCGCCAGCCGGATTTTCTCAAGTCTCGCTTCTTCAACGAATGGGCCCGCCCCCAGGGCATTCATCACGGCATGCTGGGCACCGTTTACCAGGATGCCGACTGCACGGTGCAGCTGTTGATTCAGCGCAGCGACGGCCCGGGTCATTTTACCCGGGAAGAAACCCGGGCCATGAACACCCTGGTACCCCATCTGCAGCATGTCTGCGCCCTGCGACGCCTGTATGAAAACAACCAGTTGCGCTCCGGCGCCATCGTCCGCTCCGCCGAAGACCTGGCCAGCCCGTTCCTGCTGCTGGATGCCGCGCAAAAAGTGGTTTACGCCAGCCCCCGCGCCGAGGCCCTGATTCGCGCCAGCAGCGTGATGCACCTGCAGCAGGATCGCCTGCGCCTGTGCACCTCCGCCAGCCAGCAGCATTTCCAGGCCGCCTGTGCCGAGGCCGCCAAGGTGCCGGAGGGTCCAGCCGACACGTCACCGCCGCTGCGCCTCCATTGCCCGGAACAGGGCGATATCTGGCTGCGCGTCATGCCGGTACAGGGCGACGACACACCACTGCTGTTCACCCCGCGCCGCGCCTTTGTGGCCGTTCAGCTGCAACAGGCGGACCAGCGCCCCCGCATCGCAGCAGCGTCGCTGCAACACCTGTTCGATCTGACACCCACCGAAGCGGACATCGCCGTCAGGCTCGCCAACGGCGACACCGTGCAGCGCATCGCCGAGGCCACCCGGACCCGGGACAGCACGGTGCGCACGCACCTCAAGCACCTGTTTCTGAAAACCGGCACGCACAGCCAGGCTGACCTGGTGCGCTGCGTCCTCACCAGCCCGGCCTGCCGCCGGTCACTCTGACCCCCATCAACATGTCTACCCCATTTGGGGGACGACACGCCGCGCACCATCGGCGAGGCTCCATGCAGAGGGCATGACGCATGAGCCGTATGGGGTCACACATCAACTGGGCATCGCTGGTTTTCGGGTCGGCGCACAAGTCCCGTGTGCGCGCACTGTGCCGTCGCATGCTGGGCAACGATCCGTTACGGGTCGAGGATGCCACCGATTTCGTGCTGCGCGAGCTGGCCCGCGACAACTGGATCCGCTGTCGCGACTTCCAGGGCAAGGCCAAGCCCGATACCTGGCTGTATCTGCTGGCGGTACAACTGGTTCGGGAATACGCGCAAACCCTGCACCACCCCCCGGGCATGACCACAGCGCATGGCCCCCGCCCCGGATAACCCGGTATCGACAGCCTGTCACGGTGTCAGATCAAGATTGTTGCAGGGAATCGGTGAGCGCCCGCATGAAGGCCATGCAGGCATCAAGCTGGGCGAGGGTGATGAATTCATCGGGCTGATGCGCCTGACGGATACTGCCGGGGCCGCATATGACGGTAGGCAGACCCGCCTGCTGGAATTGCCCGGCCTCGGTGGCATAAGCCACCTGTTCAGTCGGCACATCGCCCAGCAGACGGTGGCAAAGCGCCAGGGCGGCCCCGTTATCGCGATTGGCCAGCGGCGGCACCGTGGCCGTCAGTCGCTCGGTGCGCACCGTCACCTCCGCCAGCCCTTTGCCGTACTCCGCCACCAGCGCCTCGGCCCGCGCGTCGACCCGGGCCAGCAAGGCCTCGAACTGATCCGTGGGCAGATGCCGGATTTCCCAGTCGAAGTGGCATTCCGGCGCCATCACGTTGATGGCAATGCCCCCCTGAATGCGCCCCACATGCAATGTCGAGTGGGCAATATTGAAGGCCTCATCAACACGGCCCTCCGCCCGCAGGTCTGCCATCACCGCTTCAATGGCAGTGACCAGGTGCGCGGCCAGATGAATCGCCGAGACCCCCTGGTCGATCTGGCTGGAGTGCGCCGCCTTGCCGGTCACTGTGGTGCGCAGATTGGTGCTGCCCTTGTGGGCCACCACCGGCTGCATCAAGGTCGGCTCGCCCACAATCACCGCCGACGGGCGCGGATGCGCAGCCAGCAGGCGCTCGATCATGCGTGGCGCTCCCAGACAACCCACTTCCTCATCGTAGGACAGCGCCAGCCAGAGGGGTCGCTGCAATGCCGCCTGCGACCATACCGGCAGCATGGCCAGCGCACAGGCGATAAAGCCTTTCATGTCGCAAGTGCCGCGCCCATGCAAGCGATCACCCTCACCGGGTGTGAGTACAAACGGATCGCTGTGCCAGTCCTGGCCCGCCACGGGCACCACATCGGTATGGCCGGAAAGCACCACGCCCCCGGCTACTGCCGGACCCATGCGTGCCAGCAGATTGGCCTTGCGGCCGTCATCGCTGGCAATGCGTTCACATACCGCCCCATGCTGGACCAGCAGCGCCTCGACATGATCGATCAGCGCCAGATTGGAATCCCGCGACACGGTGGGGAAGCCCACCAGTGTCGCCAGCTGGTCCTGCGCGGCGGCGGCATTCATCTCAGCGCACCAGCCCGTCGAGCGGCGATGAGGCGCTGGCATAGGCCTTGCGCGGCATGCGCCCGGCCAGAAACGCCTCGCGCCCCGCCTCGATGGCTTTCTTCATGGCACTGGCCATCAGCACCGGGTGCCGTGCATGGGCCACCGCCGAATTCATCAGTACGCCCTCACAGCCCAGCTCCATGGCCAACGCGGCATCACTGGCTGTGCCAACACCCGCATCCACAATGATCGGCACCTTCGCCTCTTCCAGAATGATGCGGATATTGTGCGGATTGAGAATGCCCAGCCCGGAGCCGATCAGCGAGCCCAGCGGCATCACCGCCACGCACCCCATCTCCTCGAAGCGTTTTGCCGCAATCGGATCATCATTGGTATAGACCATGACCTTGAAACCATCGGCCACCAGTTTCTCGGCCGCTTCCAGTGTGGCCGGCATGTCCGGGTACAGCGTCTTCTGATCGCCCAGCACTTCCAGTTTCACCAGATCGTGACCATCCAGCAGCTCGCGTGCCAGCTTGCAGGTGCGCACGGCGTCGTCTGCGGTGTAACACCCGGCCGTGTTCGGCAGGATTGTGTATTGCTCGGGCGACACAAAATCCAGCAAGTTCGGTTCGTTCGCGTCCTGGCCGATATTCGTGCGGCGAATCGCCACCGTCACGATCTGCGCGCCACTCATTTCGATGGCGGCACGGGTTTCCTCGAAATCCTTGTACTTGCCGGTCCCGATCAGCAATCGTGACTGATAGGCCTTGCCAGCGATTTCGAAGGTATCTGCGGTCATGGTGTCTCCTGCGCCTGATGTCATCGATGATTCATCCACCACCAATGGCATGAACAATTTCAATCACGTCGCCGTCCTGCAAGGCATGGTCGGCGTGCTCACTTTTCGGAATGATGTCGCGGTTCACTTCCACCGCCAGCCGACGCCCGTGAATCTCCAGTTGCACCAGCAGGTCACTGATGGTGCGCCCATGAAAATCCAGCGCGTCGCCGTTAACCTGAATCTGCATGGCTTACCTCACTCCGCCCGGCTCATACTGCTTTATACAGGGCCCAGGCCAGCCACACCCAGCCCATGATCAGCGCGGTGCCGCCCAGCGGTGTAATGGCGCCGAGCCAGCGCTGGCCTGACAACACCAGCAGATAAAGACTGCCGCTGAACACGAGCATGCCGGCAAGCAGTATCCAGCCTGCCGTGACAATGCCCGCCGCCCCGAACTGCTTCGCCAGCACGCCCACCAGCAGCAAGGCCAGGGCATGAAAGAAATGGTATTCGCTGGCCGTCGCCCAGGTCTCCAGCAACGAGGCCTCGACCCGTGCTTTCAGCCCGTGCGCGCCAAAGGCACCGCACACCACCGCCAACGCGGCGTTAAGGGCACCCAGTATCAACAAAGCTTTCATGGATGTGTTCCGACAGGTCTGTGCAGAAATGAAAAAGGCCGCTACAAGAACGGCCTTCAGTCTAACGCATTTACCCAACCCCTTCAGGGCAAAGATGCGCAGACGCTACTGCTGAGCATCGCCCCCGGGGCGGGCAGACCCTCCCGGGACTGTGTGAGGCAGGATGCCGAACGCAAGCCCCCAGGGATGGGTTCACGGCGGGTCCCGGAAGGGTCTGCCCGCCCCGGGGGCGATGCGGACTGTCCAGGCACTGCCGCGCTATCAGACCGCCATCGCGTTACGCAGTTTGCCGATGGCGGCGTTTTCCAGTTGGCGGATGCGCTCGGCGGACACGCCGTACTCGTTGGCCAGGTCCTGGAGCGTGGTCTTGTCGTCGGTGAGCCAGCGCCGTTCGAGGATATCGCGGCTGCGGTCATCCAGGCTCTGCAGGGCGGAGCCGAGGCGGCGGCTGCTTTGCTGCTGCCAATCTTCGTCGGCCAGAATGTCCGCCGGGTCGCCGCCCTCGGCTTGCAGGTACTGCGCTGGCGAGACCATGGCGCTGTCTTCGTCGTCGTCCATAGGGCCATCGAAAGAGGCGTCGTAGGCCGCCAGACGGCCTTCCATTTCCTGCACGTCGCGCACCGAGACGCCCAGATCTTCGGCGACCCGCTGGGTCTCTTCCGGAGTCAGGCGTGCCAGGCGCTTCTTGGCGCCGCGCAGGTTGAAGAACAGTTTGCGCTGGGCCTTGGTGGTGGCCACTTTGACGATGCGCCAGTTCTTCAGTACGAATTCGTGAATTTCAGCCTTGATCCAGTGTACGGCAAAGCTGACGAGGCGCACGCCGACGGTGGGGTCGAAGCGTCGCACAGCTTTCATCAGGCCGACGTTGCCTTCCTGGATCAGGTCGCCCAGGGGCAGGCCGTAGCCGGTGTAGCTGCGGGCGATATGCACCACGAAACGCAAGTGCGACAGCACCAGGCTGCGTGCGGCGTCGATGTCATTGTCGTAGAACAGCCGTTCGGCCAGGGCGCGTTCGTCTTCGGCGCTCAGTACCGGCACGGTGTTGACGGCCTGGGTGTAGCTTTCCAGGCTGGCGCCCGGCACATTCAGTCGCAGGGCGATGTCTCCCGATTCGAATTTCTGCAGTTGCATGGTCATCTTTCCCCATCTCCTGTCTGGAGTCTCTCCCATCGGAGCGACACCGATATTAGCACTCGCTGCCTTGGAGTGCTAAGAGGGGATTTTGGTTCCCCTTCATAGCCAGTGGCTATCGGGGGTTCAGGGCTTTCCATTCTTTTTGGTTCGGAGGGCTGGCCCTCGGGGGACGGGTAAGGGTATTCAGGACACGCCGTAAACCCGTCCGTGGGGGCTCTCGTTCGGCATCCATGCCTCTCGAAGGTCCTGAATACCCTTACCCGTCCCCCGAGGGCCGTCACGCGCAGCCTGATCGGAAACCAACAGCCAACGGGCGGTTCTGTTCCTGCTGCGGTAGTGCGCAGGCTGGGTCGAGCACAGGGAGTCAGAGCAGTTGGGGGTCGACGTCGTTGAGGTGTCGGGAGACGGCCAGCCAGGCGCCCATCAGGCCGAGAAGGCCCGCGAAGAGTGGCAGGATAAGCGCGTTGGAGAAGCCGATGCCGATTAGCGAGTATTCACTTTCATAGAGGGAAGTGAGTTCGTCCATGGGCGAGCCGACCCAGAGCAGGGCGATCTGGACCAGCAGGACGGCCACGAGGCCGCCGGCCAGGCCGTACCAGAAGCCGGTGTAGAGGAAGGGGCGGCGGACAAAGCCGTCGGTGCCGCCCACCAGCTTGATGACGACGATCTCGTCGCGGCGGCTTTCGATGGCCAGGCGGATGGTGTTGACCACCACCAGGACGACGGCCAGAGCCAGGGCCAGGGTGAGGGCGCCGACAATACGCCCGGCCAGTTCGATCATGGCGTGCAGGCGCTGCACCCAGAGCACATCCAGCTGGGCAATATCCACTTCCGGCAGGGCCGAGAGGGTGGATTGCAGGGCCGCCAGGGCGTCGGGGCGGGTGTCGCTGGGGTAAACCATGATGAGGGCGGGCAGGGGGTTGTCGGGCAGGGCGTCCAACACTTCGCCGAATCCGGACAGTTCGCGGAACTCCGCCAGGGCGTCGTCGCGGGTCACCAGGCGGGCGCGTTCCACGTCGTCGCGTCCCTGCCAGCGCTGGGCCAGGGCGCGTTGATCGGCGTCGCTGACGTCGGCCTTCAGGAAGACTGACAGGTGGGCATTGCCGTCCCAGTCGCGGGTCGCCGCCTGGGCGTTTTCCAGCAGCACCGTGATGCCGGCGGGCAGCGCCAGGGCGATGGCAATCACCAGCACGGTCATGGCGGTGGCGGCCGGGGTATTGCGCATGCGTTGCAGGGCGTCACGGGCGGAGTCGCGGTGGTGCAGGCGCCAGGCGGTCAGGCGATCACGCCAGACGCTGCGGCTGATGCGGGCGCCGGGGCGCTTCGGCGTCACCGGGGCGGGCTTGCGCGGTTTTATGGGGGTGGCGTTACGCGCCATGACCCACCTCCTCACGATCGGCCACCAGCGTGCCTTCGCGCAGGGTCAGCAGGCGGTGCGGATAGCGGGCGATCAGGGACAGGTCGTGGGTGGCGATCATCACGGCCACGCCGACGCGGGCGAAATCGCGGAACAGGTCCATGATCTCGGCCGACAGTTCGGGATCCAGGTTACCGGTGGGTTCGTCGGCCAGCAGGAGCGGTGGCTTGTTGACCACGGCACGGGCGATGCCGATACGTTGCTGCTCACCGCCGGACAGCATCATCGGGTTGAGCTTTTCCTTGCTCAGCAGGCCGACCTTGTCCAGCGCGGCGCGCACGCGCTTGCCGATGTCGGCGCGGGGGAAGCCCGCGATGATCAGCGGCAGGGCGACGTTGTCGTAGACGCTGCGGTCGAACAGCAGCTGGTGATTCTGGTGCACCATGCCGATGCGCCGCCGCACCAGGGGAATGCCGCTGCGGCCGACCCGGTTCAGGGGGATGCCGTCCACCACGATCTCGCCGGCGCTGGGCCGTTCGATCATCATGATCAGCTTCAGCAGGGTGCTCTTGCCTGCGCCGGAATGCCCGGTGAGGAACGTCAGCTCGCCGGCGGGCAGGCGCAGCGATACCTGGCGCAGGGCATCCTTGCTGCCCATGCCCGGGCTGGTGTAGCGCTTGCTGACACGATCGAGCTGGATCATCCCCCGGTGACATCCTCGAACAGGGCCTGGACAAATTCCTCGGCATCGAACGGCCGCAGGTCTTCAAGTTTTTCGCCCACGCCGATAAAGCGAATCGGCAGGCCGGTACGTTGTGCCAGGGCAAACAGGATGCCGCCCTTGGCGGTGCCGTCCAGCTTGGTCAGGGCCAGGCCGGTCACGCCCACCGCCTGGCGGAATTCCAGCGCCTGGTTGATGGCATTCTGGCCGGTGCCGGCATCCAGTACCAGCAGCACCTCATGGGGGGCGTCCGGCATCTGCTTTTTCATCACCCGCACGACCTTGGTCAGTTCGTCCATCAGGTTGCTGCGGGTATGCAGGCGCCCGGCGGTATCGGCGATCAGCACGTCCACGCCGCGCGCCTTGGCAGCCTGCAAGCCATCGAAAATCACCGAGGCGGAATCGGCGCCGGTATGCTGGGCAATCACCGGGATGTCGTTGCGCTCGCCCCACACCTGAAGCTGTTCCACGGCGGCGGCACGGAAGGTGTCGCCCGCCGCCAGCATCACGGATTTACCTTCATTGCGCAGGCGCTTGGCCAGCTTGCCGATGGTGGTGGTCTTGCCGACACCGTTCACGCCCACCATCAGGATGACGTAGGGTTTGTCATCGGCGCGCACGTCCAGCGGCTGGTTCACCGGCACCAGCAGTTTGCGCAACTCGTCCTGCAGGGCGTCGTAAAGCGCGTCTGCATCAACCAGTTCCTTGCGGCCCACGCGCTCGGTCAGCGCCGCCACGATGGTGTCGGTGGCTTCAACGCCGACATCGGCCACCAGCAATTGCGTTTCGATCTCTTCGAAAATCTCGTCATCAATTTCCTTGGCGCCGACCAGCAGATCTGCCAGCCCTTTGCCGAAACTCTGCCGGGTCTTGCCCAGGCCCAGTTTCATGCGCGTCCACAGGCTTTCACCCGCCGCCGCATCATCGTCCTTCACGGGTTCCACATCGGCAGGCGTCAATGCTGGCGTCTCATCAGCGCCGCTGTCGCCCTCCGGACGCCGCCGGAACATCCGCGAGAAGAAACCGCCTTCATCGCGCTGCTCGTCGTCGTCCTGATCGGGTTTCCGGGAAACTTCATCGCTCATGCTGGGTCATTCCGAGAGATCATGATGGCAAGGGATCGGCGGCCATGCGCGACACAGCGCAGGACACCAGGGGCCGGGCTATCCTATCATCCCGCCACACCCATAGAAACGCAGAGAGACGCGCAGCCCGCTTATGAGACGACTTCCAGCGACACCTCTGATCCGGGTCATGATGGCCCTGCTCGCCTTGGGCGGCCTGATCGCCAGCGCCCGGGGCGAAGTCCCGCCGACCCATGAATTCACCCTGGGCAACGGCCTGAATGTGATGGTGCGCGAGGATCACCGCGCGCCCGTGGCCGTGGTCATGCTCTGGTATCGAGTGGGCAGCATCGATGAGCCGCCGGGCATGACCGGCATCAGCCACATGCTGGAACACATGCTGTTCAAGGACACGAAGCACCTCACCCCCGGCGACTATTCTGCTCTGGTGGCCCGTTTTGGTGGCCAGAGCAATGCCTTTACCGCGTACGAGTACACCGGCTATTACCAGCAGTATGAGGCGTCACGCCTGCCGCTGGCGCTGGAACTGGAAGCCGAGCGCATGACCAACCTGCGCATCGACCCGGAGGAATTCCAGCGCGAGATCCAGGTGGTGCTGGAAGAGCGGCGCCAGCGCACCGATGACAACCCCAACGCGCTGGCCTGGGAAAAATTCACCGGCATCCTGCGCCCGGGGACCGGCTATGCCCACCCGATCATTGGCTGGCGCCGGGAGATCGAGCAGTATCAGCCGGACATGGCCCAGCACTGGTACGAGCGCTGGTACATGCCCGGGAACGCCACCCTGGTGATCGTCGGTGATGTCACCCTGGATCAGGTCAAACCCCAGGTCGAACGCTTCTTCGGCAGGATTCCCGCCCGCCCGGTGCCTTCGCGGCCAGAACCCCGGCAGGCTGACATCGCGGGCGAGCGGCGCCTGAACCTGGTGCTGCCGGTGCAGGTGCCGACGCTGTACATGGGCTGGAACCTGCCGTCGCTGCGCACGGCTGAAGATCCCCACGAGTTTTACGTGCTGAGCATGCTCAGCGGCGTGCTCGACGGCGGCAGCAGTGCGCGCATCGAGCGCAACCTCGTGCGCGGTCAGCGCCTGGCCGCAGGCGCGGGCGCCAGCTATCAGGGCCTGGCACGGGGCGATGGGGTATTTGTGGTCAGCGCCACCCCCAATCCGGGTGTCATGCTGGACGATCTGGAGGCCGCCATCGAGGCCGAAATCCGCGCCATCGCCGAGACACCGCCAGCGCAGTCCGAACTCGATCGGGTCCGTGCCCAGGTCCTGGCCAGCCATGTCTTTGGCCAGGATTCGCTGTTCGGTCAGGCCATGGAGTTGGGCTATCTGTCCATGCTCGGTGTGGACTGGCGCCTGCGCGCCAATATGGCTGAGGCGCTGGCCGCCGTGACGCCGGAAGAGGTGAGTGCGGCGGCCCGCCGTTATCTCGTTGCCCAGCGCCGCGCTGTGGCCCATGTGCAACCCCAGGTCAGTGAGGCCACCCACGATGAGTGATTCCCGTTATGTAGCAGCGTTGATCGCCGTACCGGTGCTGATCGTCCTGGTCATGGTGGTGGCCAGCCGTACTCATGATCGCGACACCTCAGCCGCCCCGGTCTCCTTCCCGGTATCGCTGGCCGAGGTGGAAGCGGCGCAGCCGGGCCGCCGGGAGCTGGCCATCCAGCACTGGCAGACCGACGCGGGCAGCCGGGTCCTGCATGTGCAGACCGACCAGCTGCCGATGGTGGATGTGCGACTGGTCTTCAATGCCGGCAGCGCCCGCGACGGCGATCTCGCCGGGCTCGCCTCCCTCACCAATGCCCTGCTGGATCAGGGCGCGGACGGCATGGGCGTGGACGAGATCGCCAGCGGTTTCGAGGACCTCGGGGCTCGCTTCGGCAGCAGCAGCCACCGGGACATGGCCCTGGTAACCCTGACGTCGCTCAACGACGCCGAATTTCTCGAACCGGCACTGGCGCTGACGGCGCGGATCCTGCGCGCGCCGGACTTCCCCGAGGATGCGCTGAACCGGGTGCGCACGCGCATGCAGCAGGGTCTGCTGATGCAGCAACAGGTTCCCGGCCCGCAGGTCTCCCGGGCCTTCCAGGAGACCCTGTTTGGTGCCCATCCCTATGGCATTCCTTCGTCCGGCACGCTGGAAAGCCTGCCGCGTCTGCGCCGGGACGATCTGCAGCGCTTCTACCGGGACTTCTACACCGCCGGGAACGCCGTGATTGCCGTGGTCGGCGCGCTGAGCGAAGCGGAGGCACGCGCTCTGGCCAACCGCCTGAGCAGCGCCTTGCCCGAGGGCGGCCGCGCGCCCGCCCTGCCGCAGGCCGAACCGCCCGCCGAATCGACCCGCCGCCACATCACCTTCAATTCCTCGCAAACGCATATCCAGATCGGCACCCAGGTCATCAGCCGGGATCATGAGGACTATGTGCCGCTGTACGTGGGCAACCACGTCTTCGGCGGGGGCGGCTTCAGTGCTGTGCTGATGGACGAAGTGCGGCAGCGCCGTGGCCTGGTGTATGGCATTTCCTCGTCCATTACGCCGATGGCGGCCGCAGCGCCGTTCCAGATTGCCCTGCAGACCGGCAACGACAACGCCGACGAGGCGTTGGGCCTGACCCTGTCGCTGCTCGAGCAGTTTGTCGAGGAGGGCCCCACGGACGAACAGGTGCAGCGTGCCATTGATTACCTGACCGGCAGCTTTGCCATGAGCACAGCCTCGAACAGTGCCATCGTCGGCCAGCTGGGCTCCATCGGCTTCTACGACCTGCCGCTGGACTACATGGACCAGTTCCAGCGGGACATCGCCGCCGTGACAGCGGAACAGATCCGCACGGCCCTGCGCCGTCATCTGGATCCGACCCGGCTGGCGATCGCCAGCATCGGACCGCGCGCTCCCGAGGCTCGGCTGCCCGATGACGATCCGGACGGCGCCGAATGAGGACCCTGCCATGACCACCAGCAAGGGCAGCGTGCGCATCATCGGCGGCCAGCACCGGGGCCGCCGATTGCAGTTCACCGATCAGGGCGGCGACTTGCGCCCCAGTGGGGACCGGCTACGCGAAACCCTGTTCAACTGGTTGCAGTTCGAAATACGCGGGCGCCGGGTACTGGATCTGTTTGCCGGGTCTGGCGTGCTCGGCGCCGAAGCGCTGTCCCGGGGCGCGGCATCAGCCGTGCTGGTGGAAAAGAAGCGCGAACGCGCCAGTGACCTGACGCGCCAGCTGCAACCGCTGTTCGGCGCCACCCTGCGGGTCGAATGCGCCGACGCCCTGACATGGCTCGCCCGCGGCGCGCCACCGGCGCCCTTTGACCTGGCGTTCATTGACCCGCCCTATGACCTGGGGCTGGTCCCGCCCGCCTGCGACGCTCTGGAGCGGGGCGGCTGGCTCAGCCGGGAGGCGCTCATCTATGTCGAAACACGGCGTCATGATCCTGCCCCGGCGGTGCCGGTAAACTGGCATCTGGAAAAGGAGAAGCTCGGCGGCGACGTGCGCGCTTGCCTGTACCGTCGACAGCCGGATGCCCCGAACGCACCGTCCTGAACTGAAGGAGAACCGGCATGGCCCGGACATCGCGACGCCTCACCCTGCTCCTGGGGCTCTGCGCCCTGGCCGCCCAGGCCGTCGGCGACCCGGCCCGTTCAGGCGAGGTCGAGGCCCCGCACATCCGCGCCGAACTGTTCAGTGACGCCGACCGTGTCGCGCCGGGCGATACGCTGACCCTGGCGTTGCGTCTGCAGCCCGACGAGGGCTGGCACACTTACTGGATGAACCCGGGCGACTCCGGCCTGGAGACCCGTATCGACTGGACCTTGCCGGACGGCGCCGAGGCCGGGCCGATCCAGTGGCCGGTGCCGGACCGCTTGCCGGTGGAACATCTGGTCAATTACGGTTTCGAGGGCGAAACCCTCCTGCTCAGCGACATCACTCTGCCCCTGGAGATCGCGCAAGACGATAGCGTGACCCTGACCGCCCAGGCCCGCTGGCTGGTCTGCGAAGTGGAGTGCATTCCGGGCGACGCCGAGCTCAGCCTGACCCTGCCCGTGGGCGACATCACCGACCTGTCCGCGCACACGGCGTTGTTCCAGCGCGCCCGCGCGCGCCAGCCGCAGGCGGCAGACTGGCCCGCTGCCTTCAGCATCGAAGCGACCTGGCTTGAAGTCACCGTCGCCCCCGACCGCCCACTGACGCCGCCACTGCAATTCTTCCCCGGCACCACCGAGCTGGTGGAACATGCCGAAAACCAGCAGTTTTCCACCGATGAACACGGCAACCTGATCATCCGCCAGCCGCTGAACGTCTACTTCCACACCACTCCGGCGCAGTTCCCGGCGGTACTGCGCGACGCCAATGGCGCCTGGTCGCTGACCGTGGGTGGCACTGAAGCGCCGCCCACCGGTGAGGACCGCGCAGACAGCGCCACCGACACGGTACCCACGCGGCTGCTGGCCCTGCTGCTGGCCTTCGGCGGCGGCGTGTTGCTGAACCTGATGCCGTGCGTCTTCCCGGTGCTCTCTCTGAAAGCACTCGGCCTGGCCCGCCACGGCGGGCATCGTGGACATGCCCTGGCATACACCGCTGGCGTGCTCGCCTGCTTCCTTGTCATTGCCGCCTTGCTGCTGGCGCTGCGCGCCGGGGGCGCCGCCCTGGGCTGGGGCTTCCAGTTGCAAACCCCCATGGTGGTCGGCGGACTGGCCTACCTCATGTTCGCGCTGGGGCTGGCCCTCATGGGCGTGGTGCAGTTGGGTGCGGGCTGGATGGGCGCCGGCGAAACACTGACCCGCGACACCGGCCTGCGTGGCAGCTTCTTTACCGGCGTTCTGGCCGTGGTGGTCGCCAGCCCTTGCACCGCGCCCTTCATGGGCACCGCGCTCGGGTTCGCCGTCACCCAACCGGCGCCGGTCGCGCTGGGCATTTTCGCCGCGCTGGGCCTGGGCCTGGCCTTCCCGTTCCTGCTGATCGGGTTTGTCCCGGCACTCGCCCGGCGCTTGCCGAAACCCGGCCCGTGGATGGGCATCTTCCGGCAAGCCATGGCTTTCCCGCTGTTTCTCACCGGCGTCTGGTTACTCTGGGTGCTGGGCCGCCAGGTGGGCATTGATGGGCTGACCTTCGCCCTGGCCGGTCTGGTGGTGCTGGCGCTGGGTCTGTGGCTGTGGGGGCTCGGCCAGCACGGCCGCCAACGCCTGCGGCTGGCCGCCGCCCTGGTGATGCTGGCGGCACTGTGGCCCCTGTGGCAGGCCAGCGGACAACAGGCCACCATCGCCGTGACCGCTGACGATGATCGCTGGACGCCGCAGCGTCTGGCAGCGCTGCGTGCCGCCGGGGAGCCGGTGCTGGTCAACATGACTGCTGACTGGTGCATCACCTGCCTGGCCAACGAGCGCGTGGCACTGGACACTGACATGGTTCGCGCCGCCTTGACGGACGGCGGCGTCTCTTATCTCAAGGGCGACTGGACCCGCCAGGACCCGGACATTACCGAGTACCTGGCCGGCTACGGACGCAACGGCGTGCCCTTGTATGTGCTGTATCCACGCGGCGGCGGCGCACCGCAGGTCCTGCCGCAGGTACTGACACCGACCCTGGTACGCGATGCGGTGAGCCGCGCCGCCAACCCCTGACACGATCAACAGATATGGAGCGCTACCCATGAAATCCCTGCACCTTGCCCTCACAGGCTGCCTGCTCGCACTGACCCTGGGCGCGGCCCATGCTGCACCCCGCGTGGGCCAGCCCGCCCCGGACTTCTCTGTCATCGATACCGCCGGACAGACCCACAGCCTGGCTGATTTTTCCGGACAGACCGTGATTCTGGAGTGGACCAACCACGACTGCCCCTTCGTGAAGAAGCACTACGTCAGCGACAACATGCAGCAGTTGCAGCGCCGCTATACTGAAAACGGTGCCGTCTGGCTGACCGTCATTTCGTCGGCACCGGGCAAGCAGGGGCATGTGTCCCCCGATCAGGCCGACGCCCTCACACGTGACCGCCATGCTGCCCCCACCGCCGTGCTGCTGGATGAGAGCGGCGACATGGGACGCGCCTACGACGCGCGGACCACCCCGCACATGTATGTGATCGACGCAGACGGGGTGCTGCGCTTCATGGGCGGTATCGACAGCAACCCCAGCGCCGATCCGGCAGATATCCCGGGCGCCACGCCCTATCTCGCGAACGCCGCCCGGGCAGTCCTCGATGGCCATACCCCGGACCCCGCCGTCACGCGCCCGTACGGCTGCACCGTGAAGTATTGATGATGTGAGGTGGACCCGTTTTGATGAGCCCTTCAGCCACTGACCTTGCCGCACGCCTCCACGGCGCCACAACGGCGCCGTTCCATCCGCACCGGCTGCTGCGCTCGCGCCACCTGCAGACGATCTGGGGCCCTCTGTTCCGGCGGCCGCTGCCGTTGCTCCGCCGCGAGGAAAAACTGGCGCTGCGTGATGGCGACCACCTGTGGCTGACCTGGGCCGGCCCGACGCTGGGCGCGGGCTCCCCCGTGGTACTGATCCTGCACGGCCTGTCCGGCTGCTATGACTCGCATTATGCCCGCGGCCTGCAGGCACGCCTCGCCGATCTTGGCGTGACCAGTGTGGTGATGAATGCCCGCGGCACAGCGCGCCGTCACAACGACCGGGCCGACATCTACCATGCCGGGGAGACCCGGGATGTGGCCGATGTGATCTCGTCGCTGGCGGAGCGCAACGGCCATGGCCCGGTGCTGGCCGTCGGCTATTCCCTGGGCGGCAGCCGCCTGCTGAATTACCTCGCGGACAAGCCCGCACGCTGCGTCGCTGCCGCTGTGGCCGTGTCGGTCCCGTTGCAGTTGGCCCCCTGCTCCGCACAACTGGACCGGGGCTTCTCACGGGTCTACCGCAACCGGTTGCTCGGCGAGTTGCTGGAACAATTGCAGCAGAAGCACGAAAAACTGAAAGTCCTGGCCCCCCACGAAGCGCGCCGCCTTCAGCAGCTGGGACCGCTGGACGGTATTCGTACCTTTCGCGAATTCGATGACCGTATCGTGGCGCCCTTGCATGGCTTTCGCGACGCCGGCGATTATTACGCGCGTTGCAGCGCGGGGGAGAAGCTGGATCGCATCACCGTACCGACACTGATCCTGCATGCCGAGGACGACCCGTTCATGGTCCCCGACGTGATTCCGCCTGCCTCCCGGGTAAGCAGCGCGGTCACGCTGGAAATCAGCCCCCACGGCGGGCATGTGGGTTTTGTGGGCGGCAGCCCGAGAAACCCGGAGTACTGGCTGGAGTCACGTATCCCGGCCTTCCTGCGCCCCTGGCTCAAGGTGTGAACAGCAGATCCAGCGTATCGCCGCGGCCCATCCGGTAGCGCGCCTTCATGTCCTCAAGGTGGTCTGCGGCCTCGCCACGCAAGTAAGGCGCCTCCAGACAGATCACCTGATAGATGCCCTGACTCAACAGTGTCCTGTCCAGCGCCTCGCTCTGCCGGTCCGGCGGCACCAGGCTGTGGACAAAGCTAGCCCAGGACGCGGTCAGCACCCAGGTATTGACCAGCAGGGCCCTGAGCGTTTCGTCACTGGCCTCCACCAGCCCCGCCGCACGCAGCCCTTCATAGACCCCCAGCCCGCGATCCATGCTCTGACGCACGAACTGGCCATAGCGCTCACGCAGGTGCGGATCCTGATTGAGCAGATGCCCCAGGTCCCGGTGGAAGAAGCGCGCCCCCCACATGCTCTGCAGGATGGCCTCGAAATAGCCGATCTTGTCTTCCCAGGTCAGCGCTCGCCCTTCGGGTACGCTAAGAAAGCCGGTCACCAGCGCCTCATAGCGCTCGAACAGGCTGAACACGATCTGCGCCTTGTTGCGGAAGTGGTAGTACAGGTTGCCAGGGCTGATGCCCAGGGCCTCGGCGATATGGTTGGTGGTGACGTTGCGCTCACCCTGTTCGTTGAACAGCGCCAGGCTGGTGTCCAGAATGCGTTCCCGTGTTCCGGTCATATCAGGCCAATGTCTTTGCAATGTGGGTGGGTTACAGAGAGCAGATTGACAGTTAGAGTAATTACTCTAAGAATCGATAACAACTCATGATAACAAACCCAGGGAGGCGCAATCATGGTCGCCGAAGTGAAATCGATCCACGCACCTGAAGCCGAGCTGGCCCGGCTCCGCACCTTGTTCGACACGCAACGCGCAGCATTCCGCCGTCACCCCTACCCGACTGCCGAAGAGCGCATCGAGCACCTCAAGCGCATCAAACCGATGCTGCTGGACAATATCGACGCGATTGTCGAGGCCCTGAACAAGGATTTCGGCGGCCGCTCCGAAGACGAAACCCGGATTGCCGAAATCCTGACCAGCCTGGAAGGCATCAAGTACTACAGCAAGCGCGTGCGCAAGCTGATGAAGCCGCAAAAGCGCGCCTCCGGCAGCATGGGCTTCCCCGGTGCCTCCAGTGTGGTCTACCAGCCGCTCGGCGTGATCGGCGTGATCGTGCCCTGGAACTACCCGGTGTATCTCGCCGTCGGGCCGCTGCTGGCCGCGCTCGCTGCGGGCAACCGGGTGATGATCAAGATGAGTGAAGCCACCCCGCATATCGGCGAGCTGCTGCAGCAACTGATCGCGAAAACCTTCGGCGACGATCACGTGGTGGTGGTCAACGGGGACGTTGAGGTCGGCGTCGCGTTCTCGCGCCTGCCGTTCGACCACCTGCTGTTTACCGGCTCCACCTCGGTCGGCCGCCACATCATGCGCGCCGCCGCCGAGAACCTGACCCCGGTCACGCTGGAGCTGGGCGGCAAGAGCCCCACCATCATCGGCGAGGATTTCCCGATGAAGGATGCCGTGGAACGCATTGCCTTCGGCAAGTGCTTCAATGCCGGTCAGACCTGCGTGGCGCCGGATTACGTGATGTGCCCGCGCAACCGGGTTGACGAATTCATCGATGCGTTCCGCGCCCAGGTGGGCCAGATGTATCCGAGCATCGTCAACAACCCGGACGTCACCAGTGTCATCAACGATCGTCAGCACTCGCGGCTGAGCGGTTACATCGAGGATGCCCGCGCCAAGGGGGCGCGAATCGTCGAGATCAACCCGGCCAACGAAGACTTCAGCAACACGCGCAAGATGCCGTTTACCCTGGTGCTGGATGTCACGGACGACATGAAGATCGCCCAGGACGAAATTTTCGGCCCGCTGATGATCGTGCAGCCCTACGACAACCTCGATCAGGCCATCGACTACATCAACGATCGCCCGCGCCCGCTGGCGCTGTATTACTTCGACTGGAACAGCGAACGCGCCCAGTATGTGCTCAACAACACCCATTCCGGCGGCGTTTGCCTGAACGACACCATGAGCCACGTGGGCATTGATGATCTGCCCTTCGGCGGCGTCGGCGATTCCGGCATGGGGCATTATCACGGCCCGGAAGGTTTCTACACCTTCAGCAAGGCCAAAGGGGTGTTCCGCAAGGGCCGCATGAATGCCACACGCAATATCCTGCCGCCGTTCGGCCGTGGCATGCACCGCTTCATCTACAAGTACCTGATGAAGTGACCCGGTCATGGATGCGCAGAACGCCGGTCAAGTGCCGGTACCCGGCGGTGTAAGCCGCCGGGACTTCATCCGCTTTTCCATGATGGGGTCGGCGGTGGTGGCCTCTGGCGCCACACTCGCCGGGGTCAGCGGTTGCAGCCGCACCAGTACGCCCGCCACCGGTTACCGACATTTGCGCGACAGCGATCTGACGCTGCTGCGCCCGCTGGTGCCTGTCTTGCTGGCTGGCGCCTTCGTCGCCACCGAGGAGCGGGTGGAACAGGCGCTGCAGCAGATGGACCTGCTGCTGGACAGTGCCGTCGCCGGCGCGCGTGCCGACCTGTTCCAGTTGCTGGATGCCCTGCGCATCGGCCCGGCGCGGTGGTTCTTTACAGGCACCTGGCGCGCCTTCCATCGCCAGGACCTCGACACCCTGACACAGACTGTTGCCCACTGGTCGCAACGCGATAACGGCCTGGCACGGCTCGCCTTGCGCGCCATTCACCAGCCACTCGCCTGGGCCTGGTACCTGACCGAGGAAGGTGCGCGCAGCACCGGCTACCCCGGTCCGCCGAAGAAGGTAGTCGCCGCATGACACAAAATCTTTCCTCGCTTGAAATTCGCGGTATCCGCGACCCCTGGGTGGATGGCGTTGCCGACGGCTGGGATGTGATTGACGGTGCCGTGACCGATCGCGATCTGGCGCTTGAGGCCGACGTCGTCATCATCGGCACCGGCGCCGGCGGCGGGGTCAGTGCGGAAATCCTCAGCCAGGCGGGCCTCAAGGTCATCATGATCGAAGCCGCGCGGCTGAAAAGCTCCGATGCCTTCGACATGAAGGAGGCCGAGGCCTATCGAGACCTGTATCAGGAAGGCGCAACACGCACCACCAAGGATGCGGCCATTTCCATCCTGCAGGGTCGCGCCGTAGGCGGTACCACCGTGGTCAACTGGACCTCCAGCTTCCGCACTCCGGCGCAAACGCTGAATCACTGGCACGACGCTTTCGGCGTGCAGGGCCTGCGCCCTGAAGACATGGCGCCCTGGTTCGAGCGCATGGAGCAGCGCCTGAAAGTCAGCCGCTGGGTGATACCCCCGAACGCCAACAATGCCGTGATCCAGCGTGCCGCTGAAAAACTCGGCTGGCACTGGGATGTGATTCCCCGCAACGTGGATGGCTGCTGGAACCTGGGTTACTGCGGCACCGGCTGCCCGACCAACGCCAAGATGTCGATGCTGGTGACCACCTTGCCCGAGGCCATGAAGGCGGGCGCCACCCTGGTGCACAGCGCCGAAGCCGCGCGGCTGCACCATGATGGCAAGCGCGTCACCGCCGTGGAATGCACGCTGCTCGGCGCAGACCGGCAGCCCAATGGCCATACCTGCACGGTGCGCGCGCGGGCCGTCATTGCCGCAGGTGGCGGCATCAATACGCCGGGCCTGCTGCTGCGCTCAGACCTGCCGGACCCCCATGGCCGTATCGGCCAGCGCACCACCCTGCATGTCACGACCTCGTCGTTCGGGGTTTATGACGAGGAAATCGCCGGCTATTACGGCGCGCCACAGTCGCTGTATTCCGATGAATTTACCTGGCGTGACGGCGTGACCGGCAAGGCGGGCTACAAGCTCGAGGTGATGCCCGTGCACCCCGGCATTACCTCGGTACTGCTGGATACCCACGGCCAGCGTATGCAGGAAGAGATGCGCGAGCTGCCCCACTTGTCCGCCAGTATTGGCATGCTGCGCGACGGCTTCCACGACGATTGCCCTGGCGGGAACGTCGAGTTGCGCACGGACGGCACGCCCGTGGTGGACTACCCGATCAACGCCTACCTGATGGAGGGTGTGCGGCACAGCCTGCTTTCCCAGACAGAGATGCATTTTGCCGCCGGCGCCCGCAAGGTGCGGGCACGTCATTCCCAGGCGCAGTACCACGACAGCTGGGCCGAGGCGCGCGACGCCATACGCGACTACACCTATGAAGCGCACTTTGCCCTGATGGGCAGCGCCCACGTGATGGGCGGCTGCGCCATGGGCGAAGACGAGCGTCTGTGCGTGACGGACAGCACTGGCCGCTTCCGGCAGCTGGAGAACCTGTATGTGTTCGATGGCTCAGTGCTGCCGACCAGCCTGGGGGTCAATCCCCAGCTGACGATCTACAGCATCAGCGCGCGCAATGCCTCACGGCTGGCGGAGCAACTGACCACGGGGTGAGCCCCGTGGCCGATTCCTGTATGCTCGCCGCATTGTTGTTGTCTGCTGAGAGCCGCTTGCCATGACCAACCGTGTTGTCTACCCCGGCACCTTCGACCCGATCACCAATGGCCACAAGGATCTGGTGGAACGCGCCGCCGCCATGTTTGACGAAGTCATCGTGGCTGTCGCGGTCAGCGAGAAAAAAGGCCCCCTGTTCAGCATCGACGAGCGGGTGGCGCTGGCCGAACAATGCCTGGGCCACCTTTCCAACGTCAGAGTGGTCGGCTTTTCGAAACTGCTGGCGTTTTTCTGCCAGGAGCAGAAGGCCAATATCCTGTTGCGCGGACTGCGAGCGGTCTCGGATTTCGAGTATGAATTCCAGCTGGCCAACATGAACCGCAAACTGGCTCCCGAGCTGGAAACCGTCTTCCTGACGCCCGCCGAACACCTGTCATTCATCTCCAGCAGCCTGGTGCGCGAAATCGCGCTGCTGGGCGGCGACGTAAACCAGTTTGTGCCGGCATCCGTAGCCGATGCCCTGGCCGCCAAAAAGGCCGCAAGAGAGGGCTGACACGCCCTCCCCCGGGGTGCGCCCGGTCGGCCGCCCCGCAACCGGAGCCCGATCATGCGCTATCGCCTTGCTTCACTACTCCTAGCCCTGACGCTGCCGCTGCTGGCCTGGGCCGAGACCCTGCGCCCCTCCGCCGCAGCCATCGCCAGCGCGCACCCCGCCGCAACCCACGCTGGCCTTACCGTGCTGGAGGCCGGCGGTAACGCCTTCGACGCCGCCATCGCGGTCGCCGCCGCTCTGGCCGTGGTCGAGCCAGCGGGCTCCGGCATGGGCGGTGGCGGCTTCTGGCTGCTGCACCGCGACACCGATGGCCACCAGACCATGCTGGATGCGCGTGAAACCGCCCCCGGTCGGGCACGGCATGACATGTACCTGGATGCACAGGGCGAGGTGGTGCGCGACCGCGCCATCAATGGCCCGCTGGCCGCCGCCATTCCCGGCCAGGCCGCCGCCTTCGTGCACCTGGCGGACCACTATGGCGCCGTACCCTTGTCCGTATCACTGGCCCCCGCCATCACGCTGGCGGAAGAAGGCTTCCCGGTCAGCCCTCGCTACCGCATGCTCGCCGGTTTCCGGGAAAGTGCCCTGCAACGTTACCCGGAAAGCGCCCGGATTTTCCTGCACGACAGCACGATACCGCCAGAGGGTCATGTCATCCGCCAGCCTGAACTGGCCAAGGTGTTGCGCACCCTGGCCGACGAGGGGTTTGCCGGTTTCTACGAGGGAGATATCGCTCGGCTGATGGTCGAGGCCGTACAGCGTCACGGCGGCATCTGGTCGCTGGCAGACCTGCGCGATTACCGGGTCGTGGAGCGGGCGCCCATCGTGACGGAGTTTCGCGGGGCACGTATCATCTCTGCCCCCCCGCCGTCCTCGGGCGGCGTAGTCCTCGCTCAGGTTTTCAACATGCTCGCCCGCTTCAACGAGGGCGACATCGACCCGGCACTGCTGCCTCACCTGAACGTGGAAGCCATGCGCCGCGCCTACCATGATCGCGCCGTGTACCTGGGCGACCCGGATCATATTGATATACCGCTTGAGACACTGCTCGATCCGGCCTATGCCCGCAGCCGCGCCGCCAGCATCCGCCTGGATCGCGCCACGCCCAGCAGCGATCTGGGCACCCCCATGGCGCAGCCTGAAGGCACTCACACCACACACTTTTCGGTGCTGGATCAGGACGGCAATCGCGTGGCCGCTACCCTGAGCATCAACCTGCCCTTCGGCTCCGGCTTCACGGTGCCCGGCACCGGCATTCTGCTCAACAATGAAATGGACGATTTTTCCGCCAAGCCAGGAGAACCCAACGCCTACGGCCTGGTGGGCAGCGAAGCCAATGCCATTGCCCCGGGCAAGCGCCCGCTATCGTCGATGACGCCGACCTTCGTGGAGTGGGACGATCAAGTGGCGATCCTGGGCACCCCGGGCGGCAGCCGTATCATCACCATGGTGCTGCTGGGCATCCAGCAGGCACTGGCCGGTGAACCGGTAGACGCCTGGGTCAGCGCGCCGCGCTATCACCATCAGTATCTGCCGGATGTCGTGCAGGTGGAACCGGACGTGATGGGTACGCCATTGGCGAAAAAACTGGAAGTGCGCGGCCACACGCTGGAATCCGTGGGCCGCACTTATGGGGATATGCATGCCATTCATTGGCAGCGCGGATCGGAAGGCGTTTCAGCCGCTTCCGATCCGCGCGGGGAAGGTCAGGCCAAGAGTGCGCCTCGCCCGGAAGCCGGGACTCGGTACTGATCAGCCTTCGAACGGTGCCGCACGTTGCACGCTCAGAATAGCGCTGCTGCGGCAACCAGCATAACCGAAGAGCCCGTTTTCCGCAGCGTAAAGCTCTATGGTTGTGTCGGTGCCCGGGCTCACAAAAATATACTCGCTGGCATCGGTCAACATGATGAAGTGCGGATCGGTACCCCCCCCATCGTGGATGACCGCGCCGTTGGTGTCGAAAATGACAAACTCGGCGCGCTGGTTGATGGGGATGAATTCATGCTCACTCACCCGCACCGCCCACTCGTACTCACCTGTACCGGGGCAGTGATGGCCGAGCCAGTTGTCCACCCAGCGGAGGGCCTTCATTTTTGTCGTTTCATGTATGAATGGCGCTGTATTACTGGCCAGTGCATAGGTACCGCGGTTACTGCCCGTCGCACCCCCGATATTCCGGGACACAGTGCAATCTCCGGTGGTGCAAAGCCCACCGCCGAGCGTCAAGGTGTAGGTTTCGGGTACTTCCTGCTCTCTCGCATCTTCAGAAGCCAGATGATGCAGCAACCTGATGCCAGCTGAGCGGGCAGTTTGCTGGTCAGCCAGATCTGCAAGCAGGGCGCTCAGCGCTGCGGCAGATGTGACATGCGGTACATCGGGATCTACCAATCGCAGAGTCTCAACGTCGGCATCCGGACCATAAGCAATGATCGAGACCCGGCCACTGCGCATCGCGTTGCGAATGGCGTCCACCTGGAGGGCACTCAAAAGATGACGCCCATCGGTAATAACCACTGAATCAATAGTCTGGAAATGCGCAGCCGAAACAGAGTCCCCTGAGCTCGCCGCCGCATTGAACAGCGCGGTATTCAGGTTTGACCCAGGCTTGAAGGCCCCACCCGGCGGCAGCCAGTAGTCCAGCATGCCCGCAAAACCGAACTCCGACCGATCACTGGCAGCCGGATAAATGTACCGCGTCTCGGGCCCCGCATCGAATACAGCGAGATACAGACGGTGGTCATAGTCCGGATTGGTGTGCGCGTACAGGTCCAGCAGGGCATCGGATATGCCTGGCAGGTGGTCCCTCATGCTCTCACTGGCGTCAACGTGAGCAATGATGACCCGCTGTCGTTCCGGATTGTTCTCGAGATGCAAATGCTGCTCTTCCGTGGTGGCAACATCGATCCCTTTGTGCAGTACGGCCAGATTGGAAAGCTGAAGCGGCCCGGTATAGACACCGCCCGGACGGACGATGCGCAGCGCCATGGTGACCAGCGAACCTTCCTGACCCGCAGCGGAAATTATCCGCAACTCTCCGGTGCCATCGTCCGGATCAGAGGGTTGCCCCGGACCACCGGGATCACCCGGATCGCCAGGGTCTCCCGGGTCGGTCGCGTCGCCGCATATCACATGGTTATCGCGCGTAACGGAATTCGACGTGGTTGTCTGTGATCCATTACTGAAGCGGCATTCAGCGCCGCCTGTCGTAGAGGTGATGCGCAGCGTATAACTGTCACCGTTTGCCAGGCGCTCAGCGAATGTCTGGCGCCCGTTGCTGGTGAAGGCCAGCACCTGGCCATTATTCAGGCTCACGCTGACGCCCTGCCCGGGTTCCAGCCCGGCAACCTGCACGGCAGGCCGCGCGAAGGTGATTCCGCCATCGCCGCCGGAAGAGCCGCCACAACCGGATACCAGCGCTGCCAGAACAACGCACAAGAAAAATGTCCTTTTCACCGCATACCCCCGATAGGCTTTACGTTGTTATCCTCGCCCAACCCACTCCCGATGGATCAGAAACGCCAGATAAGTCCCGCAGAGGGGCCCTTCAGGCGCAGGTTTTCCGTGTCATAATACTGCGTGAATTCCAGGTTCAGGCCAACGCGCTCGCCCAGATAGATATCCACACCACCCGCTACCGTGATGTCATCAAAGGAGCCGGTCACTTCATTGCCATTGACCAGCGTGACGCGCTCGCGCACATAGGAGTAGCCTGCGCCAACATAGGGCCGGAAGATGCCGATCTCATGACCTGCCTGCAACATCATGGTGATGATGTAATCGTGGCGATAGTCGCGAACGCCGACCGACGACGTGCCACTCTCGTCATTCAGCGTCGTACCGATGCGTAACTCGGAAGTGAATATCTCGTTGAGGTGGCCACCGATACGCGCAAACACTTCGCCCGTCTCGTAACGCCCCTGACCAAAGAACCGGTCATACTGTTCGAGTTCCGCGTAACTGATGCCCACATAACCTTGCATGCGTTGCTCGGCATGGGCGACAGCACCCCCTGCAAGCAACATTCCGGAGAGCAGCACAGCGCCTGCTTTTTTCATTATTGAGTCTCCCGACACGAACATCTGCTTATCTGTTGGCCCGTTCGGTGCGGCGTTCCGCACGGCGCTGTTCATGCTGGGCGGGTGTACAGCCCAGGCAACGCAAGAAGGTGGAACGCGCCGGTGCTTTCACCAGGCGCTCGCCCGCCTCATCCACGTTGCCGCCCAGGGCGCTGAAAGGCAGTGATGCCGTAAACGCCACCAGCCCCAGACCGGTAACAACCAGCATGACAGGACGCACAAACACCGCATCACCGATGGTGGCCAGCTCACCGGGGCGTTCTTCGGCGTAGACGCTGTTCGCCTGCCCGGTTACCGGCATCAGACCCGCCATGATCAGGGAGGCGGCAAGGATACCGGACAGCACCGGGTGCTTGGCTCGCTGCATGATCAATCCCTCTTTATGTACGCGAAACGCTTGTTATAGTTAAAGTGCTGCCATCAGTGTGGCAGCTAAGTGGTTAATATACCGACAATTGGTTCACAATCTACACCTTTGGTGCTAGCGCGGCAACCAACCCCCGAAAAGTGCCTGACCCGAGGGCGTTTCAGGTCTGACATACGGCGCAATAGCTGGTGCTGCGCTGGCCATGGCGCGAGCCTTTCAGAGCGGCCCCGCAGCGAATACAGGGCGCCCCGGTTCGGCCATAGACCGCGAGCGACTGGGCGAAGTAACCGGGCTGACCGTCCGCGCGGGTGAAATCGCGCAAGGTGGTGCCACCCGCCTCGATGGCACGCCCCAGCACCTCGCGGATCGCCTCAGCCAGGCGCAGGTAGCGCGCGGCGCTGATGCGACCCGCCGGGCGCGACGGGTGTATACCGGCCATGAACAGGCTTTCCTGAGCGTAGATATTGCCCACGCCCACCACAGTGCGATTGTCCATGATGAAGGTCTTGACGCTTTGCCGCCGCCCCCGCGAGCGATGGAAGAGCGCCTCACCGGTGAAGGCGTCACCGAGCGGTTCGGGCCCGAGGTGGTCAAGCAGGGCGTGCTGACCCGGGGTGGCTGTCCAGAGCAGGGCGCCAAAACGCCTCGGGTCGGTAAAACGCAGCACTTTGCCGTCATCAAGCACGAAATCGGCATGATCGTGCTTGCCATGGGGTGTTTCTGCCGGGATCACCCGCAGCGATCCGGACATCCCCAGGTGCATCAGCATCTGGCCGCCGGGAAGGTCTACCAGCAGGAACTTGGCGCGGCGCGCCACCCCCGAGACCGGGGCATGCTGCAAGCCCGCCACCTCGTCAGGCACCGGCCAGCGCAACTGGCGCTGCCGCAGCAGCACGCGCTGGATACGACGACCCTCCAGATGCGGCGCAATTCCCCGGCGCGTGGTCTCGACTTCTGGCAATTCGGGCATGGCAGGACCTTCACTCCTGTAGCGGGCATGGTAGGCTTGCGGCGCTTATAACAGCCTTGCGGCGCTACAGTGTACCCGAGAAGGACTCGATTCATGACATCCTGGCTGGGCGTGGATACCGGCGGCACCTTTACCGATTTCGTGGCACTCAGCGAGGGTCGCCAGCGCATCCACAAGGTGCTGTCGACTCCTCATGCGCCCGAGGAAGCGATTTTTCGCGGCATCGAGGAGCTTGGCCTGACACCCGCCTTGCAGACGGGCGATCTGATGATCGTCCATGGCACCACGGTGGCCACCAACGCAGCCCTGGAAGGCAAGGGCGCGCGCACGCTGTTCATCACCAACGCCGGGCTTGAGGACGTGCTGCGCATTGGTCGCCAGACCCGCCCTGCACTTTATGACCTGACACCGCCGACCCGGACATCCCCTCTGGACAACGCCCCGGTCCAGGGCGTGGCCGCCCGTCTGGAGGCGTCCGGCGCCGAGCTGACTCCTCTCGGCACCGACGATATCGCCGGGGTGATGGAGGCCGTCAGAACACTGAAACCGGAGGCGATCGCCATCAGCCTCCTGTTCAGCCATCTGAACGACGACCACGAGAAAGCCCTGCGCCATGCGCTGGCCGACCAGGAAGCCTTCGTTTGTCATTCCGCCGAGGTCCTGCCCATTGCCGGCGAATATGAGCGCGGTCTGGCCACCTGGCTGAACGCCTGGCTGGGCCCGAAGGTGGCGGATTACCTGCAACGTCTGGCCCACGGCGCCCGCCCCGGCCGCATCAGCCTGATGCAGTCCAGCGGCGGCACCCTGTCACTGGATGCCGCCGCCAGCCGCGCCGTGAATCTGCTGTTGTCTGGTCCTGCCGGCGGCCTGAATGCCGCCCGGGCCATTGGCGAACAACTGGACATGCCGCGCCTGATGACTTTCGACATGGGCGGCACCTCCACCGATGTGGCCCTGCTGGACCACGGCTTCCGCCTGACGCTGGAAGGCCGGATCGGCCACTGGCCCGTGGCGGTGCCCATGGTCGACATGCACACCATCGGCGCTGGCGGCGGCTCGCTGGCCCGCGTCGACGATGCCGGCATGTTGCACGTCGGCCCGGAATCCGCCGGCGCGGACCCGGGCCCGGCGTGCTACGGCCGTGGCGGCACCGAGGTCACCGTGACCGACGCCCATCTGGTGCTGGGCCACCTGCCCGCCAGCCAGAGCCTGGGCGGCTCCATGCGACTGGATCGGCCCGCCGCCCTGGCCGCCATGGATCGCCTCGCCCGCCGTCTGGGCACAGACCGCGAGGGCGCGGCACACGGCGTGCTCGCGCTGGCCAACGAGCACATGGCCCAGGCGCTGCGCGTCATTTCTGTTCAGAAAGGCTATGACCCGGCGGATTTTGCCTTGATGAGCTTCGGCGGCGCCGGCGGGCTGCATGTCTGCGCGCTGGCCGACATTCTCGGCAGCTCCCGGGCACTGGTGCCCCGCAACAGCGGCGTCCTGTCCGCCCAGGGGCTGGTGCATGCCCCACGCCAGCGCGAGCTGATCCGCGCCTTGCCCGCTGACGCCGACGCCGCGACCGTGTCCGCCCTGGCCGACACCCTGCTGGCCGAGGGCGACCAGGCCTTGCGGGACGAGGGAGCGGACTCGTCCGCGCTGACCCGGGCCGTGCAGGTGGATCTGTGCTACCAGGGGCAGTCCTTTCCCCTGAGCGTGCCCTGGCACGGCGATGCACAGGTTGCCGAGGCGGCCTTCCACTCCTTGCACGAAAGCCGTTACGGGCACCGCCTGAGCCTGCCCGTGGCATGGGTCAATGTGCGCGCCCGCGTCAGCGCACCCACCCGGCTGCCCGAGGCACCGCCGCCTTTGCAGGCCAACCCGGCGGCCCCCTCAGCCACCGAGGTCGCGGGTATGGGCCCCGTGCCCGTGCTGGCCAGGGACGCCTTGCCCGCCCGGGCGGCAGACGCGCCCCTGCCAGGCCCCCTGGTGATCACGGAACCTGTGGCCACCACCTGGGTCGCACCGGGATGGACCGTGCGCTGCCTGCCCTCTGGCGATCTGCTTCTGACCCGCGCCTAACCCGGGCGCCCGTCCTACTGGCCCCAGCGGCCCTGTGCCGGACAGGCCCCGACAAGGTAGACTGGTAGACCTGTTATTGCGATTGATGACCCGAGATACACATTATGTGGACTGGCTTTTTTGCTCCCTCCGTCTGGCAGCTGGTGCTGATTACCCTGGCTCTGACCCATGTCACCATCGTCAGCGTGACCATCTACCTGCATCGGCACAGCGCCCACCGTGCGCTGGACCTGCATCCCGCCGTGGCGCATTTCTTCCGCTTCTGGCTGTGGCTGACCACCGCCACCGTGACCAAAGAGTGGACGGCCATCCATCGCAAACATCACGCCCGTTGCGAAACCCCGGAAGACCCGCACAGCCCGGTCTATCACGGCATCGGCAAGGTACTGCGCGAAGGCGCTGAACTGTACCGCGAGGAAGCAAGGAATCAGGAGACACTGGACCGCTACGGTGCCGGCACACCCGACGACTGGCTCGAGCGCAACGTCTATACCCGTCACACCTATATCGGCATCTATCTGATGCTGGCGATCAATATTGCCTGCTTCGGCGCCATCGGCATCACCGTCTGGGCGGTACAGATGATGTGGATTCCGGTCTTTGCCGCAGGTGTCATCAATGGCCTGGGCCATTACTGGGGCTACCGCAATTTCGAGAGCAAGGATGCGTCACGCAATATTTCGCCCATTGGCATCCTGATCGGCGGCGAAGAGCTGCACAACAACCACCACACTTATCCGAACTCCGCCAAGCTGTCGGTGCGTCGCTTCGAGTTCGATGCCGGCTGGTTCTGGATTCGTGTGCTCGAAACCCTGCGCCTGGCCAAGGTCAACAAGGTACCGCCCCGTCCGGTCATTGCCGCCGACAAGACCGCGCTGGATCTGGACACACTGCGCGCCCTGATGGCCAATCGCTTTCAGGTCATGGCCCGCTACCGCAAGGAAGTGATAACACCGGTATTTCGTGATGAGAAGCAGCGCGCCTGCGACGCCACCCGCAATCTGTTCAGCCGCGCCCGAAAGCTGCTCTATCGTGATGACACACTGATCACTGAACGCCACCGCGCGCGCCTGGATCGACTGACCGCCGAGAATGAAACCCTCGCCACCATCTATCAGTATCGTCTGCGTCTGCAGGAAATCTGGTCACGCACCAGCCGAAATTCTGCCGAAATGCTGGAAGCGCTGAAGCAGTGGTGCCAGGAAGCCGAGCAGAGTGGCATCAGAGCGCTGCAGGAATTTGCGGCCAAGCTGAAGGCCTACACGGTACCGACCGATAATTCGGTGACCATCTGAGGGGTCACTCTACCGTTCGCACAATAACGGGCTGAGCCTGCTGCAAATCTGACACCGTGATTGAAGCAGTGCCCAGCTCGAGTCCCAATGCCGTCAGCAGCGGCCCAACGACAACGTCAAGCAAGCCACCTACCACGGGCAGCAATGCATTGAAGAGCGTGACGTTCAGCAGCGCTATTATCGGCGAGAGCAATGCGTTGAATGTCGAGCAAAGGAGCCCACAAGACGCGCTGGGGTTTGCACTGCCCTCAATCCGAACCGAGCCACTCCCCAAACCCGAAAGATTAAGTGGCTGGCCCGCCCTGATGGTTTCCTGCTGTTGAGAATGAAGATCCATCCACGGATAGGTCAGTTCTTCTTCCTGAGCGCCCACGGGCAAATCCACGACAAGCCGAAGGCCCGTAATAGTCACAGGAATACCAATCAGGCTGAGTTGCACCAATACATCTGCCGCCCCCTCTACATCAGCCACCGCCGTTCTGGCACCGACCCCCACCTGAACCAGATTGCTGAATCCGTCTGCGCATGCCGCCGAGACAAAATCACCTCTTGCAGAGCCTGTGCTTGTGGTGAGTGGCAACGATACCGTTGCTCTGACACCGGTTCCGAGGATAGTAAGATCCAGCTCTATCATCGCGAGGAGCTCGACATGAATATCTGCTCCACGAGCGCTGGTTACCCAGCCACCATCCGCATCTTGCCTGGCCACACCTACTGCAACGACTGGAGCAGCGTCCGTCAGGATGTTCGCTGTAACACTGGCGACGCCAGGCAGGGAAACGTCAATTGGCAATTCAATCAATGCCCCCTCAGCGAGATTGAGTATCGTGCTGATCAGCAGGTCATAGACCGGCAAGCGAGATGACTCAGGCACACTCGCCGCATCAACAATCTCCAGCACATTGCTGATCGACACCAGGCCAAGCCCGCCCCCCGCCAACAGACCATCCAGAACCTGGCCCGCAGGCGTCAGTGCGCCAACAGCGCCTCGCAAAGCCAGAATAAGTACGTCCGCCGGAACATCGCTGCCGAGTAACGTTTCCAGGGTTGTGTCTCCAACCCCCAGTTGCGCCAACTCAACAAGAAGATCGCCCAAGCCAGCGGTTGCATCGCGCAGATCCTGATAGTCAACCAGCCCGAGTCCAACCGGCATGCCCAGGACTTCGGATAACAATCCATTCAGGAGGCTCGCTTCCTCCAGCCCCAACGCGAGCGTGTCAGGAGAAGAAGAGAAGGTGCCCACCAACTGTCTTCGTGCCGTCGATTGCGCAGTAAGCGTGGTTTGACCCACGATGCGGCCGGGCAACAGCAGCGAGCGCGGAGCCGTTTCGTTCAGGACCACCCTGACGCTGTTACTCTGGAGAAAAGGCGCCGGAGAAAAGGTATAGAGATCACTCCCCGCGGTGCTCAACACTCCGGTTTGAACATTTTCACAATCAACAGAGACCGGAAACCCGGACTGCACTGCATGCTGCTGCGCCAACAGGCAAACCTGCCCTGAGGAAGCCGAATCACCGCCACAGGTCTGCACCCCTCGGGCGGCCGCCAACGCAATGGCATCCGCCTGCTGCTGCAGTATTCGCTGCTGCGCATACAACCGCGCTCCGTCGGCGGCCAGGGCGAACACCAGCAGGCCGCCAGCGATCAGGACGACCAGGAAGAGAAAACTGTAGGCACCGCGCTGACGGTTTCGCATGGCGTTTACCTGCGAGTGGTATCTTCGCGCATGGTTTCGGGAATCGGTCGGCGGAACGTGTCTGCCGAGCGACGCTGGGTGTCGACGTAGATGGAAGCGGGAATCTCGCTTTCTTCCGGCTCGCCGGATCGGCGTTGGGTTTCAAGCAGGCGCGACGTTTCTGTGCGTGGCGGCTTCTGGATCACCTGATCAGAGAAACCCGACTGCGGCGGCGGTGTCTCCGCCACGGCGGCCAGCGGCAAGGTGAGCAGGGCGGCGATCAGAAGGGGTTTGATCTCAGACATCAGCGTGCCCTCCGTATGTCGGCGGCCAGTGCATGGGCATGTTCAACTTCTGCCTCGGGAATACGCTGGCTGCGAATAAAGGATTCCAGTCTGTCTCGCTGGCCCATCAGCAGGTAATTGGTCAGCAGATTCTGCCGGGCCGGGCCGGCGTTGTTGTCACTCAGTTCCAGAGCGGTCCACAGCTCCCGTTCCGCGGCCTGATAGTCCGCGTTGAGCATCAGGGCATAGCCCAGGTCGTTGCGAACACTGGCGGACGCTGGCAGCAGTTCGCGGGCGCGCTGGAGGTTCGCCAGCCCTTCACCACGGCGGTCAGCCTTGACCTGTACCAGACCCAGGCCGTGGTAGGTCTCGCCGGTACCACAGCGACGCACCAGCGTGCTGAAGACATGCTCCGCTTCATCCAGCTCGTTAACGCCGGCTTTCAGTTGCCCGTAACGCAACCAGTGCGGCAACGCCGCCAGCGGACGGCTTTCCAGCTGCGCCAGCGCGGCGTAACGGCGGCCCTCGGCGGCCTGGCTGTCGACCAGCTCAAGATGCACCCGATCACTGGGCTGCACCCGATCACTACAGGTGACCCGCCCGGGCAGGCCATCGTTTGATGAACTGACCAGATTGCCCATGCTGGCGCAGCCGCTGATCATCACCGCCAGTATCGGTATCCCTACGCGCTTCATCATCCGCCTCATCGCCTCTGTCCGCCTCTATCTGAGCAATTCGGAAAACGAAACCAGACCCGGCCCCGCAATCAGAATCATCAGTGCTGGCAACATGCACAGCACCATCACCGCCGACATCTTTGCACTGACCTTGCTCGCCGCTTCCTGCAAGCGTGCCCGTTCTATTTCGTTAGCGCGCTGGATCAACGCGTTGATCGCTTCCCCGGCGCCGGTACCCAGCACCCCGGTCTGGCGCAGAATAATGGTCAGGTCGTACAGCACCGGTACGTTACGGTTGCGCCCCAGCTCGGCCAGCGCTCGACTGCGATCCATGCCGGCATCGATACGCCGGTTGAAGGTGTCGATGTGACGAATCAGTACCGGCATCAGCGGGCCCGCCTGTTGCGCCAGAGTGCGAAAGGCACGCTCCAGCGTCATACCCGTTTCCAGAAACATTCTCATCAACTGGCACAGGGCCACCGCTTCGCGGTTCATCTGGGCTTCGGCCTGTTCACCACGCTTGCGAATAATGCGCCGCGCCAATACAAAGGTAAGCGCCAGGCCCGCCAGGCCACCCAGCGGCCCGTAGATCAGCAGGCCAGCCAGCCCCAGCGCCAGCGGTAGCACCCAGCAGGCGAGCGAGTAGGTCAGCACAATACGTTCGCGCGACAGGGCCGTGCGCGACAAGGCCTCGTCCACCTCCCTGAAATCACTGGCCAGCACGCCGGTGCCCAACGCTCGCTCGGCGAAGCGTAAAAGCCAGCCTTGCGGCTCATCCACCTCGCTGCCCGATACGCCATGGTAACGGTGCTCCATGCGTCGACTGATGCGGTCACGACGGGCCCAGGCCGGCGCCAGCCATACCGCTGCCCAGAAGGCACCGAGTGCAGACAGCACGGCGAGCCACAGCCAGACCTCAGACACGCCCCACCCCCTGCACCATGCGGTAAAGCCAGAAGATGCCCACGGCTTCGAAGATCAGGGCGATGATCAGCATGCGGTTGCCCTGCGGGGTGTACAGCAACACCTGCAGATATTCTTCATTGGCCAGCATCAGATAAGCGGCAAGTGCGATGGGCACCACGGCGAACAGCACGGCGCTGACGCGTGTTTCGCCGGTCATGGCCATGAAATCGCGGCGCAGTTGCTGTTGCCCGCGCAGGCCTTCGGCCAACTGGGCCAGCACCGATTGCACCGAGGCACCGTGCCGCTGGCCGGTGCCGAGGCCTATGGCCATCTGCACCATCGGCGGGATCTGATACAGGTCGGCAAAATCCTCGAACAGCGGCACGTAATCACGCCCGCCCTCCACAGCAGAGCGCACCCGGAACGCCAGCGGGGCATATATCTCCGGGGCCTCGTCCAGGGCTTTCATGACGGCCATATCGAGTGTACGCCCGGCGCTCAGCCCGCGGATAATGGCATCGGCGATGCCCGGCAGGGTTTCGTTGATCTCCAGACGTCGCGCGCTGAAGCGTCTGAACCAGTAAATCCACAAGCCCACCCCGACCGTCGCCAGGCACAGGACGGCGGCAATCATGCCCCAGACCAGCACCACCAGCACCAGCAATGCCAGCAACAGGAAAAGCAGCCCGCGGAAGGCCCCCTCGCTCAGGGCAATGTTGCCGCGCAACATGACACGCTGCAGGCGCGTGTCGGTCACGACCAGCGGCTGAGGTGTCTCTTCGCCCGAGGAGACGCCATAGCCCGCCGCGCCCATGCGCCCGAGCATGCGCGTGCGGCGCGCATGGCTGTCTCGCCAGAGCACCCAGAGCACCTGTATCAGCGCCACCACCCCGGCCAGTACCGCCAGGGTGACTGCGGAATCAAGAAACCATTCGCGCGTCATCCTCGCTCCGATAAACAGGTCTCAGGGCACAGCGGTAATGCTCATCCTGCTCGACCGCCACCACTTCCTGCACCAGACGCCGACCGTCCGGCATCCTCACCAGCTGCACGATGATGTCCACCGCAGACGCAATCAGCCGCGATACCGACTGCTCGCTGGCTTCATAACCACTGATGGCCAGCAAGGTTTCAATACGCACGATCGCATCCCGGGAGCTGTTGGCATGCAGGGTGCTCATGGACCCATCGTGGCCGGTATTCATGGCTTGCAACAGCTCGATAATTTCACTGGAGCGCACTTCACCGACAATGATCCGGTCGGGGCGCATACGCAACGCGTTCACCACCAGATCCCGTGAACTGACACGCCCCCGCCCTTCCGTATTCGGCGGCCGGGTTTCCAGCCGCACCACATGCGGATGACGCAGGCTCAGTTCAGCCGAATCCTCGATGGTGATGATGCGTTCGTTGCGTGGGATATAGTTGCTGATCAGGTTCAGCATGGTGGTCTTGCCGGTGCCCGTACCGCCGCTGATGATGATATTGCGCCGATCCTCGACCGCACGCTTGAGCACGGTCAGGCATTCCTGGCTCATGGAACCGTTGGCCAGCAGCTGGTCTGCCGTCAGCATGTCCGCTGAAAACTTCCGGATCGACACCGAAGGCCCGTCCAGCGCCAACGGCGGGATGATCGCGTTGACCCGCGAGCCATCCGGCAACCGCGCGTCCACCATCGGGCTGGATTCATCCAGTCGACGGCCGAGCGGCGCCAGAATACGCCGGATGATTCGCATCACATGCCCGTCATCCATGAAGCGTACGGGCGCCTTCTGCAAGACGCCCGCCACCTCGACATAAACCGACTCGGCACCGTTGACAAGAATGTCGTTGATGCGTGGATCCTTCAGCAAGGGTTCCAGCGGGCCAAACCCGACCACCTCATCGATCAGGTCGCTGCTCAACTGCGCCAGATCGCGATTACTCAGGGGAATGCGGCTTTGCGCGATGAACTTGCTCACGGCCGCGCGCACAAAATCCACCAGACGTTCCTGTGACGCCTTGGCCACTTCAATGCCTTCCTCGTCCAGCCGCTCTACCACCACATGATGGACACGGGCCTTGAGCGCCTGGTACTCGTCATCAATGCGTCCGGCCATACTTTACTCCTGCGGGCTGCCCATACGGCTCACCCGCCTGATGCGGCGGCCTGTCGCCGTGTCACCGAACCGCGAATGCGATCCAGCAGGCTGCCACTCAACCGGGTACCGGTGATGCGATCCACCAGCGCCTCGAGCTGTCGGCAGTAGCTGGAACGCGCAGACTGTTCGCACATTGGCAGCCCGAGATTCATGGCTTCCAGGCGGTGACGCCAGTCCATGGGCAGCTTGGCCGCAATGGTGACGCCGCACAGCTCGGTAATCTCATCATCGGTTGGCGTGATGCCGGCTTCATGGCCGTCCAGCACCAGGCTCATCTCGGCCGCCGCAGACAGATGCGGCTTCCAGTCATTCGCCACCGCACGCAATCCCTGAATCTGATGCACTTCAGGCGTCGCCAGCAGAATCAGCTGGCGGGCATGAATTCCCAGGTGATGAATCCAGCTGCACTGGCCCGGCCCGCCTGCGTTGATCACCACCACGTCGAATACATTCATCAGACGATTCAGGGCGATAAAAAGATCCGCTGCCCGATCACCGGAAATGCGCGCCTTGTCGATCCCGCCATGCAGCAACCGCAGCCCGGGGCGAAACTCGTCCAGGGCGGTATCAATCAGTTTTTCATCCAGTGATTCGGGATTGGCGAGCAGGTTTTCCAGACCGAAGTCGGTGCGCGCATCCAGATAGAAAAGGCCATTGCCACGGGGCACCGCATCAATGGCCAGCGTGCGCTGGCCGCGCACCCGGGCCGCCATCGACACCGCGAGATTCTGGGCAAAGAAGCCGGTGTCCACCAGCGTATCGGCACCGGCAACAATAATCAGATTGCTGACACCGGCCTGAGCACTCAGCGCCGGTGGCCGCACCAGTTGATGGCGACGCAGGCGCTCACGCACCTCGGCCATATCCGTGCCGGCGCTCAGACAATCGCGCGCGCCTGCACGCATGCATTGCAACAGCATTTCCTGATGCGGCGAGCGGCATACCGCCACCACGGTCACCCAGGGGCGCGCCGTGCTGATGGCCATGATGATGGCCAAGGCCTGGTTCAGCCCCGCCTCGTCCACCTCGACCATGGCAATGTGCGCGTTGGTGGCTTCCAGCATGCGCAGGATGCGTGAAATATCCGAGCGCGAGACATCCTCAAGCCTCAGGGTTTCATCGAACACCCCTTTCAGCCAGCTGCGCAGCCCATCGTCATCCAGCACTCCGAGTACAACATCATGATCCCGCATGGCCATTACCAACTCAGTCCATGGCGGACCGGCTTCGACCCGCGCTGTGTCTCCAGCATCATATCCAGCCAGCCCATGCTGCTGGCATCCTCTGCCGCGCCGGGCAATGCCGGGGGCGGCGCACCCACCTGCGCCGGCGATACCAGATGCGGCGTCACCAGCATGATGAGTTCCTTGTCTTCACGCTCGATACGGCTGGAACGGAAAAAGGCGCCCAGGACCGGCAGATTGCCCAGGCCGGGCAGGCGGTCGCTGGCGTTGATGGTATTGCGGCTGACCAGCCCGCTGATGATGAAGGTTTCACCGGGCGCCAGAGATACCGTCGTCTCGGAGCGTCGCACGCGCAACGCGGGCACCTGTACCCCGCCACTGGCAATCCCGGCGCTGAAATCCAGCTCACTGACCTCCGGCGCCACCCGCAGAATGATCTGCTCACCGCTCACCACGGTGGGCGTCAACGACAGGCCGACGCCGAATTCCTTGTACTCGATCTGGGTGCCCGTGGTGTCCGCCCGGGTGGGTACGGGAAATTCACCGCCCGACAGGAAGGTCGCGTTCTGTCCGCTCAGGCTGGTCAGGCTCGGCTCCGCCAGCGTGTAGGCAAAGCCGCCCGCTTCCAGCGCCGAAATGGCGGTCAGGCTACTGCTGCCCACCCGAAAGATATTGAAGGTTTCCCCTGACAGGGGCGAGACGCTGCCCCCATCCAGAAAACCACTGCCCGGCGGTGCAATCCCGAAGTTGCTGCCGCTTCGGGATTTGCTCCAGGCAATGCCTGCCGAGTTCAGCTGCGTGCGACTGACCTCAACGATACGAATGTCGGTCTGCACCTGGGTGCCGAAAGGCAGCCGCGCGCCGCTGGTCGGCGACACCACGACCGTGGTGCGCTCAGGTCGATCCGCGCCGCGCGGCCACACCGAAAGAATGGCAGCCCCTTCGGCCTTGCCAGTCAGCACCAGCTCGCGGCTCTGGCTGACCGTCAACGCCAGCACATCCGGTTCCGAGGTGGCCACCTTGGCAATGCCGTCCGGATAGAACAGGATCTGCTGCTCGCCGCTGGCCAGCCGCAGTATGTCCTGGTCGCGGGCTTGCGCAGCGCCGGTCATGCACAAACACAGCAGGCCGAGCAGGGCGCGCTGCAACATCAGACGGGGGTGACGGTTACGGGCGTACATTGACACTCCTTGTTTCCGAGCCCTCGATCATTTCCACCTGCTGACCGCGCGGACGCGGGGCCGCCCGGGGCGGCGGCGGTGGTGCCGGGAACAGTTCACGATAGCGCACCAGCCCTTCACCGGGCTGCACGGCAACACGCTTGATGCGTGCCTCGATGTCCTCGCTGCCTTCCGTGTCGGCCATATCGATGGCCGATACCGCACTGAGTCGAAGGGAGCCGTTGGCCGCCGCCAGCATCAGGCGCGGCACGGATTGCTCGGGCACCGCGAGCACCACCGTCGAAGTGCGTGCACGCCGGTCCCGGGCAGCGGGATCAGGCTCGGCGCCTTGCAGCAGCCCGCCCACCGCCAGCAGCTCGACGTTACGCATCAGCACCATGGCACTCGGCTCACCGCGCTGGTCTGCCGCATCACGGAAGGTCGCCAGCACATCCACCATGTCACCCGGCTCAAGCAGGCCACCTACGCCACTCACCTCATCCACCGGCAACGCCATGGCGCGGAAACCCGGCAACAAGGCATTGGCCAGCGCACCGCCCGCCTCCAGATGAAAACCGGAAACCAGTTCGCCCGCGCGCACATTGCGGCGCACGGTTTGTCCCGCCAGCGGTGTGTCCGTACCGACCGCGCCCGGCACCGCCTGGCCGGCCGACACCTCGACCAGATCATCGTCAGTGAGCTCGGCGCCCGCCTCCACCGCACGCGCAAACGCCCAGTAGCGGTAACGCGCCCGGGCATCGTCAGTACGGGATTCTGTGACCACCAGCGGTTCACCCTCAGGCGGGACAGGGGCTGGTGCCGTCGGTTCGCGGCTCAGACCGATGATGGCAAGCACGATGGCCAGCACGCTCAGTACGAGCGCCGGCAACATGTAGATAGCCCTTGAAGAAGACATCATTCCCTCGCTGGCGTTGGCTCATCCCTGTTTATATCAGACCTGCCGACATCCACACTGGACAGGTACACCTTTTTTTTCTGCTAGAACGGTACAGAAGCTGACCCGGAGATGGTCGTGATAAACTGGCTGACCAGCGGTGGCCGCCAGGCGGGCTCGACCTCTATGGCGATCAATATGACCGGAGCGCCGTCATCCGCTGGCTCAATGCTGATGCTGTTTACCCCTTCCGAACCGGGGCAATCCATGCCTTCCAGAGAACCGACCACGGTGCGCGACTGACGCGCCAGCAATGGTCGCATGACATCGCAAGCCTCGTCCCGCATGCGGGTAAGATATGCGCTCCGACCTGCCTCACCGGACAAGTCAAACTGGCTGCGATCGACCCGGAGCGCCGCATCGGCGCCCGACTGGGCGACGAACACCAGCGACCGCTGCGTGTTGAAGGCGAATGCAAAATACAGCGCCCCCAACATGACCAGAATGAACACAGGAAAGAGCAGCACAAACTCAATGGCCACCGCCCCATCTTGCCGACTATGCCAAGACATAGCCCACCTCCCTTTCCGGGGACACCAACCAGGTCGACAGACAGGACGCCCCAAGGGCGTCAACCGCCCCCGCCGCCTTCCAGTTCACCCGTAAGCTCCTGGAACGTCTCAGTTATCCACGGCCCGAGGTTTGTCGTGTTAAAAGCGATGACAACCGCCAGCACAATCACCGCGATAATCATTACGTATTCGATGGCACTGGCACCGCGCTCCGATGCCTGCCTGATTCCAGTGCGCTCAGTCTTGTCACTACCGGCCATCCGCTGCCTGTTCATGCACTGCTTGATCATATGCCTAACTCCTTTTACCTATGCACTGTTAAGCCATTTGTACTACCAATCGGGATTAGTGTAAAGAAACGTGACGGGACTCACAGTATTGATTGTGTGTCTACTTCGTCATGCTTTCTTGACGCCCTATGCCAATTCGGCAAACCAGCATTTCCTTCGTCTTCGACGTTACCGCCTTCCCCGATACTGTCAACCGCATATTCGCAAGGGAGCACGAGCGTTCACTCAAAGGCCTGAGGCGCGCGACAGGCACAAAAAAACCCGACCAAAGCCGGGTTTTCTGGAATGCCGGAGCAAGTAAGGTCTTACTTGATCTTGGCTTCCTTGTAGGCCACATGCTTGCGCACCACCGGATCGTACTTGCGGGTCTCGATTTTCTCGGGATGATTCCGCTTGTTCTTGGTGGTGGTATAGAAGTGCCCAGTGCCTGCACTGGATACCAGCTTGATCTTCTCGCGAACTGCTTTACCCGCCATGACTCAGGGCCTCCTCAGACTTTCTGGCCGCTGGCGCGAACGTCCGCCAGAACCTTGTCGATACCGACTTTATCAATGATACGCATGCCCTTGGCTGACACGCGCAGACGTACGAAGCGGTTCTCACTGGCCACCCAGAAGCGGTGGTAGTGCAGATTCGGCTCGAAACGACGCTTCGTCTTGTTGTTGGCGTGCGATACGTTGTTACCCGTAACAGGACGCTTACCGGTAACCTGGCAAACCTTGGACATGATCGTGCTCCAGAGAATCGTGTACGCGGAACGGCACTCGGACAGGCCCCGCTCCGGAATAAGGCGGCGATTTATACCAGAGCAGGGCCAGCGAAGCAAGGAAGACACTCGCCGGACCTCGAAAATCCCCCTCAGACCTGTCCACCCGGCCAGTCGTGCTCACGCATCGACACCCAGCGGCCGTCACCAATCACCACATGATCCAGCACACGGATATCCACCAGCCCCAGCACCTCGATCAACTGGGCCGTGATGCGCCGGTCTGCCTCGCTGGGCGTGGGCTCGCCGGACGGGTGGTTGTGGGCAAAGACCACCGCCGCCGCATTGTGATGCATGGCCCGGCGCAACACCTCGCGGGGGTAGACCGCTGCCGCATTGATGGTGCCGTGAAACAACTCGTCGCAGGCGATGAGCCGGTTTTTCGTGTCCAGGAAGAGGCCGACGAAGACTTCATGCCGGTGATGCCGCATCTGCGCCATCAGATAGCGGGCCACCGCCCCCGGGCTCTGCATGGCGTCGGCGCGCTGCAGGGGCTCGCCCAGATAACGTCTGCCCAGCTCCAGCGCAGCCTGCAACGCGGCGCGCCGGGCCACCCCGAAGCCTGCCAGGCGCCCCAGCTCTCCGGGGGACAGCTCCAGCAGCGCGCGCAGGCCGCCACTGTCACGCAGGGCCGCGCGGGCCACCGCCACCGCACTGCGCCCCGGCAAGCCAGAGCCGAGAAAGATCGCCAGCAGCTCGGCATCGTCGAGACTGGCTGCGCCGCGGTGCAGCAGTTTTTCCCGTGGACGCTGGTCCACCGGCCATTCATTGATAGGCATGACACGCTCCATGTGTCCGGAATCAGGGATCAGGTCAGGAAAGCCGACAGGGCAGGAGGGCCGTTACTCCATCGGCCATCAATGCTACGCTTGGCGCCTTCCGTGACACCGCTTCGGAGACAATAGGCACTATGGAACGACTGGTCAACAAACGCATCCTGCTGGGCGTCACCGGGGGTATTGCCGCCTACAAGAGCGCGGACCTGGTGCGTCGACTGCAGGATGCCGGCTCCGAAGTGCGCGTGGTCATGACCGCCGGCGCCTGCGAGTTCATCACCCCGCTGACCATGCAGGCACTCTCTGGCCACCCGGTGCACACCGACCTGCTGGACCCCCGTGCCGAAGCCGCGATGGGCCACATTGAGCTGGCCCGCTGGGCCGATCTGGTGCTGATCGCCCCGGCCTCGGCCAACTTCATGGCCCGTATGGCCCACGGCCATGGCAACGACCTGCTCACCACCCTGTGCCTGGCCACCGGGGCGCCCATCGCCCTGGCCCCGGCCATGAACCAGCAGATGTGGGCCGACACCGCCACCCAGAAGAACCTGCTGATCCTGCAGGAGAAGGGCGTGCGCGTGTTCGGTCCCGGCGCGGGCAGCCAGGCCTGCGGCGAAGTCGGCCCCGGGCGCATGCTCGAGCCGTCCGAGATCGTGCAGATGGCCGCCGAGGTGTTCGACCACGACCTGCTCACCGGGCTGCATGTGGTCATCAATGCCGGGCCAACCCGCGAAGCCATCGACCCGGTGCGCTATATCACCAACCAGAGCAGCGGCAAGATGGGTTTCGCCATTGCCGAAGCCGCTGCCGAAGCGGGCGCCCGGGTTACGCTCATCAGCGGCCCGGTCAACCTGCCGACCCCCACGCGGGTCAAGCGCATTGATGTGGTGCGCGCCCAGGACATGTATGACGCCTGCCTGAGTGCGGTGGACGGCGGCTGCGATATCTTCATTGCCACGGCCGCTGTCGCCGATTACCGGCCGACCGTCACCGCCGATCACAAGATCAAGAAATCCACCGAAGAGATCCACCTGACCCTGGTGAAGAACCCGGATATCGTCGCGGCGGTGTCGGCCCATGAGCGGCGCCCGTTCACCGTCGGCTTCGCCGCCGAAACCCGCGATGTGGTGGCCTATGCCCGGGCCAAGCTGGATAACAAGAAGCTCGACATGATCGCCACCAACGACGTCTCCGGCGAAAACGTCGGCTTCAACAGCGATAACAACGCGCTCACCGTGATCTGGCCGGGCGGCCATAAAGTGCTGCCACTGGCGGCCAAACGGCAGATTGCCAAGCAACTGGTCGAGCTGGTCGCCATCCGTTACAAGCGTTAGACGCCTCAGCACCGGGACATCACCATGAAATTGCAGTACAAGATCCTGAACCCGAAACTCGGCAACGACTTTCCGCTGCCTGCGTATGCCACCGATGGCTCCGCCGGACTCGACCTGCGCGCCATGCTCGACGCCCCGCAGGTGATCGAACCAGGCCAGACGGTGCTGATTCCCACCGGGTTGGCCATCCATATCGCCGACCCCGGCTATGCGGGCCTGATCCTGCCGCGCTCGGGGCTGGGTCACAAGCACGGCATCGTGCTGGGCAACCTGGTCGGGCTGATCGACTCCGATTACCAGGGGGAACTGATGGTCTCGTGCTGGAACCGCGGTCACGACACCTTCACGCTGGCACCCGGGGAACGCATGGCTCAATTGGTCATCGTGCCGGTCATGCAAGTGGCCCTGGAACAGGTGGAGGATTTCGATGCCAGCAAGCGTGGCAGCGGCGGCTTCGGGCACACGGGGCGCTGACAACAGGGCCCGCTTCGTGGCGCAGGGTTTGGTACTGGGGGAATGACCATGGCAAAGCGAGAGAAGAAAAAGCCAGAGAAGCACAACAAGAAGGCATCGTCTGCGGCACCGCAGACCGGCGGCATGAACCGTTTCATCATCGCCACCTGTGTCGTGGCGGCACTGGCCGTGGGCGCACTGACGGCGTTCAGCGGCTGGCTGCTGTATGGCCCGGCCCAACAGCAGCGCGCGGTGGAACTGGCCAACACCCTGTTGCAGCAGCCAGTCGCCCTGATCAACCAGAAAGTGGCCGCCACCGAGGCGCAGCTGGAGGTGCTGGCCCGCAGCAGCGCCGTGCGCCAGGGCTTTGACGGCGACCCGGACACTGCCGCCCTGCGGCTGAGCCAGCAATTACCGGATTTCACCATTACGCTGGTGCCCACGGACGAGCGGATCCCGCGCGCGGCGCTGTCCTTTTCCGCCCGAGACCTGGTCCAGCAGGCGCGCACCGGGCAGGCCCCCGGGGCCGTGCTGATCCCTGGAAGCCCGCTGCGCCTGGTCGCGGCACGGGGTAGCGAAGACGGGCGCGGCATCGTGCTGGTGGAGCAATCCCTGGAGCCGCTGGTGAGCCAGCTGCGCCGCATGTCCCTGCCCGGCGGGGGCATCGAGATTCGCCAGCAGGGCAACAACACCACCCTGGTAAGCATCGGCCAGCCTCGCGGCGAGACCATTGCCAGCGCCACGGCCGCCGCCGAACTGACCCTGACCTATCGGGGCGAACCCGCGCCACTGAACGACTCGCGCGACCTGTTCCTGATCGGCGCTGGCAGCATACTGTTGGTGCTGCTGGCCCTGTTGGTCCTGACGCTGCGCCAGATCGGCAGCCACATTGCTGCCGATGCACACCGTCTGGTCAGCGGCAGCAGCAAGGGCTTCACCTTCAGCGCCCTCGGCGACGCTGCCAGCAGTCTGGCCCAGCGCGCCGCCAGCGCCCCCGCAGCCAGCCCCCGGGCCCGCGCACCGGCGCCGGAGGACGCCTTCCTGGATATCCTGGTGGAAGAGGACGTCGGCCTCCTGATTCGCGACAGCGCACCGGCCGCGCCAAGCGCCCCCCAGGTGCCGGAGGAAATCTTCCGCGAGTACGACATCCGCGGCATCGTCGGCAAGACCCTGAACGCCGAAATCATGGAGCTGATCGGTCGCGCGATCGGCAGCGAAGCGGGCGATGCGGGTCAACAGACCCTGCTGGTGGCCCGCGACGGGCGCACCTCGTCGGAGGAGTTGACCCAGGCACTGACCCGGGGGCTGCTGGCCAGCGGCCGTGACGTGATCGACCTGGGCGCCATTCCCACACCGATCCTCTATTACGGCACCGCCGTGATGGATGTGCAGTCCGGGGTCATGGTCACCGGCAGCCACAACCCCTCGGCCTACAACGGCGTCAAGGTGGTGATCGGCGGCGAAACCCTCAGTGGCGATCGCATCCGCGGCCTGCATCAGCGCATCACCGAACAGCGCCTGAGCGAGGGGCAGGGCAGGGCAGACAGCCGCGATATCCGCGAGCGGTACCTGCGCGCCCTCAGCGAAGATATCGTGCTGGCCCGCCCCCTGAAGGTCGTGATCGACTGCGGCAACGGCATTACCGGCATGATTGCCCCGCAACTGTTCCGTGAGCTGGGTTGCGAGGTGATGCCCCTGTTTGCCGAGGTGGACGGCCACTTCCCGAACCATCACCCCGACCCGAGCCGCCCGGAAAATCTGCACGCCCTGATCCAGGCGGTGAAGCAGCACGGCGCCGATATCGGCATTGCCTTCGACGGTGACGGCGACCGCCTGGGGGTGATCACCCCGAGCGGGCAGATTATCTGGCCGGACCGTCTGCTGATGCTGTACGCCCGCGACCTGCTGTCCCGTTCACCGGGGGCGGACATCATCTTTGATGTAAAATGCAGCCGCGAACTGGCCAAGCTGATCAGCCGCATGGGCGGCCGGCCACTGATGTGGAAATCCGGCCATGCCCTGATGAAAGCCAAACTGCGCGAGACCGGCGCTGCGCTGGCCGGCGAGATGAGCGGCCACATGTTCTTCGCCGACCGCTGGAACGGGATGGATGATGGCCTCTACGCCGCTGCCCGCCTGCTGGAAATCCTGGCGCTGGAATCCGGCGACGCCGACAGTGTATTTGCCCGTCTGAAGACCGGCATGACCACCCCCGAGTTGCTGATCCCGGCCAGTGAGCAAAGCAAGTTCGCCCTGATCGAGAGGCTGGTGGCCCGGCAGGCTGACTTCGCCGACGGCAGTGTCAGCACCCTGGACGGCCTGCGGGTGGACTTCGAGGATGGCTGGGGCCTGGTGCGCGCCTCCAATACCACGCCAGCGCTGACCGCCCGCTTCGAAGGACGCGACAAGGCCGCCCTGCATCGTATCGTGGCGCTGTTCCGCAAGACATTGCAGGATATCGAACCGAAACTGAAACTGCCTTTCTAGCATCGAACACGACGGAGACAACATGGACCAGAACCGGGCCAGCGAAACAGCACGCATCCTCATCGAGGCGCTGCCCTATATCCAGCGCTTTTCCGGCGCCACCGTGGTCATCAAGTACGGCGGCAATGCCATGGAGAACGAGGACCTGAAGAACTCGTTCGCCCGCGATATCGTGCTGATGAAAGCCGTGGGCATGCACCCGGTGATCGTGCATGGCGGCGGGCCGCAGATCGGTGACCTGCTGAAACGACTGGGCAAGGAATCCACCTTCGTTCAGGGTATGCGCGTCACCGACAGCGAGACCATGGACGTGGTGCAGATGGTGCTCGGCGGGCTGGTGAACAAGGAAATCGTCAACCTGATCCACCGCAATGGCGGCCGGGCCATTGGCCTGACCGGCAAGGATGGCGAACTGATCCTGGCGCGCAAGATGGTACTGCACGGCAAGACCGACGACCCGGCGCTGAAAGCCCCGGAGATCATTGATATCGGCCACGTCGGGGAAGTGCAGGGCATTGATGTCCGGGTCCTGAACATGGTCTCCGGCAGCGACTTCATTCCGGTCATCGCACCGATTGGCGTGGACGAGAACGGTATCTCCTATAACATCAACGCCGACCTGGTCGCCGGCAAGGTGGCCGAAGTCCTGCAGGCCGAGAAACTGATCCTGCTGACCAACATCAGCGGCTTGCAGGACAAGTCCGGCAACACGCTGACCGGCCTGAACGCCGAGAAGGTTCAGGCATTGATCGACGATGGCACCATTTACGGCGGCATGTTGCCGAAAATAGCCTGCGCGCTGGAGGCCGTCCGGGGGGGCGTTCATTCAGCGCACATTATCGACGGGCGCGTGCCGCATGCGGTGTTGCTGGAAATTCTGACCAATCAGGGGATCGGGACACTGATTACCCGCAAGTAGATACGGGAAGGGGATATGAACGAACAGAAAGTGTCACGCAAGGAGCAGATCCTGCAAGCACTGGCACACATGCTGGAAGCCGAGCCGGGCGGGCGCATCACCACCGCCGGGCTGGCGCGGGAGGTGGGGGTCTCCGAAGCCGCGCTGTACCGGCATTTTCCCAGCAAGGCGAAGATGTTCGAGGGGCTGATCAATTTTGTCGAAGACGCCATCTTTACCAGCGTCAACCGGATTGTCAGCGATACGCCGGATGCCCTCGACCAGGTCAAGCGCATCATGGACCTGCTGCTGGGCTTTACCGAACGCAACCCCGGCATCACCCGGATGCTGACCGGCGACGCCCTGACCGGCGAGAACGAGCGCCTGCGCCAGCGTATCCAGCAGTTCTTCGAGCGGGTGGAAAGCCAGCTGCGGCAGCTGCTGCGTGACGCCGAGTTCAAACAGGGCCTGCGCACCGAAACCACGCCCACCGCCACCGCCAACCTGCTGCTGGCCGTGGCGGAAGGCCGTATTGCCCAGTTCGTGCGTTCCGGATTCCGGCAATTGCCGACGCAGGGATGGGGTGAACAGTGGCCGCTGCTGGCTGCGGTGATCTTTCGCGAGGCCTGAACGACGGCCCTCAGCCGCCAGTAATCAGGCGCAGCCGCTCGATGATGGGAGCGAAATTCTCACGCACCTGCTCGATATCCGCTTCGTGCTGGGCAATTTCTGCTTCCAGGTCGTTGATCTGGCGGGTGTAGCGCTCGATCACCACGGCGGTGTTCTCCGGCACCTCGCGCCCGCTGCGCTCGATACGCGCCGCATTGCTGATTTCCTGATCCAGCCGGGAGCGCGTCTGGGTGATGTTGCCACGGGCATAGTCGATATTCAGCTGCAGCGCCGCAATCTGCCGGTCGCGGGCGCGCTCGGCATCATCCGGTGCCGCATACATGCGCAGCAATTCCCGGTCGCGCTGGCTCTGGCGTTCGGCATCCAGTGCCTGCTCACGCTGCGCCCGCATCACCGCCTGCTGCTCTGGCGTCGGCGCGGGCTCCACCTTGCGGATCACCCGCCCCTGGGCATCGACAATCTCGTAACCGGCATACAGACCCTCTTCAGGGAGTGTATGGGTCATTACCATACTGCCCTGAGGGTTGGTGTAGCGATAGATGGCACCGGGGGGTAACGCCTCGGCCTCCGGCGCTTTCTGATTGCGCGCCAGCGATACCGGCGCGAGCACCAGCAACACAATTCCCAACCACACCCCGAAGGTCGTTTTCATAACATCATCATTCTGTATCAGTTCACGCCATACTGCTGGCGGTAAGCCTGCATCGCTGCCAGCCGCGCATCGTCGCGCGCTGCCAGCCAGGCGATGATATCGCCCATACTGACAATACTGTGGACCGGCACCCCGAGACGGTGTTCCACCTCCTGAATGGCGGACTTGTCCCCCTGGCCGCGTTCCTGACGATCCAGCGCCACCACCACCCCGGCCATGCGCGCCTCGGAACCCTCGAACAGGGCCGCCACTTCACGAATGGCCGTACCCGCCGTGATCACATCATCAATCACCAGCGCCCGCCCGGAAAGGGGGGCGCCGACAATCAGACCGCCTTCGCCATGATCCTTGGCTTCCTTGCGGTTGAAGGCCCAGGGCTTGTCGATGCCATGGTGCTCCGCCAGCGCCACGGCCACCGCCGCCACCAGGGGGATGCCCTTGTAGGCCGGGCCGAACAGCATGTCGTACTCGACCCCGGAGGCCACGATGGCGTCCGCATAGAAACGCCCCAGCCGCGCCAGCGCCTCCCCCGTGTGAAAGGTTCCGGCATTGAAAAAGTAGGGGCTCACCCGGCCTGACTTGAGCGTGAACTCGCCGAATTTCAGCGCCCCGCGCGCCTGGGCAAATTCGATGAACTGCTGCTGATATGCCTGCATGCCGACTCCGCCCTTACCAGCCCAGCGCCGCCTGCTGGCGCTGCACGATATCGCGAATGCCCGCGTCCGCCAGCTTCAGCATGGATTGCTGCTCGTCGAAGGTGAAGGGTGCCGCTTCTGCCGTGCCCTGCACTTCGACAAAGCCACCATGCTGGGTCATGACCACGTTCATGTCCGTGTCAGCGGCAGAGTCCTCGATATAGTCCAGATCCAGCACCGGCTGGCCCTTGTACAGACCCACCGACACCGACGCCACCAGGCACTCCAGCGGGTCCTCCTTCACACGCTTGTTGTTGAGCAGGAAGGTCAGCGCATCCACCAGCGCCACACAGGCCCCGGAGATGGACGCCGTGCGCGTGCCGCCGTCGGCCTGCAGCACGTCGCAATCGATCAGGATGGTGTTCTCGCCCAGCTTTTTCATGTCCACGGCCGCACGCAACGACCGACCGATCAACCGCTGGATTTCCAGCGTCCGTCCGCCTTGCTTGCCGCGCGCCGACTCGCGCTGGTTACGGGTGTGGGTCGAGCGCGGCAGCATGCCGTACTCGGCCGTGATCCAGCCCTGACCCTTGCCCTTGAGAAAACGCGGCACGCCGTCTTCCACCGACGCGGTGCACAGCACCCGGGTATCGCCGAACTCCACCAGCACGCTGCCTTCAGCGTGGCGCGTGAATTCACGGGTAAAACGGATCTCGCGTAGCTGATCCGGGGCACGGCCAGAAGGGCGCATCATGACTCCTTGAAACCTTTCATAACGGTGGCCTGCGGGGTCCGCAAGCCGATGAGCCGCCGATTCTAGCACAGCCTCGGGTCAATCCCCGTGGCCGATGGCGGCCCCGCCCGCTAGACTGGCAGCCTGCCATCCACCCCGACCACCACAGAACAGGGAGCGTGACCCGATGATCCAGAGCATGACCGCCTTTGCCCGTCTCGACCGGCATATCGACGCACAGCGCACCACGCTGGTCTGGGAACTCAAGTCGGTCAACCACCGTTACCTGGAGGTCACCCCGCGCCTGCCTGATGCCTTCCGCGAACTCGACGGCCCGGTGCGCGAGCTGTGCCGCAAGCGGCTGAATCGCGGCAAGATCGAGGTGGGGCTGCGCTATCAGGCCGAAGCCGGCGAGGCGGCCATCAGCCTGGACGAAGCGCTGGTCACCCAACTGGGCGACGCCCTGCACCGGATCGGCGCCCTGATCAAGCATCCGGCCCCGGTCAGCCCCACCGAGGTCATCCGTATGCCCGGCGTCCTGCAGACCCGCGAGGCCGATTTCAGCACCTTGATACAACCCGCCCTGGCGATGCTGGATGAGGCCCTGACCAGCCTGGTGGAAACCCGCGCCCGGGAAGGTGCCGCCCTGGCAGACATGATTACCGAGCGCCTGGACGGCATCCTGGTGCAAGTGGCCCGCACCCGCGCCGCCCTGCCACGCATTCAGGAGGCCATGCGCCAGCGCCTGAAAAAGCGGGTCGAAGATGTGGTCGCCAGCCCTGATCCTGATCGGCTGGAACAGGAGCTGGTCCTGCTGGCGCAAAAAATGGATGTGGCCGAAGAACTCGACCGCCTTGAAGCTCACGTCACTGAAGTCCGCCGCGCGGTGGAGCAGGGCGGCCACGTCGGCCGTCGCCTGGACTTCCTGATGCAGGAACTCAACCGCGAGGCCAACACCCTGGCCTCCAAGTCCATCGACACGGAAACCACCCAAGCGGCGGTGGAACTGAAGGTGCTGATTGAGCAGATGCGTGAGCAGATCCAGAATATTGAATAAAACGACTGGCAGGGAAGCCAGGGCACCACAAAGTTGACATTTTGGCAACTCCTGCTATCCTCCTGATCATGCCGACAAGGATTGTTATATGCATGTCATATCCAGGAAGCCGTTCAATGATGCGGCACGACGACACCCCAATGATGCCGAGGCACTTCAGCGCCTGTACCGGGTGCTTCGGACCGGCGAGTTCGACACACCGGCAGCACTGAGGGCAGTGTTTCCATCACTGGACAACTTCCGGCACAAGGACAAGTGGTGGGTTATCGATATCGGCGGCAACAATCTTCGCCTGATCGCCTTTATCGAATTCCGCGACAACCGGATGTACGTCAAACACATCGTGCCACATGGCGAATATGACGCACTGTGCAAGCGCTACGCGAAACAGGGTGACTGACATGACTTCGCATGCAGCAATCAAGGAAATGGCGGCCGCGCTGTTCCGCGAGGCGCGCTACATCAGCCATATCAGCAGCGACAGCGACTACGCCGCCGCGCTGGAACTGATGGACGAGCTGATTGAGGATTACGATGCCCAGAAGCCGCTGATAGAAGTGCTGGGGGCAGCCATCGAGCGCTGGGAAAACAGCGCACCGGAATTCGAGCAGTTCAACACCGCAGTAGCTGGCCTTGACCCGGCCATCAGTACGCTGCGCCTGCTCATGGAGCAACATGGCCTGGGTGTCGCCGACCTGCCGGATATTGGCTCCAAATCACTGGTGTCCCGCATCTTGCGTGGCGAACGCAGCCTCACCCGCAACCACATTGACGCGCTGTGCCAGCGCTTCGGCATCAGCCCGGCGCTGTTCTTCCGCAAAGTCTGAAGATCGAATAAGGATTTCGTATCTGATCCATAGGTAATAAAAATGCAACATTCCGCTATGGCGTGAATATATTTTCCTGGTCTTCAACGACCAGGGACCTATGAGATGTTCAAGAAAACCTTATCGCTGCTTGCGGTCGCCGCGCTGGCCTCGTCGCCCGCGCTGGCGTCCAAACCTGCCGGTGTCACCGGCGCTGATCACGGCTCACGCGGCTCAATGTCCAGCCAGTACTGGTGGCCTGACATGCTCGACCTGCGCCCGCTGCGTCAGCATGCTGCCGAGTCCAACCCGCTGGGCCAGGACTTCCATTACGCTGACGCGTTCGCAAAGCTGGATCTGGATGAGGTCAGGGCCGATATCAAAGCCCTGATGACCGACTCCCAGGACTGGTGGCCCGCCGACTATGGTCACTACGGCCCCTTTTTTATTCGCATGGCCTGGCACAGTGCCGGCACCTATCGTATCTCTGACGGTCGCGGTGGTGCCGTCGGTGGCCAGCAGCGTTTCGATCCGCTCAACAGCTGGCCCGACAACGTCAATCTGGATCGCGCCCGCCGCCTGCTGTGGCCGATCAAACAGAAGTATGGCAACAGCCTGTCCTGGGCAGATCTGATGGTGCTCACCGGCAACGTGGCGCTGGAATCCATGGGCTTCAGAACCTATGGCTTTGCTGGCGGCCGCGAAGATGACTGGGAGCCCGATCTGGTCTACTGGGGTCCGGAAACCGCCTTCCTTGATGATGAACGTTACGAAGGCGACCGTGAGCTGTCCGGCCCGCTGGCCGCTGTGCAGATGGGTCTGATCTACGTGAACCCGGAAGGCCCCAACGGCAACCCGGACCCGATCGCGGCGGCCCATGACATCCGCGAAACCTTCGGTCGCATGGCCATGAACGACGAAGAAACCGTGGCCCTGATTGCCGGCGGCCACACCTTCGGCAAGGCCCACGGCGCGCATAACCCCGCCGACTGTCTTGGCCCGGAACCGGCCGCAGCCGGCATCGAGGAGCAAGGACTGGGCTGGGTCAACCGCTGTGGCACCGGCAAGGGTGCCGACACCATCACCAGCGGTCTGGAAGGCGCCTGGTCGGTGAACCCCATTGCCTGGACCACCCAGTATCTGGATAACCTGTTCGGCTTCGAGTGGGAGCAGACCCGCAGCCCGGCGGGCGCCATCCAGTGGATTCCGGTGGACGGGCAGGCTGCCAATCTGGTGCCCGATGCGCACGACCCGAGCAAGCGCCACGCGCCGATCATGTTCACCACCGACCTGTCGCTGCGCGAAGATCCGATCTACCGGGAAATTTCCCTGCGCTTCAAGGAAAACCCGGACGAGTATGCGGACGCCTTCGCCCGCGCCTGGTTCAAGCTGACCCACCGCGACATGGGCCCGCGCTCGCGCTACGTGAACGCAGACCTTCCCGACGAAGATCTGATCTGGCAGGACCCGATCCCGGCCGTAGACCATCCGCTGATCAGTCGCCGCGATGCCAATCGCCTGAAGGCGCAGATTCTGGACTCGGGCCTGTCGGTGCAGGAACTGGTACGCGTGGCCTGGGCGTCGGCCTCCACCTTCCGTGGTTCTGACCTGCGCGGCGGTGCCAACGGTGCGCGCATTCGCCTGGCGCCCCAGAACGAGTGGGCCGTGAATAATCCGGATGAACTGGCACACGTACTCGAAGTGCTCGAGGGCATCCGTGCGGACTTTAATGACCGCCGCTTCAGCCGCAAGCAGGTGTCCATCGCCGACATGATCGTGCTCGGCGGCGCCGCTGCCGTCGAGAAAGCCGCCGCCGACGCCGGCCATAAGGTGGAAGTGCCCTTCACACCGGGCCGGGCAGACGCCACTGCCGAAATGACCGACGCCGCATCTTTCGCGCCGCTGGAGCCCCGCGCGGACGGCTTCCGCAACTACTTCGACGGCCGCAGCTACCGCTCACCCACGGAAATGCTGGTGGATCGCGCTGACCTGCTGACCCTGACGGTGCCGGAAATGACCGTGCTGGTGGGTGGCATGCGCGCCCTGGGCGCCAACGCCGACGGTTCGCAGCACGGTGTCCTGACCGACCGTCCCGGCACCCTGAGCAACGACTTCTTCGTCAACCTGCTGGACATGTCCACTCGCTGGGAGCGCTCCAGCGAACAGGAAGGTCTGTTCATCGGCCGTGACCGCCGCAGCGGCGAGCAGACGTGGACCGCCACCCCGGTGGACCTGATCTTCGGCTCCAACGGTGAACTGCGGGCCATCGCCGAGGTGTATGCGGGCAACGACGCTGACGAGAAATTCGTCAGCGACTTTGTCGCCGCCTGGACCAAGGTGATGAACCTGGACCGCTTCGATCTCTGATCGGCGCGAGCCCTGCCGCATGTACCCATGAACGGCGCCCTCGGGCGCCGTTTTCTGTTGGTGTGACGCCGCCGCGTGAGCCGCCTATAATGCCCCGGCACATGCCCCCAGCCGTTACGGACCCGACATGCCCATGACTCCTGCCACCGCCCGAGGCACCCTGTTCATCGTTTCCGCGCCCTCCGGCGCCGGCAAGACCAGCCTGGTGGCCGCGCTGGTGAATGCCCTGCCGGATGTGCGCATCTCGGTGTCTCACACGACCCGGCCGATCCGGCCCGGGGAGCAGGACGGGGTCAATTACCACTTCACCGATCGCGACACCTTCCTGGAAAAGGTGGGCGAGGGGCGCTTTCTGGAGCACGCCGAGGTGTTCGGCAACCTCTACGGCACCTCCGCCGACTGGGTGAATGCCACCCTCAACGGCGGTGAAGACGTGATCCTGGAGATCGACTGGCAGGGCGCCGAGCAGGTGCGCCATCTGATGCCCGATGCCGCCAGCATCTTCATTTTGCCCCCCTCGCTGCCCGAGCTCGAAAGCCGCCTGCGTGGCCGTGGCCAGGACGGTGACGACGTGATCGCCCGGCGCCTGGCGGGCGCCCAGGCGGAAATGGCCCATTACGGCGAGTTCGACTACCTGGTGGTGAACGACGACTTCGACCACGCCCTGGCCGATCTGACCGCCATCCTGCGCAGTCACCGGCTGCGCATCAGCGCCCAGCAACGCGCCCAGGCCGCCCGCCTTGGTGAATTGTTGTCCAAGGCGGACGCAAACGGGTAGAATGCCCGGCTCGCCGCCGACCCATCATGAACGAGGTAAGACATGGCCCGCGTTACTGTAGAAGACTGCCTGGAAAAGCTCGACAACCGCTTTGAACTGGTCCTGGTGGCCAGCAAGCGCGCCCGCCAGCTGCAGACCGGCGGCAAAGAGCCCCGTGTCGCCTGGGAGAACGACAAGCCGTCCGTGGTGGCCCTGCGTGAGATCGCTGAAGGCTTTGTTACCCGCGATTCGGTTGACAACGAAGTCGTGGACCGCAGCGGCGAGATCGACGAGCTGGCCCTGCTGACCAACTCGTTCGGCGAGTAATCCTTCCGCGCCGGGCCACCCTCTGGCCCGGCGCAGCAGTTTTCCCCGGTTTTTCAACCACTCACGGTGCTTTTGTAAGAAGCTGCCGTAGACAAAGCAGCGCCGCAGACTTAGGCTTGAAGTGTCACCGAGCGTAACATTCAGGCAACCAGCGGGCGCCCTATTGGCCACCATCAACACATTGGTAAAACGGCTCAAGAGCTATCTGGACGACGACAAGATCGCCCAGGTCGTGCACGCCTACGAGTTTGCCGAACGCGCCCACGAAGGCCAGTACCGCCGTACCGGTGACCCCTACATTACCCACCCGCTGGCCGTCGCCAACATCCTCACCGACATGCACATGGACCATGAAAGCCTGATGGCCGCCATGCTGCATGATGTGATCGAAGACACCGGCGTGAGCAAGGAACAACTGGCGGATCTGTTCAGCCCGGAAGTGGCCGAGCTGGTGGATGGCGTTTCGAAAATCGCCCAGATCAAGTTCGAATCGAAGGCCGAGCAGCAGGCCGAAAACCTGCGCAAGATGATGCTGGCCATGACCCGCGATATCCGCGTGATTCTGGTCAAGCTGGCTGATCGGCTGCACAACATGCGCACCCTGCACTCCATGCCGTCAGAAAAGCGCAAACGCATCGCCACCGAAACCCTGGAAATTTATGCGCCCATTGCCAACCGGCTGGGCATGTACAACATCCGCGTCGAGTACGAGGATCTGGGTTTCAATGCCATGTACCCGATGCGCGCCGACCTGATTGCCAAGGCCGTCAAGGCGGCCCGGGGGCACCGCAAGGAAATTCTCTCCACCCTCAAGTCCAGCATCGAACACTGCCTGGAAGAAGAGGGCATCCAGGCGCGCATTCTCGGCCGCGAAAAACACCTGTACAGCATCTACATGAAAATGAAAGAGCAGCACAAGCCGCTCAACGAAATCATGGATGTGTACGGATTCCGCATCATTGTCGACAAGGTGGACACCTGCTACCGCGTACTGGGTGCCGTGCATAATTACTTCACACCCATTCCCGGGCGTTTCAAGGATTACATCGCCATTCCCAAGGCGAACGGCTACCAGAGCCTGCACACCACGTTGAAAGCGCGCAGCGGCATTCCCCTGGAAATCCAGATTCGTACCGAAGAAATGGAAGCAATGGCCAACAACGGCATTGCCGCCCACTGGCTGTACAAGGCGGAAGACCCCACCGGCAGCACGCCCACGCACACCCGCGCCCAGGCCTGGATGGGCCGTTTGCTGGAAATGCAGCAAAAGGCGGGCAACTCGATGGAATTCATCGAGAACGTGAAAGTGGACCTGTTTCCCGACGAGGTCTATGTGTTCACACCCAAAGGCGAAATCAAGGAGTTGCCGGTGGGCGCCACGCCCGTGGATTTTGCCTACGCCGTGCACACCAAAGTCGGCAATACCTGCGTGGCCGCGCGCATCGACGGCAAGCTGGCGGCGCTGTCCACGCCGCTGGAATCGGGTCAGACCGTGCGCATCATTACCGCGCCCAATGCCAGCCCCAATCCGGCCTGGCTGAATTTCGTCATCAGCGGCAAGGCGCGCTCCAATATTCGCCACTTCCTCAAGCACCAGCGCCGCGAGGATTCCGTGCACCTGGGCGAGCGCCTGCTGGAGAAATCCCTGGCTGGCTACGGCCTGACCATGAACCAGCTGCCCATTGAACGCGTCGTCTCAGAGCTGGCCAGCAACGGCTATGCCGCGCTGGATGATCTGCTCGAAGATATCGGCCTGGGCAATCGCCTGGCGCCACTGGTCGCGCGCAAACTCGCCGGAAGCCGTGATGATGGCGAAGAGCGCGAGAACGAACAGAACGACCAGGACCGCAAGCCGCTGGCGATTCGCGGCACCGAAGGCCTGCTGGTGAGTTACGCCAAATGTTGTCACCCGCTGCCCGGTGACGCCGTTATCGGCCACCTGAGTGCGGGCCGCGGCATTGTGGTTCACCGCGATACCTGCAAGAACATGCTCAATGAAATGCGCAGCAATCCGGAAAAGTGCATTGCACTCTACTGGGACAAGGAAGTGGCGCAGGACTTTACCGCGGGCCTGCGCGTCGAGCTGGTCAACAAGAAGGGCGTGCTGGCCACCCTGGCCACCACCTTCTCTGAGCTGGGCTCGAATATCGAAACCATTACCATGGCCGAGAAAGACGCCACCGTCACCGTAATCAATGCCAACATCACCGTGCACGACCGGATTCATCTGGCACGACTGATCAAGCGCCTGCGAAAACTGGAAAACGTCATTCGCATCAGCCGCCTGACCGGCTGACACGGCCCGTGACGGGCCGCCACCCAGGCAGTACCATCATCCCTTTGCAACCGCTATCACGCACCGAGACCCATCATGCCCAACCGTTCCGTGATCAGTACCGACAAGGCGCCCGCCGCCATCGGCACCTATTCCCAGGCCATCAAGGTCGGCAGCACCGTCTACCTGAGCGGCCAGATTCCGCTGGACCCGGCCACCATGAACCTGGTGGAGGGTGACATGGCGAGCCAGATCCGGCGCGTGTTCGATAACCTCAGCGCCGTGTGCGACGCCGCCGGCGGCACCCTGCAGAATATCGTCAAACTGAATATCTTCCTCACCGACCTGAGCCACTTCGCACTGGTTAACGAGATCATGGCGCAGTACTTCCACGAGCCTTACCCGGCCCGCGCCGCCATCGGCGTCGCCTCGCTGCCCAAAGGCGCCCAGGTGGAAATGGACGGCATTCTGATTCTCGAATAACCCACAACACCGGCAGGCTGCGCTCAGCCCAGCCTGCCGGCGTAGCCCGCCTTGTAGTCGGGGTAGCGCAGCGGGTAGTGACCCGCGGCCAGGTACTGGCTGCGCACGCGGCGCCCCCCGGGGGCGGCATCCGTCGGCACCGGCAGCGACAGCCCCTGCTGCGCCGCCAGCCAGGCCAGCACCTCATGGTTGCTCACCGGCGCCTCGTCCGTGCCGATAACCACACCCGGCGGTGCATCGTTGGCCAGCCAGCGGCGCGCCAGATGCGCCAGCAATCCCGCACAGTCCGCACTGTGAATGCGGTTACCGTAACGCGCTTCCGGCAGTGCTTCCTCACCTTCGGCCACGCGCCGCGCCAGCGTCAGCAGGCGCGTCCGGCCCGGGCCATAGATCCCCGTGAAGCGCACGCTGGTGGCCAGGGTACGCACCGACAGCTCTTCTTCCGCCGCCAGCAGCAAGCGGCCATTGAAGCGGACAGGGCGGGGCGGCGTGTCCTCATCCACCCAACCCTGCTCCTCGCCATACACCGCCGTGCTGGAAACAAACAGCACCGGCGGCAACGGCTGCTGCACCGCCAGCGCATCAAGCAGACGCAGCGGGTTGGTGATGTAGGCCTGGCGGTAGCCCGCCTCGTCACGCCCGGCGGGCGTCATGATCACACACAACAGATCCACCGGATCGGGCGGCAACATGACCGGGTCACGACTGAGATCCTGCGCGTACAGATCCACCCCGGACGGCGCCTCACTGCCCCGACGAATACCGCTGATACGGTGCCCGTCGGTCTGCAACAATGCCGCCAGTTGCCGCCCCAGATCGCCCAGCCCGGCGATGAGAATATGTGCCATAACATTGCCCTGTTGCCGCTATTAAAGATACATTACCAATAGTCATTACCGATTATCAGCCACGGCAACGGAATCCGCCATGACACTGACCGAACTTCGCTATCTGGTGGCCCTGGCCAGGGAAAAACACTTTGGCCGCGCCGCCGACGCCTGCCACGTCAGCCAGCCTACGCTGAGCGCCGCCATCCGCAAGCTGGAAGAGCATCTGGGCCTGAGCCTGTTCGAACGCCGCCCACGGGAAGTGCGCGTCACCCCCGACGCCGAGCCGATCATCGCCCAGGCCCAGCGGGTGCTGGAGCAAGTCGAGCTGCTGGAACAGATGGCCGATCACCAGCGCGACCAGTTGGGCGCGCCCCTGCGCGTTGGCGCTATCTTTACCGTCGCCCCCTACCTGTTCCCGGCGATGGTGCCCAAGGTGCGCAAGGCCGCGCCGGACATGCCGCTGTTCATCGAGGAAAACTACACCCACGTGCTGCGCGGCAAGCTGGAGCGCGGCGAGCTGGACGCCATCATCGTGGCCCTGCCGTTCTCCGGCGGCGGCCTGGTGCGCGCCCACATGTATGAAGAGTCCTTCTCCGTGCTGCTGCCCGCTGGCCACCCCTGGGAAAAGCAGAAGGAAATCCGCCCCGAACAGATGCTGGAAGAAACCCTGCTGCTGCTCGGCGAAGGCCACTGCTTCCGCGACCAGGTACTGGAACTGTGCCCGGCCATCGACTCGGAAAAACAGAAGAACCTGGTGCAGATCGAGGGCGGCTCACTGGAGACCCTGCGGCACATGGTGGCAGGCGGACTGGGCATTACCGTGCTGCCGGATTCTGCCCTGCGGCATAACGGCTACCGCGACGATACCTTTGTCGTGCGTCCCTTCGCCAGACCCGTACCCACCCGCACCATCGCCCTGGTGTGGCGCGACAGCTTCCCGCGACCGAAAGCCATTGAAGTGCTGCGCCAGGCCGTGCCCCGTGAAGGTCTGGTCAGCCGCGACGCTGCCGCCTGATCCCGCGCCACAGCATGGGTAGCACAACATGAGTGAGCTGGCGGCCCGCCCGCTGGGCGGCCTCAAGGGGGTGGGCCCGCGTGGTGCCGAGCGGCTGGCAAAGCTCGGTTTGCATACGGTGGAGGACCTGCTCTTTCACTTGCCGTTCCGTTATGAGGACCGCACCCGCATCCAGCCCATCGGCCGCCTGCGCCCGGAACAGCATGTGGTGATCGAAGGCGAGGTGCTGGCCGCCGACGTGATGTTCGGCCGCCGTCGCAGCCTGCTGTGCAAACTCAGCGATGGCACCGGCATGGTGGCGCTGCGTTTCTACCACTTCACCGCCGCCCAGAAGCACAACCTGACCCGGGGCGCCCGCCTGCGGGTGTACGGCGAAGTGCGCGCGGGCGGCACCGGGCTGGAGTTCTATCACCCGGAATACGAACTGGCCGTGGGCGACGAACTGCCGCCCCTGGAAAAGAGCCTGACGCCGGTCTACCCGACCACCGAAGGGGTACACCAGAAAACCCTGCGCAACCTCATGCGCCAGGCGCTCACCTTGCTGGAGCGCTACCCGCCCCGCGACCTGTTGCCGCCCAGCATGCTCGACAGCGCCCGCCTGCCGACCCTGCGCGAGGCACTGCTGAAACTGCATGCCCCGCAACCGGATGATCCGGTGGACATGCTGCTCACCGGCAGCCACCCGGCCGTGCAACGGCTGGTGATGGAAGAGATGGTGGCGCATCAACTCGGCATGCTCAGCCGCCGCGCCGGACAGAAGGCGCACAGCGCGCCCGTGTTTACCGACGACCGCCTGGTGCACCGGCTGCGCGACAGCCTGCCGTTCACCCTGACCGGCGCCCAGCGGCGCGTGATCGACGAGATCGCCGCCGACCTGGCCATCCCGTCGCCGATGCTGCGCCTGGTGCAGGGCGATGTCGGCAGCGGGAAGACGCTGGTGGCCGCCGCCGCCGCCCTGATGGCCATTCGGGCGGGCTATCAGGTGGCCCTGATGGCGCCCACCGAACTGCTGGCCGAACAGCATCTGCACAATTTTCGCCACTGGCTGACACCGCTGGATATCGAGGTCGCCTGGCTGGCGGGCAGCCTGACCCCGAAGCAGCGCCGCGACACCCAGGCCCGGCTGGCCGAGGGCCAGGTGCCGATGGTGGTGGGCACCCACGCCCTGTTCCAGGAGGCCGTGGGCTTCCAGCGTCTTGGCCTGACCATCATTGATGAGCAGCACCGCTTCGGCGTGCACCAGCGCCTGGCCCTGCGGGAAAAAGGCCGCGAGGGCAATCAGGTGCCGCATCAACTGGTGCTCACTGCCACGCCCATTCCCCGCACCCTGGCCATGAGTCTGTACGGCGATCTGGACACGTCAGTGATCGACGAACTGCCACCGGGACGCGAACCCATCGACACCCTGGCCCTGCCCGCCGGACGCCGCCCGGATGTGATCGCCCGCGTGCATGCCGCCGCCATGAAGGGCACCCAGGCCTACTGGGTCTGCACCCTGATCGAGGAATCCGATGCCCTGCAAGCCCAGGCCGCCGAGGCCACCTGGGCAGACCTCAAGGAGGCCCTGCCAGACCTGAATGTCGAACTGGTGCACGGCCGCATGAAGGCCAAAGACAAGGCCGAACGCATGGCGCGTTTCTCCCGTGGCGAAGCCCAGCTTCTGGTGGCCACTACGGTGATCGAAGTGGGCGTGGACGTACCCAACGCCACCCTGATGGTGATGGAAAACGCCGAACGCCTGGGGCTGTCGCAGTTACACCAGCTACGCGGGCGCGTCGGGCGTGGTGGCGGCAAGAGTTACTGCGTGCTGCTCTACCAGACGCCCCTGTCACACACCGCCAAAAAACGCCTGGCCGTCATGCGCGAGACCGGCGACGGCTTCCGCATTGCCGAAGAAGACCTGCGCCTGCGCGGGCCCGGCGAATGGCTGGGCACCCGGCAAACCGGCGACCTGGCGTTCCGCATTGCCGACCTGATGCGCGACGAGGCCCTGATGAGCCCGGCACGCGAGGTGGCCGACACCCTGCTCACGGAACACCCCGACACCGCCGAGGCCCTGGTCAAACGCTGGCTCAAGGGCGCCGAAGGCTACGCCGACGTCTGACACGCAGGCGCGGATAAACGCCGGCAGAGTGCCAGCATTGGCCCCGGCCCGGCAAAACCGGCATTATCGAAACCCGCGTTTCACGAACACAGGAGCCAGACATGTCGCGCCAGTTTCCCGGAGTCGATCCGGACGGGCTGCTCGAATATTCCGTGGTCTTCAACGACCGTGCCCTGAACCACATGTCGCAGACCTTCCAGCAGGTGATGCGCGATATCGCCAGCACCCTGCGTGAGGTCTACCGCGCCGCCGGCGTGGTGGTGGTGCCGGGTGGCGGCACCTACGGCATGGAAGCGGTGGCGCGGCAGTTCGCCAACGACGCCACCTGCCTGGTGGTGCGCAACGGCTGGTTCAGTTATCGCTGGAGCCAGATCTTCGACATGGGCGATATCCCCGGCGAAGAAATCGTGCACCGGGCACGCCCGGTCACCCCCGAACCCAAGGCCCCCTGGGCCCCGGCGCCGGTCGACGAGGTGGTGGCCAGTATCCGCGCCGCGCGCCCGGACGTGGTGTTTGCCCCGCATGTGGAAACCGCCAGCGGCATGCTGCTGCCGGACGACTATATCCGCGCGCTGGCCGATGCCGTGCATGACCATGACGGCCTGATGGTGCTGGACTGCGTCGCCTCCGGCGCCTTGTGGGTGGACATGCAGGCCACCGGCGTCGACGTACTGATCAGCGCGCCGCAGAAAGGCTGGAGCAGTTCGCCGTGCAGCGCCCTGGTGATGCTCAGCGAACGCGCCCTGGCGCGTCTGGAAGCGACCACCAGCAGCAGCTTTGCCTGCGATCTGAAAAAGTGGCACCAGATCATGCAAGCCTATGAAAACGGCGGCCATGCCTATCACGCCACCATGCCTACCGATGCGCTGACGCGCTTCCGCGACACCATGCTGGAAACGCGCCAGCTGGGCCTGGAGACGCTCGATACCGCCCAGCGGGAACTGGGCCGCAAGGTCCGCGCCCTGTTCGCTGAACACGGCTTCCGCAGCGTCGCCGCGCCCGGGTTTGAAGCCCCCGGGGTGGTGGTGTGCCACACCGACGACGACGCCCTCCACACCGGCAAGGCGTTTATCGCCCAGGGCCTGCAAACCGCCGCTGGCGTGCCCCTGATGTGCGATGAACCACCCGGCTTCAAGACCTTCCGGGTCGGGCTGTTCGGGCTGGACAAGTTGCAGGATGTAGACGGCGCCGTGGCGCGGCTGGCAGAGGCGTTGGGTCGGGTCCAGCGCTAACGGGTCTGGAAATTATTGTTAAAGCCCCCCGACACACCGGGCGGGCTGCTATAGCCTGTAGCCTCCATCACCAGACATCTGACCCCATGCCCGGCAAACTGGCCCTGTTACTCAAACCACTGATACTGCGCCTGATCGCACTGGCCGAGCGCTATCCCGGTACCCTGGCGGCGGTGGGTTTTGTTTCCGGGGTCGCCAGTTTCATTCTGGTGGACCGACAGGCCGAACTGGCCCGGGTGATCGCTGCATTGATGCTGGTCAGCTGGATCTGGCTGACCCTGGAAAACGTACTGCGCGACGGACTGGCACGCCGCTTCGGGCTTGATCTGCCACCGGTGGTGCTCAAGTTCGCCACCCAGCTCGTGCATCAGGAAAGCCTGTTCTTTGTCCTGCCGTTTTTCTTCTTCAGCACCAGTTGGGACAGCGGCCAGCTGATCTTTACCGGCCTGCTGATGCTCGGCGCCCTGGTGTCGATCATCGACCCGCTTTATTACAACTGGCTGAGCAAACGCCGCTGGCTGTACCTGGGCTTTCACAGCCTGACCCTGTTCGCGGTGCTGCTCACCGCACTGCCGATCATCATCCATCTGACCACCGCACAGAGCTATCAACTGGCCATGGCCATCACCCTGCTGCTGTCGTTCCCCAGCCTGTCGCAGACGGTGCCGCTGCAGACCCTGTGGCGGGTGCCGCTGCTCGGCCTGATGCTGTTCGGGCTGGGCGCGGCCATGTGGCTGGCGCAGCTCTGGGTGCCGCCCGCCACGCTGCGGCTGGCCGACATGACAGTCAGCGCCCAGATGGACCGCGACCGCCGCACCCCCGGACTGGCCGTGCGGACGGTGTCTGCCGAGGTGCTGCGCGACAACGGCCTGTTTGCCTACACCGCCATCCACGCGCCACGCGGGCTCAACGAGCGGATCTACCATGTCTGGCGTCATGAAGGGCAGGAGGTGGATCGTATCGCGCTGGATATCACCGGCGGGCGCGAAGCAGGCTATCGGGCATGGACACGCAAACGACTGTTCCCGGCGCAACCGGTCGGGCGCTGGCAGGTGAAGGTAATAACGGAAGGCGGACAGTTGCTGGGGGTGTTGCGGTTCGAGGTGGTGCAGTGACGGGGCCTGGCCCCATCACTGCGTCTGCGCCTCAGACGATGTTGTTGACCCGCTTCGTGGTACGGAACAACTGATCCATCTCACCCTGGTAATAGGCTTCCACCCGTGGATTCATCACTTTCTTCCACAGCGGCGGAATCAGCGCCAGCACATACATGCTCGCATAGCCCCCCGGCAACTGCGGGCTTTCCTCGTAATGCCGCAACACCTGATAGCGCCGCTTGGCGTAGGCATGGTGGTCGCTGTGCCGCTGCAACTGGAACAACGCCAGATTGGTCAGGAAGTAGTTGGAGTTCCAGCTGTGCGCCGGGGTCACGCGCTCGTAGCGGCCGTTTTCCAGCACCCGGCGGTGCAAGCCGTAGTGCTCGATATAGTTGATCACTTCCAGCGTGAACGCCGCCACGAAGCTCTGACCCAGGAAGAACAGCACGCCCATCCAGCCAAACAACAGCCCGAACAGCACCGCCAGCCCGGCCGAAATCGCATACCACCAGATCAGTTCGTTATGCCGGCTGATGACCGCCTTGCCCTTGCGCTTCAGATAAGCCGCTTCCAGCTTCCAGGCGTTGATGAAATTGTGCGGGAAGGCGCGCAACAGGAAGGTGTAGACGCCCTGATTATACTGGGACGACGACGCATCTTCCGGCGTGGACACGGTGACGTGGTGGCCACGGACATGCTCCACCTTGAAGCCTGCATAGGTCACGCTGGCCAGCAGCAGCCCGCCCGCCCAGTTCTCGATCTTCGGGTCCTTGTGGATCAGCTCGTGCGCCAGATTGATGGCGATCACCCCACCGATGGTGCCGATAGAGACGATCCAGCCCAGCATGCCGAACCAGCTGTAGTCGTTGTTGACGAACACCCAGCCGCTGTAGAGCAGCACGCCCAGCCAGATGGGCACCATCAGCAGCGTCAGCACCCGGTAGATGCGCTCCTCGCTCATGGCGGGCACCTGCACGGCCTCATCCGGGTTGGACGGATCCTTGCCAACGATGTAATCCAGAATCGGAATGATGCCGAAGACCACAACGTAGATGAACCAGGCCCAGTAATCCTGGGTGCCGGATTCGCGGCCGATCATGGCGCTCATCGGCAAGATCGGCAGCACCGTCAGCCAGAACGCCAGATAACCCCATTTCTTCAATCTGAGTACCCGATCCGGGTCCAAACGCCCTAACATAAGCGGCTCCTGCAAGGCTGTTATGATTATTACATTGAACAATGTAACAGTTGGCGCCTTACTCGCCATCTGACCGAACTGACACCCCCGGGCAGGCGCTGGGGCCAACCGGGTGCCCACGGTAGCGCCGCTGTCCCTCTCACCCCAGATCACAGCAACCGGATTATTGCCATGCGCCACGCCATCATCACCGGTACCCTTTTCAGCGGCCTGCTCACCGGCCTGATCGCCACCTTTGCCGGCTGTACGCCCGTGGTCGGCGGCCCCTGTACCTACAGTGACCCGGTCAACGCCCAGGTCAGCGTCGAGCACCTGGATGACAGCCACGCCATGGTGCGAATCCTGAGTCTGGAGGGCCCGGCCAACGCCGCGCCCGGCGATATCCTGGCATTGCCGCGTCCGACAGAAGACCTGGAGCCCGGCGATCAACGCACTGTCACACTTCGTTCCCGCCTGACCGGCAGCTGCACTCCGCTGGAACTGAAGTGGGGATATCCTGCGGCGACACACTGAGGCAAACTAGCCCTCCATCTGGCCCCGCATGCCGTCTGTGGCGAGCTGTCTGTGGCGAGCTGTCTGTGGAGAGAAGAATAATGTTTCTGGATGCTGCCAGGCACCGCTATCTCATGCGGCTTGTCGACAACGTGTCCGCGATCAGCCAGGAACTGGATCAGGCCCTGGCCGACAATGCCGAGATACGACACGCCTTGCTGACCGACATGGCCATGGATTACCCGTCCAACCAATGGACCTGGGAAAATGCCATCAATACGGATGCCGTGGGCTACGATCTGCGGCAGGGCAGTTACACCATGCTGGCACTGTACAAGCCGGGGCATGCACTGACCGCCGCGCACGCGGCCTTCCGCCATACACTGCGCCTTCTGGACGATGTCGAGGGCATCGCCTATGCGTGCATCTCGGCGCTGGATCCGGGGGCCCATCTGGGGCTGCATACCCACAGCCGCAGTCGCCAGATCTTTCATTTGCTGCTGAACGATCTGCAGGGCGGCGCCTGTGAACTGATCTGCGATGGGCATCAGCGAACACTCGAAAAACGCGGTGACACCGCCCTGTTCGACTACAGCCTGCCACACGAAAGCCGCAACCATTCTGACAGCGTTCGTTTCAATCTGATGGTGGATTTCTTGCCGGTCAGCGGATAAACAGTTTCAACGTATCCATATGGAAATTGATCGGGCCTTCATTGATGTTGCCCGTTTTCGGACCGAGCGTGTTGAAGAAGTACGTGGACACGGCACCGTCCTGCTCGTAGAAACCCTCCATGGCACTGACCAGGCCCAGCTCCTCACGCAGCCGGTTCACGACCTTGTGCGCATACTCGTCAAAATACACCGGCCTGGCCAGATACTCCGGCGTGTAATCCGGCGTCCACAGGATGACCTTGCTGCCGCCGTCGAACTCGGTCAGCTCACACAACCTGCTGTGGGCGGCGAAGGGTTTGTTGAAGCGACGAGCGATATAGTCCTTGTGCGCCTGCTTTTCCAGATAGTAATAACGTCTTCGGCTTACGGCGCCATCGGCGCCGTACTCGTAATTGATACCCGGCCTGGCGCCGAGATCCAGACCAGCGAAGGGCAGGGTCTGTGGCTCACCGATCAGCGCGTACGCCTCGGCCGTGGGCCTGAGCCGATAATGAAAGCCCACCTCGGGCACCTTGCTCCCCTTGAACTTGACGGTAAATGCACACCCCGTATGTTCGGCCGAACGGACAGTGGCCGGGTCCCAGAGCCGGTAGTAGCGCAGGAAGTCTTGCGCATGGGGAAGAAAATGTTCGACGTCCTCAGGCGTCACGCGCTTGTAGGTCGTGAAGTAGAATTTCAGGCTGGAAATGCCGCCCTCCCTGAAATTCAGGCCCATATAGTTCATGTCCGGGTAAGCGGGATCACGCAAGGCCAGAAAGCGCTCATAGGCTGAACGCACAGCGTCGTGGCGGGCAAGTTCGAAGATGTCGTGGTAATCCAGCATAGGCGTCTACTTTCCAGCATGCCGTGCCCTGATCCAGGCACGAAAGCGTATCACTTCCCGCAGACGCATCACCCCGATGGCGAATCTCGTCCTCACGGTGTAGGCGCTTTTCCGCCCGGGTATTTCACGGACCGTAATCGGAATTTCCGCCAGACGGTCCCGAAAGGTGCACGCCGTATTCAGGGCCGGAGACGGGCAGCCTTCCGGCGCGTCCACGAGCGAATCCACGACCTTGCCGGACATCAGGCCCATACAGGTATTGATGTCATGCAGGGGCAAGCTGAAAAGCCGCGCCACCAGCCGGTTGAAGCTGACAGTCAGCATACGACGCAGCGCCGAAATACCCACCCTGGAAGCACGCCAGCCGGCGACGACCTCGAAGCCCTGGTCCATTTTTTCCAGAAATCGCGGGAGGTCCCGGATGTTATCGATCATGTCCGGCGCCATCAGCAGCACGCGGGTACCGCGCGAGGCGCGCAGCCCGAAAAAGACCGCCTCGGCCTGTGACAGCGGCCGCCCCGGGTCCTGCCAGTCCAGCGCCAGGCCGTGCAGGGCCGCACACACCTCGGCCGGTGCTCCCGGATAGGCTTGCAGCCCATCCACCACGCGCCAGACGACACCGTGCGTCTCGTTGGCGGACTCACTCGGGAGCTCATTCAGGGGCTCATTCAGGGGCTTGCTCAGGGCCTCGCTCAAGGCCTCAGCAAAGGCGCACATCACGGTCAGGTCCGCATCGGACGTGGTCAGAATGACAAGCGGCTCGCTAGACACTGCCCCAGAATGCTGTCTTTTTGACAACAAACCTCCCGTCGCGGATATGAAAATCCATACCCATATCAATCTTCACATGCGCAAGTTGCCGTGCATGCTGTCTGATCGAACGGATGAAGGCTTCATCATAGTCATGGATTTCGAGGACGTTGATCAGCTCATCGATATCAAGCCCCAGCAGGTACACCCCCATGCCACCGACCTTGGAGGCCACCAGCGCCCGACACCGGATACCATGCCGAAAGTATCGGCCCGCATACTGCAAAAACTCATAGGCCACGAGCGGGTCTTCGTCGGGGAACTGCTCGCAGGCCACGTCGTGGACCTTGCGCATCACCTGATGCAGAGAGTTCGGATCGAAGAAACCGAAGTACGTGTTTATTCTCTTCTTTTCCTTGCCGCCCGAAGCCAGGCTGTAGGAGTGGAAGATTGGCGTCACCTCGTCAATCGTCAGGCCCTTGTCGGCAAAGAAAAAGGCAGCGTCGGGATCGGAAATCACAGACTCATACACCGTCACGTCAGTAACGTGCTCGCCATCCATATTCACCGACGTCAGGTAGTACTGCTCTTCGCCTTCCACCGCGATCACGTCCAGCCCGGGTGCAAAGTACCGTGACGCCACCGAGACCACGTTGGACAACCGATTGCAGGGGTTCGCGCGGGGGTAATAGAAATAGAACTCCAGCGAATACACATCGCCTGCTTTTCTGACACCCCACAACGCCTTGTTGAGGCCGATCTTCGCCCGCACATCCAGAAGGAACTGCCGCGCCGACGCCGGATACGGAAGCGTGGCCAGCGCCTCGCACAGGATGAACGAAGTGGGCAGGACATCCGAAGGGAGCTGGCCGGGCCGGTACTCGAAAAAATTCACGTCGTAATAGCGACCATCCGACGTCAGCAAGGGGTCCGCCATGGGCCCCGCCTCAACGCTGTTGTTCAGGGACATACTGCTCGCACCCTTGTCATTTCAACCTGTGGCCGATCCCACGTCATCCGCAGAGCGTATCGCGTCGCCGGGGTGCCCGCGCTCATCCGCTCCAGCACGCGCACCGCCGGGTAGTTATTCAGGGACACGCACGTCTGCACCGTGTCATAGCGCGCCAGGGCGCGCTCCGCCAGCGCATAAATGACCGGGTAATAACCGCCGACACCCTGTGGGCCTGATACATACAGGCCCTGGTCCATGAATTGCACCGGCACGCCCGCCGGGCGCAGATCCCGTTCCGCTATCACCCCACAGGCCTGCACGCGGCCCGCTTTTTCGAACACCAGAGCCATCACGTCGTCGTCAGCCCGTGCCAGCAACTGTTCAAACCAGCAGGTATACAACGTTCTCACATCCTGCTCGCGCAGCAAGGCATCACGGGAGAAGCGGCTCTCGAAGCGGGCCGCCTCCAGCAGCTGCATTACCCGGGCGTGATCCGTCGGCGCATAGGCACGCACCCGCGACAGAAACTTCGGTTTGCGCACACCTTTCAATGACGACCAGCGGAAGTAACGCTTGATGTCCACCACTTCGCAGCCCATGGCGAGCAGCGCGTTCAGGCCGTTGTAGTCATCGATATCCAGTTCCACCGACACATGCCGCAACGGCTGCATGGCCGCCGCTCTGGACAGGGCCGCATTGAGCAGGGCAGACAGGCGCTCCCGGGTGCAGTCAGGCGCTGCCGCCACCAGCAGATTGGCCATCGGCATGCCGAAATGCGCCGAATCCCAGGCCAGCGGCATGACCGCACAGACGGCCGCCAGCTCCTGCCCGGCGCCCAGGGTGGCGCACACACCGCCTGCCTCCAGCGCGGCCGCCAGTTCATGCCGGAAGAGCTGCTCATGGTCCTGCGGACACAACAACGCCAGCCCCCGGTAGCGGGACAACAGGGTCAGACGCGCGAGGCCGAGATGGCGAACGCCTTCTGAATCGAGAAATGCGACAGGTCCTGACATCACAAAAGAAGCTGTTTTATCGTTATATTGTGGCCGCCGGGCATACCCGGGGCCTTTTCGGAGCCATCGTACCAGAATTGGCGGCTGCCACCCACTGACAATCCCCCCCGTCTCCCGTCACCACCATGTCCCGATTGGGCCCGTCACCCCTTCACGCATCCATCACCTGACAGGCAACTGGGCGATAACCTGCGCCTATCGCCTCCTTCAACAAATATAGCCGCACAGATGCAGAAGCCACCTGATTATTTCCCTATAGTCGGTAGGTGTTGGTAACGCATTTTGAGCCCGGGAAAGGAGAACGGAAATGAGTGGAGAGAAGACAACGGGTCAATGCCCCGTTATGCACGGCGCGATTACGGACACCAGTCGCTCGGTAACGGACTGGTGGCCCAACAGCCTGAATCTGGACATCCTGCATCAGCACGACCGCAAGACCGACCCGCTCGGCGAAGACTTCAACTACCGCGAAGCGGTCAGCAAGCTGGACGTTGCCGCCCTCAAGAAAGACCTGAACGCCCTGATGACCGACAGCCAGGACTGGTGGCCCGCCGACTGGGGTCACTACGGCGGCCTGATGATCCGCATGGCCTGGCACGCTGCCGGCTCCTACCGCGTGGCCGATGGCCGCGGGGGCGGCGGCACCGGCAACCAGCGCTTCGCGCCTCTGAACAGCTGGCCCGACAACGGCAACCTGGACAAGGCCCGCCGCCTGCTGTGGCCGATCAAGAAGAAGTACGGCAACCAGATCAGCTGGGCCGACCTGATCATTCTGGCCGGCAACGTGGCCTATGAATCCATGGGCTTCAAGACCTTCGGTTTCGGCTTCGGCCGTGAAGATATCTGGCACCCGGAGAAAGACATTTACTGGGGTTCGGAGAAAGAATGGCTGGCCCCCAGCACCGCGGGCGAGAACAGCCGCTACGACGGCGACCGCGAATCGCTGGAAAACCCCCTGGCCGCCGTGATGATGGGCCTGATCTATGTGAACCCGGAAGGCGTGGACGGCAAGTCCGACCCGCTGAAAACCGCCAAGGACATGCGCGTGACCTTCGAGCGCATGGCCATGAACGACGAAGAAACCGTAGCCCTGACTGCCGGCGGTCACACCGTGGGCAAAGCCCACGGTAACGGCAGTGCCGACAACCTGGGGCCCGAGCCCGAAGCCGCCGACGTGGAAGAGCAGGGCCTGGGCTGGAACAACAAGGTCGGCCGCGGTATCGGCCGGGATTCGGTCACCAGCGGTATTGAAGGTGCCTGGACCACGAACCCGACCAAATGGGACTACGGCTACTTCGACATGCTGTTCGATCACGAATGGGAGCTGACCAGGAGTCCGGCCGGGGCCTCCCAGTGGAAGCCGGTGAACATCAAGGAAGAGGACATGCCGGTGGACGTGGAAGACCCGTCTATCCGCACCATGCCGATGATGACCGACGCCGACATGGCGCTGAAGATGGACCCGGAGTACCGCAAGATCGCCGAGCGCTTCCGCAAGGACCCGAAAGCGTTCGATGACGCCTTCGCCCGCGCCTGGTTCAAGCTGACCCACCGCGATATGGGCCCGAAAGTGCGCTATATCGGCCCGGAAGTGCCGAAAGAAGACCTGATCTGGCAAGACCCGGTCCCGGCCGGCAAGCAGGACTACGACGTGGACGCGGTGAAAAAGCGCATCGCCGACAGCGGCCTGAGCATTGCCGAGATGGTCTCCACCGCCTGGGACAGCGCCCGCACCTATCGCGGCTCTGACATGCGCGGCGGCGCCAACGGCGCGCGCATCCGCCTGGCCCCGCAGAAAGACTGGGAAGGCAACGAGCCGAAACGCCTGGCCAAGGTGCTGAAAGCGCTGGAGCCGATTGCCGCTGACACCGGCGCCAGCATCGCGGACGTGATCGTGCTGGCCGGGAACCTGGGCATCGAGCAGGCGGCCAAGGCCGCCGGGCACAGCATCAAGGTGCCCTTCGCCCCGGGTCGTGGCGACGCCACCGACGAGCAGACCGACGTCGACTCCTTCCAGTATCTGGAGCCACTGTCGGACGGCTACCGCAACTGGCTGAAAAAGGACTATGTGGTGCAGCCGGAAGAAATGCTGCTCGACCGCACCCAGTTGCTCGGCCTGACCGCGAAGGAAATGACCGTGCTGATCGGCGGCATGCGCGTGCTCGGCACCAACCACGGCGGCACCGCGCACGGGGTCCTGACCGACCGGGCCGGCCAGTTGACCAACGACTTCTTCGTCAATCTGACGGACATGGCGTACAGCTGGGTGCCTACCGGCAAGAACCTGTACGAGATCCGCGACCGGAAAAGCGGCAAGGCACGCTGGACCGCCACCCGCGTGGACCTGGTGCTGGGCTCCAACTCGATCCTGCGCAGCTACGCCGAGGTGTACGCCCAGGACGACAGCAAGGAGAAGTTCGTCAAGGACTTCGTCGCCGCCTGGACCAAGGTGATGAACGCGGATCGCTTTGATCTGACCGCGTAACGCATCACTGCGGCAACCCGACCCGCCGCCCTCTCTGGGGGCGGCGGTTTGACGTTACTGGCAGCCGACCCGCTTCACGCTCCCCCCGCAACCCCACCCGGCTAGCGCGTTGCTTCCAGCGCCTCCGCCAGCCGTGCCAGACGCGCCGGGCTCCAGTGCTCCAGGCCCATCAAGGCAGCCCAGGCCGCCAGGTAATCGCCCATGGCGTACTCATGACCAAACCCCCGCGGTGCCTCACCCGCCGAGATATCGGCCAGCACCTGCAACCCGGTGACCACCGGGAACCAGCGCAGCGCCGGTGACACATCCGGCCCACGCGGGTCCTGCAGCCAGTCCGGACTACGCCAGAACAGATCCGGGCTGAAAAAGGTCACTGGATCGCTGGCATATTGCAGGTAGGCAATGCGGTAGGGCCCCCAGGGCGCCTCACCCCGTTCCAGCCCGCCCTCCTGATTCATGAAGCGCACCACCGACCCATCGCGAAAGCGCGGCCGCCAGATCGGCGAGTCCGGTTGCCGCTCGGCGGTGATATCACGCCAGACCTCACTGCGGAACGGCGGCCCACTCCACAGCGCGCCGGCAAAGGGATCACCGATGATATCGTGGGCATCGAACGCCCGGCCGCCGTTCAGCGCGCCCAGGCTCAACCCGTACAGATACAGCGCCGGGCGCTCATCCTCCGGCAGGGTGCGCCAGTGCCCGTACACCGCCTGGAACAGCGCCCGCGCCGATTGCACCCCGTACTCGCCCTCCACCAGCAACGCCAGGAAGCTCGGCAGATAGGAATATTGCGCCGCCACCGACGCCACATCACCGCCCAACAGATGCTCCGCCGACAACTGCGCCACCGGATCGACCCAGCCAGTGCCGGTGGGCGTGATCAGCAGCAGGGTAGAGCGCTCGAAGGCGCCCACCCTCAGCATTTCCTGCAACGCCAACTCGGCCCGTTGCTCCGGCGTTTCCGCCGCGCCCAGGCCCACATAGACCCGGATCGGCGTCTGTGCAGCCTCGCCCGTAGCGGCCTCGATGGCCGCTGCCGACGGGGTGCCGGCAATATAATCCCGGCCCCGCTGGCCCAATGCCTCCCAACTGATAAGTGAGTCTTCACTGCCGGTGCGCAGCGGCTCCTGCGGCGGCGACTGCTCCGGCTGCACCGTGATATGCCATTGGTGATAGCTGTTATCCGCCCCACGCAGCGCCTTGGAGAACAGCACCCCGTTGCCCACCGACCAGAACAGCATGAACGCCAGCACCAGACCCACGCCGTGGGCAATACGCGGCGGAATCACCCGCCGCAACTGCCTTGCGATCACCCCGAATACCAGCCGGAACAAGCGCGCCACGAACAACAGCCCGACAAACACCAGCACCGTGATCACCCCGACGCCCAGCGGCCGCACCCCGACATCCTCCGGCATGCCCATCAACGCCCGCAGATCGTTCTGCCAGCCCGCCGCCCGCCACAGGAACACCACCGCCACCAGCGCACACAGCGCCGCCGTACCCACCCGGAACCAGAACGCCGCCCGCCCGCGCCACTGGGGAATACCCAGCCACACCCACAACCACAGGCCCGCCACGCCCAGCGCATACCCCGCCGTAAACGACAGCCCGGAAATCAGCCCCTGCGCCGCAAACGGACGCGGCACTAGGCTGGGCGTGAGGGAGAAAGCGAAGAAGAGGGTGGCGACAGTGAGACCGGTGGTGCAGAGAGGGCGGAGCATAGGCACGTCCTTGCTGTGAATTCGCTCACGGCAGATGGTAGCGTGCCTGCCGCGAGACTGCATGCCATGCAGTCTCGCCCGCATGAATAGTGTGCTATGCCTGCCTTTGCGGCGTGATACCCATCCCTTTGGGCAGTTGCCAGGCCGTGATGACAGCAAGCAGCACCCAGAGAACATCGAAGCCGCCCAACATCGAGCCAATATTCTCGACAAACAGGCTGAACACGGCCCCCGAGAACAACGTCAGGCTCGCCGCCACTTCAGCGCCAAACTCCACCAGCGCATAGCCCTGCAGGGCATCATGGAAGCCGACATATTTGCCGATGGCGATACCCGCCAGGCTCGATATCACAGCCACGATCTGCAACGGTCGGCCCTTCCTGCCCTGCGCGGCCAGCACCACCATGCCGCCAGACAGGAGCCCGAGACCCCAGGCGACATATCCCACCTCGTAGCCGGTAAAAATTACCAGCGCGCCCCAGATGGCACCGCCCAGCAAAGCAGCAAACGCGGCAGCAAGAATCGCTACCGGCATGACATCTGAGGAAAAAGCCTCGGCCTTGGCGGCACGCATGATGTCATCGTAGAAATTGCTCACGATATCTGCGGCCTGGTCGCGGGCCACGCCCATTTCTTCCAGGCGTGCCGTGATGGCGAATTTGTCAGCCCCCGCCTTGATCTGCTCGATCATGAACGTCTGGATCTTGTTCAGCACGTCCTCCGGGGACGCGTGTTGCGTTTCCTTGGTCATGATGATCTTCCCTTTCTTGTTATTACCCCTTGATTTATTCCCCTTGCAGCGATGCTGCACCTACGTTATTTCATACTCCTCACAGCGCGGCAAGTTCCTCCGGGGCGCAACAACCCGCTACCATAGGCCCATGCAATCTTCCCTGTTCCCCGACAGTACAGACATGCCGGACACACCCGGTGGGGCAGTGCGCCCGGCTCGGCATGCTGCAACGTTGAAAGAGCTCGCGGCGAAGCTGCCCGCCGGGCTTCACCTGGGCACCTCGTCGTGGCATTACCCCGGCTGGGCCACGTTGGTGTGGGACAAGGTCTACAGCGAAGCGCAGCTCTCGCGGGACGGCTTGCCCGCCTATGCCACGCACCCGTTGTTCAACACCGTGGGGGTGGATCGCGGTTTTTATACGCCGCTCACCCGCGAGCAATACGCCGAGCATGCCGCCCAGGTGCCGGATGATTTCCGGTTTGTGATCAAGGCGCCCGCGCAAGTGACCGACGCGCAGGTGCGTGGCGCGGGCGGCAAAGGGCAGGAGACCAACCCGCTGTTTCTGGACCCGGCCACGGCGCTGGAGACATTTGTGACGCCAGCACTCGCCGGGATGGGGCCCAAGCTGGGCGCGCTGGTGTTCCAGATCAGCCCGCTGCCCGCCACCTGGCGCGGCGAGATCGCCGGGCTGATTCAGGCCCTGCATCGCCTGCTGCGCGCCCTGCCAGACCTGACCGCCAGCGCTCCCGATGCCGTGGTGGCGGTGGAAGTGCGGGACCCGGAATGGCTCACCCCCGATTTCACCGCCGCCCTGAAAGACACCGGCGCCACCTACTGCCTGGGCCTGCACCCGAAGATGCCGCCCATCGACGAACAATTGCCGATCCTGCGCGCCCTGTGGCCCGGCCCGCTGGTGTGCCGCTGGAACGTCAATCCGATTCATGGCGCCTACGGGTACGAACAGGCCCGCGACAAATACGCGCCCTTCGACAAGATGGTGGACCCGGATCTGGCGACGCGCAGCGCGCTGGCGAAAGTGATTGCCGGTACGGTCAGGGGAGGGCAGAACGCATTTGTGACCTTGAGCAATAAAGCAGAAGGCAGCGCGCCTTTGTCCGTGACCGCATTGGCCGAAGCCATTGTCGCCAGAACGCCCGAACCTTTGGCACGTTCGTAACAAGGTCATCCCTCATTCCGGCTAGCCGTGCATCACCCAATCAGGGTAAATGCACGGCATATGGCGCCTTTGTGTTTGACCCGCCCGTAAACCCCGCTTGAAGATGGCCTTCCCCTGGTGGTTTTCCAGGGCTTCACAATACAGACCCTTCACTACAGACACAGGCTCAAGGAGGCAGCATGTATCTGAACAACTATGGCGTTGATGCCGTACTTCAACTCTCCCGTAATTTTCTGAAAGAAGTCATTGTTCGCGAGGCGTATACCCGTGCCGGTGAGGACGGCAACCTGAACGCCGCAACACTGCCCAATCTCGGTGATGCATCCGGTGGATTGGCCATCCCGTTGCCCGAATCGCAGGGCGCTTTTCGCTACGACAATCTGAACTTTCGCTATCGCGATGTGAAGTTTGTTCATCGCAACAGCGATCACACCAGCTTTGCCGTCGTCACCATCGAGCGCGCAAGCGGTGAACTGTTGTATGGCAACAGCATGACGACCGCGACACAGCCGGTGGACACCATCGACCTGTGGTTGCGACTGGCCGTGGACAACGAAGCGTCCACCGCAACGCGGCTGGTGATTCGCACCTCGCTGGATCCAGCCATTGATCAGTTGATCGATCTGTTCAATCTGGACATCGACATCTCGCAGTTCGAGTTCACCTTCCCGTTCGAGCTGGGCGGCCTCAGCATGGGCGGGCAGACCCTTACGCTGGGCAATCCCGCTGGCGCCATCAAGGCACTGCCCGACGGTTCACTCGCCATTGGCCTGAATATCCGCCTGGACGGCCAGGGCGAGCCCGGCATCAATGTCGATACTTTCCGGCAGCAGTACACCGCCAATCTGCTGTTCGGCGATCAGGACTGGGGGCTGTCCGTCAGCCGCTGGCCGATTGCGCGCTTTGTCGAGCAGATTGATCTCTCATCGCAAGTGAGCGGCGTTGAGAACACCGGCCAGCAACTGGACAGCATCGACAGCAACGGCATCCATATTTCCGGCTACGGCAGCTACGATGCCACCATCGGTACCTGGGGCTTTACCTTCGACGCCACCGCCACCTTCAATGTGGAAAACCCGGGCGCCGGCAATTCCCGCGTAGTGGCCGACTGGACACTGGAGAATGTGGAGCTGGATTCCTCCTTCGGCAGCTTCCTTGACGGGATATTCGGTTTTATCGACAGCGCCATCGGCGATGACGGCCAGGGCAATGTGGAAATCCTGAAGCCGGCCAGCTTTTCCAGTGGCGACGGACCGACCGGCGCGCTGCATGTGCTCGAAGCACGCACCGCCGATGCCCGCGTGGACTTTCTCGGGCAGGGCGAGGCCAGCGCCATCGCCGATCCGCTGATGCAGGTGAGCACTGACAGCCTGGCGCTCGGGCCGGCATGCACTGGCGGCATCTCCAACGGCACCGTGATCGTTTCCAACCCGGCCACCAGCGACGACACCCATGCGCCACTGACCGCCAACCACCATACCCTGGAAGGGGACGATGCCGAGGCCTTCCGCTTTGTCAGCGGCCAGCACAGCGTGGTCCTTCAGGCAGGTCAGCAGCGCCTGATACGTGTCGGCCGAGCTACTGGCGCAGGCGACGGGTATCACGAAGCCGAACTCGTGATTCGCACCAACGCGGGGGAAAAACGGGTGGCGCTGTCGCTGTACCAGGGCAATGCCACGCTGGCCCCGCTGCCGGATACCCTGGAGATGGACGCCAGCGAACGCCGCAACTGGTGCGAAGGCGCCCGCGACCAGCGCGTGTCCAAAGTGATCACCTTGCAGGCCACCGGCACCGGCGCCGTGCGCGTCTGCAACGTGCAACTGGCGGGTGCTGGCGGCCAATGGAGCTTGTCCGGTATCCAGTCCGGGGATCTGATTCCGGCAGGCGAACAGCGCCAGGTCACCGTCACCTTCGCCGCCAACGAACTGGACGCCTGGCATAACGCCACGCTGACACTGAACACGCAACCCGACGGCGCCCAGCACCACGTCGCCATTACCGCCCGGGTCCGTTCTGCCGCTCGCGGTTATATGCCACCCGGCACCGTGATCGGCGGGCTCGATTTCGCCGCCTTCGGGCTGGGCGGCACACGCCTGTGTTTCCGGATAGACGATCTCAACCGCGCGCTGGACTTCATCGACAAGATCAACCAGGACTTCCAGGGCATCTGGGGTGGTGTCGAGCCCATTTGCTGCCCACCCCCGCAACAGCCCATGTGCCTGTGCCAGGACTGGCTGAGCATGGACCTGATGAACCTGCCCCCCGGCGGCGCCCGCATTCACGGCGGCACCGGCGCCCTGCTGGAACAGAAGCTGCTGGGCGGCAGCGACCGCATCATGGCCCCGGTGGCCCACGGCGAAGCGCCCACACTGGCCCTGGATATCCGCGACACCAAAGGCCACACCTTCGAAGGCCATATGCGCCGCTGGGTAGTATCACGCCCCGCCGGCTGGACACAGGACACGCCCGTTGACCATGTGACCGCCGCCGGTGGGCGCATCGCACTGACCTCCGGCGCCTCCCTGACACTGCTGAGCCTGGATGAGAAAGGCGGCCTGCAAGGCGGCGACCCGATGGCACTGCGCGAGCCACCGCTAAGCCTGGGCGCGCTGGGCGCACGCCTGGTGATCAGCGACCGCCAGGGCCTGCAACTGCTGGACACCGCATCGCCCGCCAGCAAACCCATGCCCATCGAGGCCCCGGCCTTCAACGGCCTGCTGACGCTGAACCAGTACCACGGCAAACCCGGGCATTATTTGGTGGGCCTGCAAGCCGGGCACCTGCAAGTGCTGGACCTGCGCAACCCGCAGGCGCCGCGGATCATTGATCGTGCGGAAGTCAGCGGCCAGCCCGATCGCGGTCAACTCGCCGGGCAACATATGGTGCTGGCCAGCCAGAACACCGTGGAGATCCTGGCCTGGCAACAGGGGCGGTTGCGCTCACTCGGCGCCACCAAGGTGCCGACAGACGTCGCCAGCATGGTGAGCAACGGCGTGGATGTGTGGGTGCTCGACAGCAAAGGCGCCGGGCATGTGCTGCGCCTGACGGACGACGGGCTGGCGGTGATCGGCAGCATGACACTGCCCGAGAAATGGCGGGACGGCTTGCCGCATGGCGGCTTCAGTGCACTGGATGGCAAGCACTGGGTGGCCGGGCGACTCGACCGGCGTGGTTGTAACGTCTACACCGTGGAGGTTGCTGCTGCGGACCTGCCGGGGAAATCAGGCAGAAAATAACAGACCTGCCAGTAAGGAAGGGGGCCACGGACCCGGTCCGTGCCCCCTAACCTATGGGCTCTTTTTTCTGATACTCACGCTCTTCACAGGCCGCTGCCGCCAGCTCGGCGGCATTACGCTTGCTGCCCAGCGCCTTGAGTTTGGTGTCCAGCGCCTGGCGGTGTTCGTGCAGGGCCGGGTTGGGGATGGGGGATTTCAGATGCCTGTCCAGATCGGCCAGTTGTTGCCGCAGTGCCGAGATCTCGCCGTCCAGGGCGCTGACCTTGTCCCAGTACTTCCCGCATTTGTTCATCGCTTGTCCCTCAGCTGAATACTCCTGATCTTCTTACCATCCGGGGAATTGATCAAATTCATAAGTTTAATGAGATTCAATATCATCTATAGCGGCGCTAAGGTGCATGTGTGGATACAGTGGGGGACAGACCATGGCGACCGTTCATGCACGGCTGGAGACACCCCAACCCCAGCGGCTACTGACCCGGCTGGGGCGGCATTGGGGGCACAAGTTTGAGGTAGAGATGGAAGCGGGGCGGTTGCTGGTGCCCTTTAGCGACGACGCCCGGGCGTGGTTGCAGGCGTCAGATGCGGTGCTGGAGATCCGTATTGAGCACCCGGATCAGACGGGTGTGGACAAGCTGAAGGGGGTTGTGGCGGATCATTTGCAGCGGTTCAGCAAGGATGAGGTGTTGGTGTTTGAGTGGTCGTGAGCAGGGTACATCGATGACGACCACTCAATGGTTCTTGAAGACATGCTCCCGATGGAATGCCAGATAGTCACCAATCTTGGCGGGCGCCTTCCTCAAACGAACTGAAGGGTCGATCTGCAAGATCTTTGCATCGGCTTCGGAAAGCCGTTCGGAAATGCGAATCTTGGCGCTCTCCTCGAACGTCACAAAGCCTGTGTCGAAGAGGTGATCCAGCGTTGGATGCAGAAGCAAGCCATTCATAGGATCGAGACGTTCTTCGTTGGTGCAACTTCGCCAGGGCTTGATGTGTGACGCTCGAAGCAGCGAGAGATTCGATAGACCCGTAACGGAGCAGCCACCCCATAGCCGAATCAAGCGTTCTCTGAACAACCCTTGGCCTATGCGGCTTTTGACTATGGACTCGCGCTCTGTTTGCTCCAGAACGTCATATTCTTGCTTATGCTTCTCGATGTCGTCGAGGGGATCGGCCAACTCATTTGTAGAGCCTATAGAGAATACGAACTCACTGGGTTTGGTAGTGTGTAGCTGGAAGCTCTCCAGGGAGATTTCGCCGTGATAAACAAAAGGCGAGTGGTGGATGTCTCGATAGAAAAGATGGATCTGATCGCCGTTCTGCTTGGCGTTGATGATTCTGGCATCCGAAGAATGCTTCTCCTCGCCCTCCCAATGCAAGAAGCCGCCGTCGAGGTAATCGTTGTACTGTGTTAGGGCTTGCTGCTTTTCCTTGGTCACGAATAGGATGATGAAGTTCGTGCCGGATGGGGTGACTACGCCGCGGGATATGGCTTGGAAGCCTTTGTACCCCCACAGCTCGGCAAGAAAGGGGCGTTCGTATGAATTACCAATATTCAAGCCATCAAGTGTTACTTTCATTATGAGCACCATATAACTCAAGTTCGCCATGTAAAACCATCGCAAAGCGTATCCAACACAAGAAATTTTTAATTCGATTTTAGTGGCACTGGGCGCCATGCCTTATCTTAAACTTTCATGCAGATTTTCGATAGCATTCATCATGCCTTTTCGCTGGGCCAAAAAGCTAAAGAACATCGGCACATTAACCCCCATAATGGTCGATTCGAGCTGACCTCTTACACCACCATAGAGAGAACTTATTATCCTTGCATTTCTGTCACAACATTTAATAAGAGAATGACACTCTTCCAGGCTAACCTGTTTTATAAAGGCCTGGACCTTATGAGTATCTCCAGCATCTATATTAGGGATAGAGATCCACATTTTTGTGGCTATTTCAGATAATGCCATCTCAGCTCTATGCATTGCCGGCAACGCACCCCAGTTGGACGCTAGTGCATTGTGGCCTCTAGCAAGGAATCTATGAACCTCTATCGAAGACTCCGAAATAGCTTGTCTTGCCTGATAAAATTCCTGCTGTCGACTGATATTAAAATTCACTATAAACGCCGCCTCTTGCATAGTCGTCGCGGCCTGAACTCCACTTACATCTCGAATTAGCTCCTCCGCATATAATTGCACCGTAGTAATTGATTTTAATGCGTTTGAGAAAAAATCTTCTATTTCGGTGGCAACACCTAGCATGATATTGGACCGCATCTGGCTACGCCAGTTTATGGTAGCGGTGTGGAAGGCGACCGCAAAACCAACAATTGTTACCGATGAGGATATCAGTGCCACCTTGTACTCTTTTTCCAAGGAAACTAAGACGGAAAAAATTTCTTCGCTGTTCAGAGGAGAGCACCCAAAAATCAATTCGGCATTAAAATATATAAGAACAGCGATTATCAGCAGCCCGTACGTTGTACGAAAAAAGAATTTCAGCAAAAGAGATATAAGCAGATAAGAGTAAATAAGCCTTGCCAATACTTGGGGCGGGATGAAGTTCAGGATGTTACGCATTGCATGCCCTCATATTTCGATTATTATTGTGTTTAAGGTGGCGATTCGGCCCGAACCATACCAACATATTCCGGTTATCTTCCCTATTCCCAGCCCCTAAGGTGCTAATGGCCGACTTCCGATTGTTGATATTTGTGTGGCGGTCACGGTTTCTCTCCTGCCCCCTGCTGGAGATCTCTGATTCATAGAAATACTTGGTCCCGAAAGCCGTTGCAGATCAAGGCACGGCAACATATCTGGTGATAAGCGGCGCTACCCGCTCCAAACGCACCACTCGACAGGCTTGGGTTCCGCCTCCAAACGCTCTTCCAGCCCTCTGGCAATGTATGACATATGACCAGCCCCGACAAGGTACACACCTCTACTGAACGAATTCATACGACAGAAGCCGTAAATGTTTTCCAGCATTGCTTCCTCTCGATTTCTTAATTGTATGTACCATGCCGAAAGAAGACCTTGCAGACGTGCGTTGCCAGAACTGGAAATACATGTCTCTAATAACGCATCCGCTTTGTTTCGGAGCTCAATCTGCGCCAAACCGCTCAAAAAGTTATAACCATGATTGAAAGCCATGCGATCAATATTCGATACTGCTCTGCAGTACTCTTTGGAGCTTTGCTCGGCATATGCAAATATTTCGTCAGCTCCTGCCTTCAAGCCTTGTGGCGTCGCGAAGTCGTCAACGGGCACTTGTCGCACTGCCTTCATTTTCATATACGATTTAATCGCTCTTATTTCTACCGTACTCGCAGCCTCGTCTTTATAGAGTCGATCATGATCTTCTGGACGAATTTCTTCAAATATTACGTCTGGATCAACCGCCTTCAAGAGCCCCAATAGCTGAGCTTCATTGCATTTTCCAAGTTCTCTATGCACCGTTCCAACAAGCGTTATTCTCCCAACCATATATTTGCTCCGCTACATCGTCGAATCTCAGCGATAGCCATGAACCCAACACTCGCATGATAAGCATGAGCACGCGACCTTCTTAATTAACGTGTTGCTTACACTTCATTTTGATGATGGAAAATGGCTCTTTTGATTTCCTCCATAAACCCAACGTCTGAGGCGTCAACATATCTATAGTCCTGCATAAGAGGAGGCATTTCAGCATGATCAATATCAATATTTATAATGGCGAATTTTTTTGACTTATCTCTCATTCTCTGCTGCATGAAGAAATTTGCTTCCGCAATCGTCCAACCCGATTTCCCATTTAAAAAATTACTCGAAAGGAAGATAAGACCAAAGTCGCACTTTCTTAGCCCGTCATTAATTTTCTCAGTAATGCTATCTCCTGGGGCAATTTCCTCCTTGTCATACCAAGCTCGAATCTCAGATTTTTGGAGCTCGTTAAACACATTATCCACGAATTTTTTATCTTTACTGGAATGCGATAAGAATACAGTGAACTTACTCATGGTAATTGGCCTACCCCACGTTCTGAACAACACTTCTCTGTCTGGGAAGAAGAATATTTCGTTTGTTCCAGACGTCATATTTATATCCACGTCTTCCGGGTTATTTAACGAAATAAAGTTGTATGACTTATTTCGCATTGAGGCCATAATGTCTTTAACGAATCTGTTGTATGCTCTTTTTGTGGATGGGTACTTACTTGCCAAATACCTGTCAAAGTCTTCGTGTGATTTTTCGAAGTTTAGAAACCACAGCAACTCGAAGTGATATGGATTATTATTAACGAAGATGAGTGATCCAACCAAGACATCCCTGTCATACCGAGACAAAATATCCTTTATGAAATCTCTTTCTCCTTTCCTGTTACCATAATCTAACTCTAACAAGTAAGATCTATGTTCGTCTTCCAATTTAAAATCCTTCGATATCATTCAATTTTACGTTTGGGGGTGCTGAAGCGAAGCTAATCGCTCCAGCAACCGCTCAGCGCATCTTTGTCTGTGCTTTTAGTAGAGCAAGTCATATATTGCATTCCACAACAATTAAACAGATTCAAATGCATAGGCGCCTAATGATTGAGCTCTCAGAGCGGCTCTTACCCAGCTATAAGAATCACCCTTCATGAAAATGGTGGAGGAAGAAACAGCCAGCGTCTTCATAAGATTAGGAGTTAATCTATTAGACTCTTGATGTTTTCTTTGCCTCCAAAAAAATAATTTCGTCTTTTTCCTTACGGGGTCGCCGGAGTCTCTTCTCTAGTTCAGACCAGATACCAATTTGATCTTCTGCAGGCGTAACTGAAACAGCGACATGCTCATTGAAGCCGGCCTCCATAGCGGAGGCCTCAAAGGTCATAGAGGCAGATCTTATCATTCGAATATAAGAGTCGCGATTGAACGATGCTGACAGGCCCACAAAGTGCTTACTCTTAAAATAAATCCTGCGAATGAAAGTGCATCGTCTCCACAGCACAACAACCTGTGTATGAGCCGTTTGGAGCTCCTCCAGCAATCCAAGAACGTTATGTTCATCGCCCTATGAATGCGGTGCTCTAGGCCATACGACAGCGTAACGTAACGCCTTCTTCAATTAAATTAACTCCGGCATAGGTATATAGCGATCGAATCCTTGGCTCGCGCAATCGCAGGAAAACAAATACTGTTCAAACCAAGAATGTTTTTGAAATGCAACTTCATTTCCATCCAATTCCGCTATGTCTCTTAAGTATATTTCTCTTGCCATGCCATATACTTTATCCCAGTTCTTTGGATCAGCAATATTCAGGAAAACAATGCCATTTTGTTTAACCAGGAACCCTTCATCGAATATCTTTGGAAGCCCTCTTCCGGCCACGTACATATCCAAAATATTCTTATCTATAACTATGCGCGGGTATATCGCTTCCTTGCTTTCTAGCTCGTATGCTCGCGCAACCGCGTGACTATAAGTAATTCTACCGCTGTGAAAGTGCTTTGAGTAAGCCACCCCTCCCCGAATAAACAAACCCCTCTCCATAAAGGATATAAAAACCTTTTTTAGTAGCGCAATAAACTCCACAAACCTATCGTGATTGTTACAAGTAATGATAACTGTGTCCGATATAGCCTGAACACTAAAAATGGCGTTATTTACTGTATTGAAGATTGATAAGGATTGAACCAAATCATCCTTAAAGCTTTCCTTACCGCTCTGTACATCTTGATTTAGCCTGTTGCGGTAAGAGAGAACATCAAGCAGCGCGGTGTAAACAAACTCAGAACTCATGAAATTGACTCTGCTATCAGTGAAATTTCATGCTTATAATCGTTCATCCTGTCTACCCAAGGCTCCCAAACTGAGCCGTAGTACATCCTGCCATCACTTGAAGCCTCCTTTGTATGTTCTTGCTGAATATCAAATATGGCTCTTCCAAATAGTTGTGCAATCGGCGCCAACACCGCCACGTCCTTTATGGATGCAACGTATGGATTATCTACGTCAAATCCAAATTTTGGCTCAAAAAGTCCTTCCTTGCAAAGAGATGTAGAAATTTCATTTGATATTTTCTTTTGCCATTTTATATATGACTCCTTCACCCTTGCACCTGCATGAACCTTAAAGTTCTGGAGAATTGTTCCAGCCAATTTAGGCTTACCTTCAAAGGGTTCAATGCCAAACGGCACCAAAGACTGAGAAATTATTCGATGGCGATCAATCCATTCGCTAATGACATTACCTAACAACTTTACAGCTTGATAACAAAAACGATCTGGAACAAGTGGAACAACAATCTCATCGGATGCTATAACGATAGTTTTAGTAATTGCACCTGTACTAGGGCCAACATCACACAGAACGTAATCGAATCCGCGTGCGTCAATCAGCGAACGCAATAATCTGTGCACAACAATGTAAGTGTTTTTCTCATGTATATTTTCGGTAACAGCTTGGTTCCAGGCCGTGCCGAAGTACGTTTCTGCTCTCGAGAATTCTAGATCACCCCGAAATAAAAATAATGACTTATATAAATTATGCTCAACAAGTTCTATATCAGCCTGGTTTATTTCACCTTGCTGGCCCTTAAATCTCGGTAGCATTGATTCATAAATTGATGTTCCGGGCAACGAACAATCAGGATCATCAATATCCTCCCGCGCAGCCAAGAAAAGCTCAGTCATGTTGCACTGTGGATCGCAATCAACTACTAAGACGCGTTTTCCAGTAGATGCGAGATAAGCTCCCAAGTTAAAGTTGGTAGTGGTTTTAGATACTCCGCCTTTATTGTTATACAAGGCTACTATTTTTCCCATTTTAACTCCTTAAAATGGTCTCGGGGAAGTTAAACGCCCGCGATACTATAGGATTCGCGTTGCGGGCAGAATTTTTTTCTGCTTGATTGCGCTTGTCAGGCGTACTCAATTTAATGCCACTGCGCGGAATCTTTGGGATAGAAATTCCTCATAGGGGTTTGGAACACCCTCTATAACCTTGTTGAGCATTACGATTAAATCGTCGTCAATTATTGGAAGCATGATCCCCCTGCCATCCACATACGTATCGTTACATCTTGCCAGTAGAGTATCCATATCATCTACCGTTCTACAAAGAAGCAGACCAAACTTGCCCAAATTCATTGAGAAACGGCCAGACAGCTGATCTATCTCTGGATTGGCAACTTCACGGGAGTAGTTCTTGCATTCCACAAAAATGAACTGGGCGGGAGTTTGATAAGTGGTATGTAGTCGATAGAAAAACCCTCCGCGTGCTGCATTATCAAAAGTGATATCTACCCGCTTTCTACCATCATGGATCTCATTCTCAACTATAGGTGAGACAACATCAGGGTAAAAAAGGAACTCCAAAATGCCGACCACCAATCTATGATATCTGGTTGCGCCTTCTCCACCCGCGGCAATCTGACCAAGCTTTCTGATTAAGTACTGCGCAATAATCGCGGGATCACTATCGTCTAATTCTTCGTTAGAGATGGCTGTAGCTGTGTGCTGGATCCACTCTTTAAAATCACGAAAAACCTCAGGATGGGCATCTGTAAAAGTAGCAAGAAAGTCTTTCGAATAGGCGGACTCCCCGGACTCCTTTAAGGACTTCTTTGTTACATATGGCATACCGTTTACGCGATGTTGAACAAGGGCTGAATAGTTTCGAAGATGCTCATGTTGCAGGTATTCGAGAACAAATTGATTGTAATACTTTTGAGGCGTGTATTTATTGGAGTAGGAGACAATTCCTTTAGGCACTAATAGTATCTTTCGCCCCTCTATAACAAGCATTGATTCATGCCGATTTCTCCACTCATTTGCAGCGCGCTCCCAATAGAATCCAGACTGCACGTTTTGTTGTAACGCGATCCCCCATAACTTACACTGCTCTTGCGTGTAAGTTACAAGATGACCACGAATTATATTCGTAGTCATATCTGATATTTTGTCTTTATCGATGCCGTCAATAAAGAGACGGAAATCTTCTAGGTCCTCCACAATTCCAGTGGCCACAGCCTTGCTCTGAGCGATGCTATTAAAAAGCTTCTCGCTGTCGATGGAGCCAATAGCATTGCCACGAGGCTTTCCCCTGGATAGGCCCAAACATGTTTCATTGGGTTCGTGTAGATAATTAAAAAGAGCTCTCGCTCTCCTCCTTTCGTCATCTCGAATAAAATTAACAAAGGTCTGGAAGAAGCTTCGAAGTGTTCGTGTGGCATTCAAAGACCACAAGTCGGTGCGGCAGCCAAGAAAAAATGGATCGACAAACAAAGGCGTGTCATAATCTGTATCTATATCAACAAAATCTAGCTCGAACTGAGTGGCTTCTAAACTAAATCTTTCGCTGATTCTCACCCCGGACTCCTTATCGCATAACGCCAACGGTAATGGGCAACAATGAAGCGCAGCGTATTTGCGCGTTTCATTGACCACATTCTTATGTGTTATTCCGGCTGTTGAAGTAGAAGGCAGTGACGCCGCCAATCAAGGTACCTGCGAAAGCGAGGAATTCAGTAAAATACGGATTTCTACTCAGAGCCAGAACAAAAACAAAAAGCAGAACCAGAAAAACAATACCCATTGCTAGCAATGGCTTGGTTCGCTTATCTAATCGCTCAGTCATTGGTTCCGACTTCCCTAGCCCGCCACAGGTGCCACAAGCTAGCCCAACAAATTCCTTTCCTTTTAATTCGTGATATTTCGCGCAAGCCAAACAACTCGAGCCATTCGTCCCCGATTTGCAGACACCCGTTTCGTCGCAGTGACGACAGGGGTACAAATTTGATCTTACTTCCCGCATTCAGATGCTTCCCAGTAGACGTAACGCTTTGCACAGCGATGCGAGGAACGAACGTCCGGCGCCACAGGCGCGTACTGATGCAACTTGTTAAGTGTGGGGGCCTCTTTACTCATTAGTAGACACCTGCAGATTCATCAATGATGAATTGAGCCTTATTAGCGGCACACCATTCCTCCAGCTCCTGCTTTAACTGAGGCCAAACATCTCTTGCCCAAGCCGGAGCCCTCCGTTCCCATGCTGATTCTGTTGGAAGATAAGCAGATAGTATTCCCATCGGAAGCTCAAGAACAAACGAACCACCAGGCCCGGAAACGACCAGTTCTTCTTTCCATCTTGGCTGGAATTTGAAAATGCTCATTGATATTTACGCTTAACGCCGCGCACACCGGCGCGAGCTTGCGCGCGTCCGACAGCCGAAGGCTGTGTAGTGCTGCGCTTGGTTATGGCTGCGACGCTCCCGACTTTCTATTAGCACTTTGCGAAGCGCTAGCGGAGCCACAGCCCGAACAATGCGGGGCAAGAACTATGGCTTGCCGCCGCCCCAAAATCCTCTTACTGGCTCACCACGCCGATAGCGATGATGTGGCCGATTACCGTTTACTTTCCGACTGCCACCAGGAACGGAACTGCCGAGCCTGCGATGAGCCGGTGAATTTCAATACCGGTGAAGCCGACTTGTGGCACGACGCAGCCGGACAAACCTACGCCCAATTAAATGCAAAAGGCAGAGCTCCATAACAGGTATTAGGACGCCGGAGCATATATTGAATAACGACGCCCGCAGCCTATCCAGATATCAATTCACTCCAAATGGCTTTTATATCTCTCTAAAAACAGAGAACGAACTTGCCAACATGACGGAGGGCACAATGACAGGAAGCATGCTCATCTATTCAAACCCACCCACGCTACCGCCAGAAATCGCACTCCCCCAAGCACGATCCCCCCACAAACAAGCGCCACGCCCAGCGTGACCCCTGTCTCATTTCTTCTGTGAGGTAAGTAATACCGGAAGGAAGATTTATTTCAAGTGATGGCACTTTGCCATCATCGGCCTATTTGCCCGATTTCCACACCACCGGGCTGCTCCCGCCCCCATCACCGCCCTCTGGCGATGTCGGGGCGGGCGCCGGTTCAGCGTCCAGATCCTTGCGCATATCGCAGGCCACGCACTCCATCCACAGGCTGTCGCCGTCCTGGACACGCACGATCTTGTCCAGGGCGCCGCACTCCGGGCAGGTGGCGCCGGCGATAAAGCGGCGTTTCACGCTCATGCGGCAATGCCGCTGTGGCGCAGCAGGGGTTCCACGCTGGGTTCGCGGCCGCGGAAGGCCTTGAACAGCTCCATGGGCTCCTGGCTGCCGCCCATGGCCAGGATGTGCTGGCGGAAGTCGCGGCCGGTGTCGGGGTTGAACACGCCTTCTTCCTCAAAGCGGGCGTAGGCATCGGCAGAGAGCACTTCGGCCCATTTGTAGCTGTAGTAGCCTGCGGCGTAGCCCCCGGCGAAGATGTGGCCGAAGCCGTTCTGGAAGCGGTTGAAGGCGGGGGGCTTGATCACGGCCACTTCGTCGCGCACCTCGTCGAGCACGGTCTGGATGTCCAGCTGGTCGTTGTATTCGGCGTGGATGCGCATATCGAACAGGGAAAACTCCAGCTGGCGCACCATCATCATGGCGCTCTGGAAGTTCTTGGCGGCGAGCATCTTGTCCAGTTTTTCGCGGGGCAGGGGTTCGCCGGTTTCATAGTGGCCGGAGATCAGACGGATGCCTTCTTCGGTCCAGCACCAGTTCTCCATGAACTGGCTGGGCAGCTCCACGGCGTCCCAGGCCACGCCGTTGATGCCGGAAATGCCGCTCACGTCCTGTTCGGTCAGCATGTGGTGCAGGCCGTGGCCGAATTCGTGGAACAGGGTGGTCACTTCGTCGTGGGTCAGCAGGCCGGGCTTGCCGCCGGCGGGCGGGGCGAAGTTGCAGCTCAGATACGCCACGGGCAGTTGCAGGCTGCCGTCCAGGCGGCGGCGCCGCACCTGGCAGTCGTCCATCCAGGCGCCACCGCGTTTGCCGGTGCGGGCGTACATGTCCAGGTAGAAGCCAGCGATAAGGGTGCCGGATTCATCGACAACGTCGTAATAGAGGACGTCCTTGTGCCAGGTGTCCACGCCGTCTTTGGCCTGGATGCGGATGGCGAACAGCTTCTCCACCACGGCGAACATGCCGTGGATCACTTTTTCGGCGGGGAACCAGGGGCGCAGCTCTTCTTCAGAGATGCTGTAGCGGGCTTCGCGCAGGCGTTCGCTCCAGAATCCGATATCCCAGGGTTGCAGGTCGCTGGCCCCGTTTTCAGCCGCAAAGGCTTTGAGTTCGGCCAGCTCTTTCTCGGCCTGGGGCTTGGCGCGGCGGGCCAGGTCGCGCAGGAAGGTCTGCACTTCGTCCACGTCGCGGGCCATCTTGGTGGCCAGGGATTTTTCGGCATAGTGGTTGAAGCCGAGCAGGCGGGCCTGTTCGTGGCGCAGGCGCAGGATCTCGCGCATCAGGGCGCTGTTGTCGAACTTGCCTGCATCCGGGCCTTCTTCCGAGGCGCGGGTGCAGTGGGCGCGGTACATCTCTTCGCGCAGGGCGCGGTTCGTAGCGTGGCAGATCACGGCGTAATAGCAGGGGAAGTCCAGGGTCAGCATCCAGCCGTCCAGGCCTTCTTCCTTGGCCTTGTCGGCGGCGCCGGCGCGGGCAACGTCGGGCAGGCCGTCCAGTTCACGCTCGTCGGTCACGTGCTTGCGCCAGCTCTGGGTGGCGTCCAGCACATTGTCAGAGAAGCGCGAGGTCAGTTCAGACAACCGCTTGCTGTTGGCCATGTACTCGGCCTTGCGCTCCACGGGCAGGTCCACGCCAGACAGGCGGAAGTCACGCAGGGTGTCGTCCAGGTCCTTTTGCTGGGCGGGGGTCAGGCGGGCGTATTCCTCGCTGTCGCGCACGCTCTGGTAGGCGGCAAACAGGTCGGCGTTCTGGCCGGTCTCGGTGCCGTATTCCGACAGCTTGGGCAGGCAGGCGTTGTAGGCATTACGCAGGGCTTCGTTCTGGGCCACGGCGTTCAGGTGGCCCACGGGGCCGAAGGCCTTGCCCAGGCGGTCATCTTCTTCATCCAGCGCCTGCACCAGCGAGGCCCAAGTCCAGGGGCCACCCTCCGCCAGCAGCGCCTTGATCCGCGCCCGGCCGGATTCGATCAGCGCGTCCACCGCCGGCTCCACATGCTCGGGCTTGATGGCAGAAAACGGCGGCAGGCCGGGGTAATCGATCAGGGGGTTGCTGGACATGCGGGGCTCCTCGGCAAATCGGGACGTTTCGATACCCTTTGGATGGGGTCAGGGGCCCCGGGGTTCAAGCCAGCATGCTATCACGGCGGCGTGCTCGTCATGTGACCGGGCTTGCCGGGGCGCGGCGCCCGGTCTACCTTGCAGCGGAGATCATTATCCGGAGGAGTCCCCATGGCTGTACGCACATTCGCTGGCAAGACCCCGCAACTGGGGGAAGGGGTGTGGGTGGACCCGTCGGCGCAGGTGATCGGGGATGTGACCCTGGGGCCGGATTGTTCGGTGTGGCCCTGCGCGGTGATCCGGGGCGACATGCACTTTATCGAGCTGGGGGCGCGCTGCAGCGTGCAGGACAACGCCGTGCTGCATATCACCCACGACTCTCGGTTTAACCCGGGTGGGTTTGCGCTCACTATCGGCGATGATGTGACGATTGCTCACCAGGCGATGCTGCATGGCTGCCATATCGGCAACCGGGTGATGATCGGTATGCAGGCCATCGTCATGGACGGCGCCCGCATCGGCGACGACGTAATCCTGGCCGCGGGCTCTCTGGTGCCCCCGGGCAAGTCGCTGCGCCCGGGCTACCTGTATCGCGGCAAACCGGCCCAGTCGGTGCGCCCGCTGACGCAGGAGGAGCTGGAGTTCCTGCCGTATGTAGCTGGCAACTACGTAAAGCTGAAGGACCAGTATCTGGCCGAGGATGCGTGAACCCTACAACCGCCAGGTGAACGACAGGGTACCGAAACTCATGGGGTCCTTGTTGGTTTCCTGCTGGGAGGTGGTGGCGCGCAGGGTGAGGGCAAACTGGAAGTTTTCGGTGTGCACGGAGCCGCCCAGGCTGAGGCCGCCGGTGAAGTGGCGTTGGCGAAAGGCGTAGTCGCTGCCGCGATCTTCGATGTAATTGTAGGCGATGCCCTCACCGATCAGGCCGGCAAACAGGGACCAGCCACGGCCGGGAATATCCAGCAGACCGGGCAGGCCGATGGTGGAAGACAGGCCGGCGTATTCCGGTACGAAGTTACCCGGCAAATTATGCCCCATGCGCCAGAACAGGCCGGTTTCGGCGCTGGTGATAAAGCTGCTCAGGCGGGTACCCGCCGACCACACGAGTTCACTCTGGAAGCCGTTCGGACCGCTGGTATGAAACCGGTTGGCGTAAAGCGCGTGAACACCGCCCACCACATCGGGACCCAGCTGGTTGTCCCAGCCATTGGGGTTGGTGCTGCCGGTCACCTTGTGCACCCATTCCTGGCTGCGCTTGGCGCCGGAGTCGGGGCCAGTATGCCCTGCCATCAGGCCGTAGCCCACCAGGTGCTGGCGATTCCAGGAAAACAGGGTGGCCTCGATGGCGGCCAGGCCGACATAGGGCACGTCATCAAACTGTGGCGCCTCGGCCTCGATGTCTTCCGGGGTGACCATCAGCTGGACCAGTGACACGCTCAGGGCATGGTCGCGATCGGGGCTGCCGATGCCCGGCAACCAGCCGAAGCTGTCACGGGCGCGGCGCGGCAGGCACAGGCGGCAGGTGTCGTTACGTTCGGCGGCGCTGCTCAGGTAGGAGATCCGCACGCCGTTGGTGTAGCCCTTGTCTTCGCCGGTCAGCAGGTCGTTGTCCCAGGCGATATTGAGCGTGCTCGCCAGGGCGGCCGTGGGGGCGCTGAGCAGACACAGCAGGGCTAACGCGGGGCGAATCCTTGTGCGGTGCATGGGCAGTCCTTTTCGGGCAAGCCAGCCTGACGGCGCTCAGCGCAGGGCGGCCATCACCGGGGCCGTGGCCGGGCGCCAGCCGTGCCAGCGGGCAAAGGCTTCGGCAGCTTGCTCCACCAGCATGCCCAGGCCGTCGGCGGTGGCGGCGCCGCGTGCCGCCGCCCAGCGCAGGAACACGGTGGGCTCGTTGCCGTACACCATGTCATAGGCCTGGCCATGCGCTGTCAGCAGCGTGTCGGGCAGGTCGGGCATGGCGCCGCTGAGGCCCGCCGAGGTGCCGTTGATCACCAGATCAAAGCCGTCATGCAATTGATCATAGCCGCAGCTTTCGATAAGCGGGGGCGGCGGGCCACCAATTTTGGATTTTTTTGCAAGTGCGGCCAGCGCGTGGGCCTTGTCTGCGGTGCGGTTGGCGATGGTCAGGCTGGCCGGACATGCCGCCAGCAGGGGGCCCAGTACGCCGCGCACGGCGCCACCGGCACCCAAAATCAGCACGCGACGGTCCGCCACGGGCCAGCGCAGATTGTCGCGGATATCCGCCAGCAGCCCGGCGCCGTCGGTGTTGTCGCCGTGCAGCCGCCCGTCCTGCTGCCACAGAGTATTCACGGCACCGGCCAGCTCGGCGCGTTCGGTGCGCTCTGCACACAGGGCAAAGGCCTGTTCCTTGAAAGGCACCGTCACGTTGGCCCCGGCACCGTCCGCCGCAAAGAAGTCGGCAACCGCCTCGGCAAAGCCGTCCAGCGGGGCAGCAATGCGTTCATACACCAGTTCAGCACCACGCTGGGCCGCGAACGCCTGATGAATCTGTGGCGATTTCGAGTGGGCAACGGGGTTGCCGAATACGGCGTAGCGCGCCATCAGAGCCACTCCCGATGAATCAGAAACTGGTCATACAGCGCGGCTTCGGGCGTGCCCGGTTCCGGGTGCCAGTCATAATCCCAGCGCACCAGCGGCGGCAGGGACATGAGGATGGATTCGGTGCGGCCCCCAGATTGCAGGCCAAACAGGGTGCCGCGGTCATAGACCAGATTGAATTCCACATAGCGGCCCCGGCGATACAGCTGGAACTGGCGCTCACGCTCGCTGAACGGCTGGTCCTTGCGCCGCGCCATGATCGGCCGGTAGGCCTGAATGTAGGCGTCACCGATGCTGCGCATCAGGGCAAAGCTGTCATCGAAACCGGCGGCGTTCAGGTCATCAAAAAACAGCCCGCCCACGCCACGGGGTTCGTTGCGATGCTTCAGGAAAAAGTAGTCATCGCACCATTGCTTGAAGCGCGGATAGATGTCGTCGCCAAACGGCGCACAGGCGTCATGGGCGGTCTGGTGCCAGTGGCGCACGTCTTCTTCAAAACCGTAATAGGGCGTCAGGTCGAAGCCGCCACCGAACCACCACACGGGCGCTTCGCCGGGCTTCTCGGCAATGAAGAAACGCACGTTGGCGTGGCTGGTGGGCACGTAAGGGTTGTGCGGATGGATCACCAGCGACACGCCCATGGCCTGGAAGCTGCGCCCGGCCAGCTCGGGCCGGGCGGCGGTGGCCGACGGCGGCAGTTGCGTGCCGAACACATGGGAAAAGTTGACGCCGCCTTTTTCGATCACGGCGCCTTGGGTGAGCACACGGGAGCGACCGCCGCCGCCTTCCTCGCGGGTCCAGCTGTCTTCGACAAACTGGCCACCGCCATCTTCCTCGCTCAGCTCGGCGCAAATGCGATCTTGCAGGTCGAGCAGATAGGCTTTGACGGCGTTCGGGTCAATCTGGGGCATGGAGGTGTGATCTCTTGTTGCGGTGTCGGCGGTGCCCGGGTGGCCCGGGCTCAGCGGCGCAGGTGCGCGCCGCTGGCAAGGTCAATGATAGCAGACGGGCGCTGTGCCAGGTTGCAGTCGCCGTTGACGATCAGGTCGAGCTGGTCGCCCAGTTGTCGCGCCACCTGAAAGCGGTTGCGCGCCGAGGGGCGGCCGCTGAGGTTGGCGCTGGTGGAAATGATCGGCGTGCCAGCGGCAGCGGCGATGGCACGGGCCAGCGGGTGGCCACTCACACGCACCGCCACAGTGGCATGCTCACCGCGCACCCAGCCCGGCACACGCGCACTGGCGGGCACCACCCAGGTCACCGGGCCGGGCCAGCGCTCGGTCATGCGCGCCAGCTCCGCGTCGCTCACCTTGATCCAGGGCCGCAGTTGTTCTGCATCGGCGCCCAACAGGATCAGCCCCTTGTGCACCGGGCGCTGCTTGATCTCCAGCAGGCGCAGCACCGCCTCTTCATTGGCCGGGTCGCAACCCAGGCCGTAAACCGCTTCGGTGGGATAGGCGATCACGCCGCCGCCACGCACCACGCGGGCGGCCAGGGCGACAGACGGGGGGACTGCGGTCTCAGACATGGTGGGCATCGCTTCGGGCAGGAAGAAAAGTCGCGCCCAGTGTAATGCCAACGCCGCAGCCGGGGAACGTGTGGGGCAAACGGTAGCGTCAGCAGCGCGCGTAACCGCCCGGCACCCGACGCACCTGACCGCTGAACTCCAGCCGCGCCAGTTCGGCGGCCAGCTCGGCCACGCTCTGCCCGGTGCGGCGTGCCAGGTCGTCCAGGGTGTTCACGCCGCTGTGCAGGTGTGCCAGCAGGCCGGAGGCGGGCGCCAGTGGCAGGCTCGTCTGCGCACCGCCATCTTGCGGGTTCAGGCTGCCCGCCAGGGCGGTGAAGTCGCTGAAATGCGCCAGCACATCGTCCAGGCTCTCCAGCCAGTGGGCGCCGTCACGCAGCAGCCGGTGGCAGCCTCGGCTCAGGGGATTGTTCAACGCGCCGGGGATGGCGAACACGGCGCGGCCCTGTTCCGCCGCCAGCCGGGCGGTAATCAGCGAGCCGGAACGCAGCGCGGCCTCCACCACGATCACGCCCAGGGACAAGCCGCTGATGATGCGATTGCGCAGCGGAAAGTGTTCCTTGCGCGGCGCCATGCCGGGCGGGTATTCGGTGACCAGCGCACCGCCTTGCTCAACGATGCGCGCCGCCAGCGCCGCGTGGCGCGGGGGATAGATGCGATCCGGGCCGCCGCCCATCACCGCCAGGGTATGGCCGCGGCTCAGGGCGCCTTCGTGGGCGGCGGCATCGATGCCCAGGGCCAGGCCGCTGCTGATGACGAAACCTTTTTCCGCCAGCGCGGCGGCAAAGCGATGCGCATGGCCCAGCCCTTCCGGGGAGGCGTTGCGGGCGCCCACCATGGCCAGTTGCGGCGCGTGCAGCAAGGCGCTGTCGCCACGCACGAACAGCAGCCCCGGCGCATCGGGCAGGGCGGCCAGCAGGGCAGGATAGTGCGCATCGGTCAGCGCCAGCAGTTGCCAACCGTCGGCGCGCAGCTGATCGGCCCAGCCGTGCAACCGGGCCGTCGCCACGGGCCGGCGCTGGCGTAACGCCGGGGGCAACCAGGGGTTCAACCGTTGCGGATCCGGCAGACCGGCATCGTCCAGCAGCGAAACCGGCAACCCGTCGCCCGCATCGCTGACCGGGTCGTCACGGTGGGCGTTGAGCAGGGGGCCAAGTCGGGGGGCGGCCGTATCAAAGGCCAGTGACAGCGCGAGGCGCCGGGTGAAACCATCCATGGTGCTCTCCAGCAATGCTTCAGAATGTGGAAGGCCGCGCGATCCGTGCGCGGCCCGGGTGTTCAGAAGAGGTTCAGGCTTACAGGGTAGACGGGTTACGCACCAGGTCCTGCATGTAAATCGGTTTGGTGGACTCGATGATCAGGCCGAAGGAGACCTTCTCGAACACGCGGAACAGGATCATGGTGCCGGACTTGGAATCCGGCAGGCGGATCATCTCGTTGCGATCGCGGTCGCGTACGGCCTCACCCTGCTGGAAGATATCCAGCACATGGCCTTCGCGCAGACCTTCGCGGGAACCGCGGTTGATCACCACCACGTCGTTGCGGGCCACGCTGTTCAGGCGGTCGAAGAAGCGGATGATGCGAGCCCCCACTTCCTCATCCGGCGCCGCCGGGTAAAAGGTGGATTGCAGGCGTCGCTCGGGGCTGATCAGCACCCGGTCCTGGGCACGCAGTTCTTCGGTGGAGCGCTGCACACGCAGGGTCAGGATCTCGCCATCGTGCGCCGTCACCCGACCAGAACCGATCTGCAGGGCTTCGTAACCCAGAATCTCGTTGGTCTCGGGGTCCACGTAACGCTCGCCAGCCCGGTAGAAGCCGTAATCCTGAATCAGGTCTTCCCACTGGCTGACCACATCGCGGGCATACACCAGATCGCCCTGCCCGTAGATCACGCGGCGGTCCGTGCCGCCGACAATATAGGGCGACTGGGCCAGCTCTTCACGGCTGAGCACCAGCGCTTCGCGCAGGAACGTCTGGATATTGCCCAGCGGAATGGCGGGAATGGCGGTGGCCAGCGGCAGAATCCGCGCTTGCGGCGACAGGCGCACCACGCCGTCTTCATCCGGCGCCACGCGCACCGCACGCTCCACATCCAGTTGCGGACGACCTTCCACCATGCGCAGGCGGATCACGTCGCCGGGGTAGATCAGGTGCGGGTTGTCGATCTTGTCATTGCCGTGCCACAGCTCCGGCCATTGCCACGGATTGCTGAGAAACGTGCTGGAAATATCCCACAGGGTGTCACCCGGTTTGACGTAGTAGACATCAGGGTGGTTGTCGCGCAGCGCGACCTGGGCACTGGCCCAGCCCCATGCAGCAAGCAGAGCGGCAGTAGATACAGCGCGCAGCAGCGATTTCATCATTGCCGGATTCCTTTTATCATTGTTCTGGATCGTCCCCCACAGGCCGACCCGTTCGTTGTACGAATTTCAACCGATATTAGCAACACGATCATATATTTAGCAACCAAATTTCGAGTACTACTGGAACAACTGGACACACCCTATGGCGCTACTGGATATTCTCGAATTCCCGGATCCCCGGCTCCGCACGGTAGCAAAGCCGGTGGAAAAGGTGGATGACGAGCTTCGCAAACTGATCGACGACATGTTTGAAACCATGTACGCCGCCCCCGGCATCGGGCTGGCCGCCTCTCAGGTGAACGTGCACAAGCGCCTGCTGGTGCTGGATGTGTCCGACGATCACAACGAGCCGATGGTGTTCATCAACCCGGAAGTGACGCCGCTCACCGGCGAGACCAAGACCTACGATGAAGGCTGCCTGTCGGTGCCCGGCTTCTATGAAACCGTGGAGCGCCCGGACCGCATCAAGGTGCGCGCCCTGGGCCGCGATGGCGAACCCTTCGAAATGGAATGCGATGGCCTGCTGGCGGTGTGCCTGCAACATGAAATCGATCATCTGGACGGCAAGCTGTTTGTCGACCATATCTCGCGCCTGAAGCGCGACCGGATCAGGAAGAAGCTGGAAAAGGTCCACCGCCAGCGCGCCTGATCATCCCCGAATCGCGTTCCAATCACCCCAGGGAGCCTGACCCTTGCGCATTATCTTTGCCGGGACGCCGGATTTCGCCGCCACCTCGCTGGCGGCCCTTCTGGCCAGCGGTCATCAGGTCGTGGCGGTACTGACCCAGCCCGATCGCCCCGCCGGGCGCGGCCGCAAGCCGGTCGCCAGTGAGGTCAAGCAACTGGCCGAGCAGCACCGGCTGCCGGTGCTGCAACCGGAAAAGCTGAAAGACCCTGCCGTCCAGGCGCAGCTGCGCGCCTTCGAGGCTGATGTCATGGTGGTGGTGGCCTACGGGCTGATCATCCCGCAAGCCGTGCTGGCGATCCCGCGCCATGGCTGCCTGAACGTGCACGGCTCGCTGCTGCCGCGCTGGCGCGGTGCGGCGCCGGTGCATCGGGCCATCGCCGCAGGGGATACCGAGAGCGGTGTCACCATCATGCAAATGGATGTGGGCCTGGATACCGGGCCGATGCTGCACAAGGTCCGCACACCGATCACGCCGGAGGACACCGGCGGCAGCCTGTATCAGCGCATTGCCACCCTGGGCGCCGAGGCGCTGGTCACGGTGCTCGATGACCTGCCTGCTGCGCTCGCCCGTGCCGAGGCACAGCCCGAAGAGGGCGTGACCTACGCCCACAAGCTGACCAAGGATGAAGGCCGCCTGGACTGGTCGCGCGATGCCCGGGCGCTGCACGACCAGGTGCGCGCCTTCAATCCCTGGCCGGTGGCCTGGACCACGCTGGCGGGGGACACCCTGCGGGTGTGGGCCAGCGAAGCAATCCATGATCAACGCCGGGAGCCCCCCGGAACGGTCGTGGCCGTCAGCCCGGCGGGCGTGGATGTGGCCTGCGGCCAGGGCGTGCTTCGGCTGGTCACCCTGCAACTGCCCGGCAAGAAAGCCATGCCCGTCGCCGATCTGCTGCGCGGGCGACCGGATGCGCTGCACACCGGGCAGACCCTGGGTGGTGCGGCATGAGCCGCCACCCGCGCAGCGCCTCACCCCGTACTGCCCGACACGCTTCCGGGCCGCGTTCTGCCGGCCGCCGCCCGGCCGCCCGCCGACCCACCCGGCCCACAGATCCGCGTCATCTGGCCGTGGTCCTGCTGGGCGAGATACTGCCCGCCGACGAGCAGGGCCGCAGCCTGCGCGAGGCCCTGGGTGAAGTCCGCGACGGCCTCAGCCCGGCGGACCGTGGCCTGGTCAGTGATCTGTGCTTTGGCGTGTGCCGCCACTACCGGCTGCTGGACCACTGGCTGGACAGCGCCATGGACAAGCCCCTCAAACCCAGTGCCCGGGGCGTGCGGCTGGCATTGCTGTGCGGCCTGTATGAACTCTGGTTTACCGAGCGCCCCGCCCATGCGGTGGTGAATGCCTACCCGGATCTGTGCCGGACCCTGAACGCCCCCTGGGCGGCCGGGCTGAGCAACGCCCTGCTGCGCAAGGCCGGACGCACGGAGATCGACGAGGTCCGCGCCGCCTTGCCGGTCGCCATCGCCTGCTCGTTGCCGGACTGGCTGTGGCAACAGTGGTGTGCCGATTGGGGCGACGATCAGGCCACCGCCATGGCCCGCGCCAGCATCGTGCCCGCGCCCATGACGTTGCGCGGCAATCGCCTGCACGGTGATGCGGCGGCGCTGGCACAACGCCTGGAAGCCGCCGGATTGCCGCATCATGCTGGCAGCCTGGCGCCCTATGCCTTCTATCTGGACGAGGCGGTACCGGTAAACGCGGTGCCCGGCTTCAACGACGGCGTCTTCTCGGTGCAGGACGAAGCAGCGCAACTGCCCGCCGAACTCATTGACGCACCGGACGACGGTCGCCTGCTGGATGCCTGTGCCGCACCGGGCGGCAAAACCGGACAACTGGCCGAGCGTTTTCCCGGCGCGACATTGATCGCGCTGGACAACGATGCGGCGCGCCTGGACCGGGTGCGCAGCAATCTGGCGCGGCTGGGCGCGAACGCGACAGTGCTCGCCGGTGATGCGGTTGTGCCGTCAGCCTGGTGGGACGGCACGCCCTTTGATGCCATCCTGCTGGACGCGCCGTGTTCCGCCACCGGCATCCTGCGGCGTCAGCCGGATGTGAAATGGCATCGTCGCGCCACCGACCTGCCGACGCTGGCCGGTTTACAGGCCCGCATGCTGGATGCATTATGGCCGCTTATCAGACCCGGGGGTCTGCTGGTCTACGCCACCTGCTCGACACTGACGCAGGAGAATGCGGCACAGGTCAGCGCCTTCCTTGCCCGGCAGGGGGATGCACGGGATGACACGGCACAGGTCAGTGGTGATGTGGCAGTGCAGGCAGGCGCGCAGTGGTTGCCCCGCGAAGGCGGGCACGACGGTTTCTATCTGGCCCGCCTGCGCAAGGCAGACTGAGGACGCGCGCCGATGAAGATCATCATTCTCGGCGCCGGGCAGGTGGGCGGCACGCTGGCGGAGAACCTGGCCGGCGAGCGCAATGACATTACCGTCATCGACACCGACGCCGACCGTCTGCGCGAACTCAGCGACCGTATCGATATCCGCACCGTCACCGGGCGCGGCTCTTACCCGAATGTGCTGCGCCAGGCCGGCGCCGAAGACGCCGACATGCTGATTGCCGTCACCAACAGTGACGAGGTCAACATGGTGGCCTGCCAGGTGGCCTATTCGCTGTTCCGCACGCCCACCAAGATTGCCCGGATTCGCGCGGCCAATTACGTGCACAAGGAAAAGCTGTTCCGCAACGACGCCATTCCCATTGATGTGATCATCAGCCCCGAGCAGGTGGTCACCGATTACATCCGCCGTCTGATCGATCTGCCCGGCGCCTTGCAGGTGGTGAACTTTGCCGGCGGGCGCGTGCAGCTGGTGGCGGTGCGCGCCTACTACGGCGGCCCGCTGGTGGGCAACGAACTGCGCGAACTGCGCAAGCACATGCCCAACGTGGACACCCGCGTGGCGGCCATCTTCCGCCGCAACCGACCGATATTGCCGGAAGGCAACACCGTGATCGAAGCCGACGACGAAGTCTTCTTCGTCGCCGCGCGCAACGATATTCGCGCGGTCATGAGTGAACTGCGGCGACTGGAGCACAACTACAAGCGCATCGTCATCGCCGGCGGCGGCAACATCGGTTATCGCCTGGCCAAGGGCATGGAGCACCGTTACAACGTCAAGCTGATCGAGCGCATGCCGGATCGCTGCGCCTGGCTGTCGGAGAATCTGCAACGCTCGGTGGTGCTGCAAGGGCTGGTGACCGATCGCGATCAGTTGCTGAAAGCCAATATCGAAAACACCGATGTGTTCTGCGCCCTGACCAACGACGACGAAGCCAATATCATGTCGTCGCTGCTGGCCAAACGGCTTGGCGCGCGCAAGGTGATGACGCTGATCAGCAACCCCGCCTATGTGGATCTGGTGCAGGGGCACGACATCGATATCGCCGTGTCACCGCAGCAGGCCACCATCGGCAATCTGCTGACCCATGTGCGCCGCGGCGATGTGGTCAGTGTGCATTCCCTGCGTCGCGGCGCCGCCGAAGCCATTGAGGCCATTGCCCATGGCGACGCGCGCAGCTCGAAAGTGGTGGGGCGCATGATCGAGGATATCGACCTGCCCGAAGGCACCACCATCGGCGCCATCGTGCGTGGTGAAAAGGTACTGATCGCCCACGATGACATCGTCATCGAACAGGACGACCACGTGATTCTGTTCCTCATGGACCGGCGCCGCATCATCGATGTGGAAAAGCTGTTCCAGGTGGGCTTCACTTTTTTCTAGGCATCCGGACGGGCCGCCATGCATTACGCGCTGATCGCCAGAATTCTCGGCATCCTGCTGATGGTGTTCAGTTTCTCCATGGTGCCGCCGGTGGTGGTCGCCTGGTATTACCAGGACGGCAGCGAGCTGGCGTTCCTCGGCAGTTTCGGCATCATCTTTGTGCTCGGGCTGCTGATGTGGTTGCCGGTGTGGCGGCACAAGGCCGAGTTGCAGACCCGCGACGGCTTCCTGGTGGTCACCCTGTTCTGGGCCGTGCTGGGCAGCATTGGCGCCGTTCCCCTGTTGCTCAGCCCGGCGCTGGATCTGACCGTGACCGATGCGGTCTTCGAGGCCATTTCGGGGCTCACCACCACCGGCGCCACCGTACTGACCGGCATTGAAGACCTGCCCAATGCCTTGCGCTATTACCGCCAGCAACTGCAATGGCTGGGCGGCATGGGCATCATCGTACTGGCCATCGCCATCCTGCCCATGCTCGGCGTCGGCGGCATGCAGTTGTTCAAGGCAGAAATTCCCGGGCCGATGAAAGAGGCCAAGCTGACACCACGCATTGCCGAAACGGCAAAAGCCCTGTGGATCATCTACGTTGCCTTCACCATTGCCTGCGCCGTGCTGTATCGCTGGGCGGGCATGAGCTGGTTCGATGCCATCGGCCACAGTTTCAGCACGGTCTCCACCGGCGGCTTCGGCATGTACGACGCCAGCATGGCGCATTTCGACAGCGCGGTAATCGACCTGATTGCCTGCCTGTTCATCTTCCTCGGGGCGGTGAGCTTTGCGCTGCATTTTGCCGTGTGGCGCGGGCGCAGCGTCGCCGCCTACATCATGGACCCGGAGTTCCGCTTCTTTGTCGGCATGCTGACCTTGTATGTGGGCTTTATTGCCGGCGGCCTGTGGATCTTCAACATCTATCAGGGCGATGCGCTGACCACCTTGCGCCACGCACTGTTCCAGTCGCTGTCATTCAGCACCGGTACGGGGCTGACCAGCACCGACGCGGCCGCCTGGCCCAGCTATATTCCCTATTTGCTGATCCTTACCAGCTTCCTCGGCGGTTGCGCCGGTTCTACCGGCGGCGGCATGAAGATCATTCGCGCCGCGCTGGTTTTTCACCATAGCCTGCGCGAGTTGCGTCGACTGATCTATCCCACCGGCGTGTTTGCGGTGCGCTTCGGCCGCCGCGCAGCGGACGATCGCGTCTTGCAGGCAGTATGGGGTTTCGTGGGTGTTTATATCACTGTCGCCGTGATCATCACGCTGCTGTTCATGATGACCGGCATGGATGCGGGTACTGCACTGTCTACCACCACCGCCTCGCTGAATAACCTCGGCGTCGGCATCGAAGGGGTGGCCAGCGGCTTCAGCGAAATCAGCAGCTTTGCCAAATGGCTGATGTGCTTCGCCATGCTGCTCGGCCGCCTGGAAGTCTTTACCATGCTGGTGCTGTTCATGCCGCTGTTCTGGCGGCAATAGACAAAACCGGTACATCTATGCATGTGCTAATACAGCAACTGCTCTGATACCCTTGTGTCAAGTAACATCCATTTCAGCGGACGGACTCGTTATGATTGGCTCCCTTCTTGTTTTACGTCGCCATTTTCTTGGATTCCTGATAATTGGATTGTTCAGTCACGGGCATGCCGATGACACATTTCAAAGAACCATCACCGTAGAGACTCCCGGCGGCAAGAAAGCTCTCATAACCCAGACGCTCAGGAAAAATCCAGGCGGATCGTACTCGATAATCCATCTTGCGCCCGAAGAGCTCGCAGCCGAAGTTTATGGAGAACTATGCGCTCAGTCCGGGGCGCGCTATTTGCCTCCCGGAGAAGCTGAGGTGCGAATAAGTCCGTCAACCAAAGACGGCTTCGCTTGCGCAGATGACAATAACCATCAACCGTAAAAAATCGAAATCTTAGGGGGAAGGAACCGTTGACGCAGTAGCATGCCACTCCGACTCTCAACAAGGCCCTCCTGAAGGAGCGTCAGCATCTGGGGGGGTCTCTGTAATGAACTCATCGCTACAAATAAACCCTCCCAACGCTACTGTAAATTTGAATGCGAATTTCCTGCTATCGGGGAGCTTTTATTATCAAACACTCGTTGGCGGTCCATATGATGCGACTATGTCAGCAAGTAACTGCTCTACATCTATATCCGGGAATATATCCGGTATGGGTGCCGGCACCAGAACCCTGATGATGCAGTGCCACGCTTTTGATGCAGGAACCTACCCCTCCACGCTCGCAGCTTGCATCCCTGGACTTTGTGCTAGCGCCACCTCATGACCTGGAAGGTCGGTTACTGCTTTCAGTGCCGGGCTTCGCCTGTGCTCAGCCCAGCCTACCAGGGTAAAAAAGTGAGCCGGCGGGGGAGCGCCGGCTTTGACGGAGTGGTGCCAAGAGTCCGCCCCTCAGCGGATCATGCGACACCCAAATCACTTGCAGACACGGAGAGCCTGCCAGTCGTGATTCCGGTTCAGCGTCAGGACGCCGAGATGTTGTTGACGCGACGACCTTCGCGGAAGAGCTGGTCCAGCTCGCCCTGGTAGTAGGCTTCAACCCGCGGGTTCATGACTTTCTTCCACAGCGGCGGCACCAGGGCCAGCACAAACATGGCCGCATAGCCGCCCGGCAGTTGCGGGCTTTCTTCGTAGTGGCGCAGCACCTGGTAACGACGCTTGGCATAAGCGTGGTGATCGCTGTGACGCTGCAGGTGGAACAGGAACATGTTGGTCAGCAGGTAGTTGCTGTTCCAGCTGTGGGCCGGGGTCACACGTTCGAAGCGACCATTTTCCAGCTCACGACGGTGCAGCCCGTAGTGCTCGATGTAGTTGATCACTTCCAGCGTGGCCGAGGCGAAGAAGCTCTGGCCGACGAAGAACAGCAAACCCATCCAGCCAAACACGGCAAAGAAGGTCAGGGCGAACAGGCCGGAAATGCTGTACCACCAGATCAGCTCGTTATAGACGCTCAGGGGGGATTTGCCCTTGCGCTTCAGGCGCTCGGCTTCCAGGCGCCAGGCGTTGGTGAAGTTGTGCAGGAAGGCCTTGGGCAGGAAATCGTAAATGCTCTGGTTGTAGCGTGACGAGCTGGCGTCGTTCGGGGTGGACACATGCACATGGTGGCCACGCACGTGCTCCACCTTGAAACCGGCATAGGTCACGGAGGCCAGGAACAGGCCGCCCGCCCAGTTTTCGATTTTCGGATCTTTATGGATCAGTTCGTGGCCGATGTTGATGGCGATGATGCCCCCCATCACGCCCACGGACATGAGCCAGCCCAACTGCGCAAACAGGGACAGCTCAGCGTTGACGAAGGCCCAGCCTGCGTAGGCCATGACGCCCAGGTGCAGCGGCAGGCACATCAGGGTCAGCACGCGGTAGTAGATTTCGTTGCTCATCGCGGGCACCTGGATCTCTTCATCCGGGTTGGCGGGATCCTTGCCGACGATGTAGTCGAGGATCGGCACCAGACCGAAGGTAAAGAGGATCGGGAAGAAAGCCCAGAAATTGGCATTGGGCGAGTTCACCAGCAGCCAGGAACACGCCACGCCTACGGCAGGCACCACCAGCACCAACAGATAACCAAAACGCTTGAAGAGGATCATCAGATCCGAACTCATACGCTCAAACATACTCAGTCTCCCGGGCAGGGCCCATCCCTGCCATCGCTCACTGTCATGGTCGAGACTATACCTGAAGAATTGAGGTGTCAAACAATTCATGTAATGCACGGGTATCAGGGAGTGGTTATACTGTCGCCAGTCAAAGGAGGCCATATGCCACTGAAAGCCATCAGTCTGAGCGAACAGATTGCCGAGCATCTTGGGGATCGCATCATCAAGGGAGACCTGCCGCCGGGCGCCAAGCTGCCCGAAGCAGAGCTGGCGAAGAGCCTGAATGTGAGCACCAACTCACTCCGAGAGGCCTTCCGCGTGCTGGAGAACCGGCACCTGATCGAGATACAGCCCCGGCGCGGGGCCAAGGTGTGCGACATCACCGAAGAGCAGGTGCGGGAGCTGTACGACTTCCTGTTTCTGCTGCTGGCGGACCTGGCCGCCCGGGCGGCCCGCAACTGGCGGCCGGATGAACTGGAGCATCTGGCGCGCCTGGTGCCGTTGTTACAGGAACGCTATGAGGCCGGAGACGTGGCTGGGGCGCACCAGCTGGTGTTCGACTACCTGCCCGCCATGCTGGAGTTCGCCCGCAATACCTATATGTCGCGCACCATTGCCGACATGATTCCGCTGTTGCAGCGCTACTCCTATATCGCCCTGACCGAGGAGACCACGGAGTTCGGGGTGTCGATCACCATCTTTCAGCGCTTGCTGGCGAACGTGGCCCAGCGCGATACCGAGGCCGCGGCGGAAGCCATTCGTGAGTACGGGGAGAATCAGTGCCGGATCGTATTGCGGGCGGTGGCCAAGCGGTCGGCGGCCGCCTAGCGTGGCACCGGGCTTCGCCGGGCTGAGCCCAGCGAAGCCCGGCACATCCCGGGGTCAGGCGCGGCCGAGCAGGTCGCGGGCAATGATTTCCTTCATCACCTCGCTGGTACCGCCGTAAATACGCTGGATGCGTGCATCCACGTAATCGCGGGAAATCGGGTACTCCTGCATATAACCGTAGCCGCCAAACAGTTGCAGACACTTGTCGGCCACCACGCCCTGCAGTTCGGTGGTGGTGAGCTTGGCAATGGAGGCGTTCACGGCGGTCAGCTCGCCACGGTCGTACTGATCCGTGCACTGCGCCACAAAGGCCTTGTTCACCGCAACCTGGGCCTGCATGTCCGCCAGGCTGAAGCGGGTGTTCTGGAAGCTGGCGATGGCCTTGCCGAACGCCTTGCGCTCCTGCACATACTCGATGGTGCGCTCGATCATGCCTTCGCAGGCGCCCACCGCACCAATCGCCAGAATCAGACGCTCACGGGGCAGCTCGTTCATCAGGTTGGCGAACCCCTTGCCTTCGCCGCCCAGAATCTGGTCGGCACCCACCTTCACGTTTTCGAAGAACAGCTCCGAGGTATCGGCGCAGTGGTGGCCCATCTTTTCCAGATTGCGGCCGCGGGCAAAGCCGGGCAGGGACGTGTCCACGGTGAACAGGGTCATGCCTTTGGCACCGGCATTCGGGTCGGTCTTGGTCGCCAGTACGACGACATTGGCGTGCTGGCCGTTGGTGATGAAGGTTTTCTGCCCGTTGATCACGAATTGATCGCCGTCACGCTCAGCGCGGGTCTTCATGCCTTGCAGGTCGGAACCGGCGCCGGGCTCGGTCATGCCGATGGCGCCAATGGCTTCGCCGGTCACCATTTTCGGCAGCCAGGTCTGCTTCTGCTCTTCCGTGCCCAGGTGCAGGATATACGGGGCCACAATGTCCGAGTGCACCGAGATGTTGGACGCCAGGCCACCAAAGCCCATGCGCGACGCTTCTTCTACCACGATGGCGGAAAGACGGAAGGAGGCACCGTAGCCGCCGTATTCCTCCGGCACGTCCACACACAGGAAGCCGTTCTCGCCCAGGCCGGTCCACACCTCGCGGGGCAGGATCTCTTCCTTTTCCCATTTGGCGTAATGGGGAAGGATTTCCTTCTCCAGGTATTTGCGGAGGTTGTCGCGAAACAGTTCGATTTCGCTCTGATCAAGCATGATAGTGCCCCTGACAAGCTACGTTAGGGGCACGATTGTAAGGAAAAGCGGGGTAGGGGGCGAGCGCAGGCCGGGCCTGACCGCCGGGTCACCCGATCCGGTGTCAGAGATCGATGATCTCGGGCTCCAGGGTCATTTTCGCGTTCAGGGTATTGGCGATGAAGCAGCGGTCGTGGGCCTCGTCGTGAAGCCCGCGCAACGTGGCTTCATCCGGGCTGGCTTCGTCGGCAAACACCACGCGCGGGCGCAGGGTGATTTCGGTCAGCGCCATCTTGCCCGCGTCGTTCTTGCCCAGGGTGCCCGTGGCCCGATCCAGATAGCTCAGCACGCGCAGTTGCTTCTTCGCCGCCAGCGCCAGGAAGGTCAGCATATGGCAGCTGGACAGCGAGGCGATCACCGCTTCCTCAGGATTCACGCGGGAAGCAGTGCCGTGGTAATGCGGCGACGAGGAGGCCGGCACGACTTCACCGCCCGGAAAGGTCCACTCGTGATCCTGGTTATAATTCTGCGCCGAAAACTCTGCCCGGGGCGCCAGATGCCAGGTAACCGTTGCCGCGTGTTCTGCCATATCTCGTCTCCTGCCCTTTCATCATGAAGTCCCCCTATCATCACCTTTGCAGCGTGAAGCCTCAAGCCATGCCAGCGGAATTCCTGTTATGGATCAATAGTCCGTGAACGTGACACCATATGGCACGTTATTACAAGAATACCGGGATCAGGAGCCCTTGCATGCGCCGCCTTCATTTCTTTTCCACAACGCTGCTTTGTACCCTGCTGTTACTGAGCGGCTGCGACCGCCCCACAGAGCGAACCGCGCCGCCGGCCGCCAGCCCCGAGCAGCTGCTCTCCCATGGGGAGGAATTCCGCGAGGACGTGATTGAGGTGACCGATGGCGTGCATGTGGCGGTCGGATTCGGCATTGCCAACAGCATCATGATCGAGGGCGATGACGGGGTTATCATCGTTGACACCATGGAATCCCTGCAGGCGGCCGAGCGCGTTGCCGAACGCTTCCGCGCCATCACCGACAAGCCGGTCAAGGCGCTGATCTACACCCATTCGCACCCCGACCATATCTTCGGTGCGGCGGCTTTCATTACCCCTGGCCACACGCCGCAGGTCTATGCCCACGACACCCTGATGCAGGAAGCCGACAAGATATTCAGCGTGCTGCAGCCCGTAATCACCCGGCGTTCGCTGCATATGTACGGCAACCTGCTGCCGGACGAAGAGCGCACCAATGTGGGCATCGGGCCGTTTGTCGCCATGGATGACGATGCCGGCATTGAAATGTTGCGGCCAACGCACACCTTCCGCGACAGCCTGGACATAGAAGTGGCCGGTGTGGCCATCAGCCTGCACCACATGCCCGGCGAAACCGATGACCAGATCATGGTGTGGCTGCCGGAAAAACGGGTGATGATGCCGGGGGACAACTTCTACAAGGCATTTCCCAATCTCTACACCATTCGCGGCACCAGCTTCCGCGATCCGAAACAATGGGCCGACAGCCTGGATCGCATGCGCCGCTTCGATGCCGAACATCTGGTGCCCGGCCACAGCCGCCCGATCTCCGGGGCAGAAGCCATCCGCCAACACCTTACGGATTACCGAGATGCCATCCGTTATGTGCATGACCAGACCATCCGCATGATGAATGCAGGGCTGACGCCCGACGAGATAGCGCCGCAACTGCAATTGCCGCCGCACCTGGCCGCTTCGCCGTATCTGCAATTCTTTTATGGCAAACCGGAGTGGGCGGCACGGATGATTTTCCAGGGACAACTGGGCTGGTTTGATGGCAACCCCAGCAACCTGCACCCGACGCCACCGGACGAAAAGGCCACACGACTGACCGCGCTGATCGGCGGCGAAACACGACTGGCCGAGGCGGTGAGCGACGCTGCGGAGGCTGGCGACCACCAGTGGGTGCTGGAGCTCACGGACACCCTGCTGCGCGTGGCGCCGGATCATGCCGAGGGGCGCGAAGCGCGCATCCGGGCACTGCGCGCGCTGGCAGCGCAGGAAATCAATCCCAATGCCCGCCACTGGTACCTGACCCACGCGGCAGAACTGGCGGGCGAGATCACCGTGCCCGAGCGCATCTTCACGCCGGGCGATGAGATGCTGGCCGGCATTCCGCTACGCGCCTATTTCAACGGCATGGCCGTGGCGCTGGACGGCAACGCCGCCATGGACCTGCATCAGTTCACGGTGTTCGAATTTACCGATCTGAAGGAAGCCTGGACGCTGGAAGTCCGGCGCGGTGTCACGGAGCTTCATGAAGGCGCGCGGGACGATGCCGACCTGCATGTGCGCGTAGACAGTTTGCGCTTCCGCCAGCTGCTGGCCGGGGAGCGCAATCCCGCCGTGGCACTGGCGCGGGACTACGATTTTGTTACCGGAGGCCGTGTTCGTCTGGCGCGCTTCCTGCGCCTGTTCAATCCGGAGATCGAGACGGAGTAGCCTCAGCAGGGCCCTCTCGCAAGCAGCTCTCCACCTGGGCCAGAACCTGGTTGCTGTACAGCAGTGTACAGTGGCCGTGGTAGGGCACATGGATATTCTGCGCCTCACCACCCAGCACGGCGGTGGACGAAGGCAACACAAAGTTGTCGAAATTCGAATAGATGGAATAGAAGGTCGCCCCGCCGGGTGTTGGTCCGGCGGTCTCTTCCAGTTCCTGGATAAAGGCGCTGCGATAGCGCATCTGCGCCGCCGCCCCCATGGCCGGGAACAGGTTGGCAATGCTGGAGCCACGATGCGGCGACCCCAGGGAAATCACCTTTTCTACCTTGCCGGCCAGACCCAGGTGCTGTAACGCATAACGGGTCAGCGGCCCGCCCATGCTGTGGCAGATCAGGTACGCCTTGTCGGCGCCGGTTGCGGCCAGGATGCGATCAACATGGTCGGCCACCTGTTGTGCGAGCTTTCGGGCATTCAGGGTGGGCGGGGTATAGCTGACAGCATACACATTGTCCCAGCCGCGCCGCTTCAGGCGCCATTGCATGAGCAGAAAGTTGGCGCTGTCGCCGCCGTAGCCATGCACCAGAATGATCGGTGGCTCGCCACGCTTGCGTGTGCGCACCGGCGACGCATCGTGGAGCAGACGCAAGGGGTAGGTGACCACCAGAAAGGTGATGGCGGCCCACTCCACCAGAATGCCCAGCATGCCAGGCAACACCTTTACGGGTGTTTCACCGGGCACCTTCGCTTCCTCAGGGCGGGTGCGGCGCTCGTAGTACCAGATGGCGTAGAACGCCAGCGTCTGCAGGCCGGTGACGGTGAACAACAACGTCAGCAGCAGCGTGATCAGATCCATCATCGGCAGGGTTCCCCGGTATCAGCCGAAGTCGTGGGCGCGCAGCCAGGCATCACAGCGCGCGACGGCCTGTGCCAGCTTGTCCGGCTGGCCGAAGTAATAGTGGTTGGCCCCGGCGACTTCATGCAACTGTTTGTTGTCATGGCCGATGGCCGCGAACAGCCGATGGGTGTGCGACGGCGTGCAGGCATCATCCGCGCCGTTGCCGATCACCAGCACCGGCACACTCAACCGGGCCGCGCAGGTCAGCCCGTTGGCGTTGCTCAGGTCATAGCTCCACTGGCTCAACCAGCCGCGCAATGTGTTGAAGCGCGCCAACGCCACCGGGCCGTTGTTGACCTGGCGGGGTTCGCCCAGATAGCACCAGTTCGGGCGTCGTTCGTTGGCGTCCTGTGTGGGGTCGAGCCAGCGCACATCGCACATGGTGCGGTGCGTGATGAAGGCAAATTCTTCCTGATGCCAACCGTCGGCGCGCAATGCGGCCAGCCGATCCTGCACCCAGTGGGTGATGCGGCGGTTGCGCGCAATCTGCGCAGCGCGGAAGCGCTGCACAAAGGCATCGTCGTAGGGCGGCTGGGCGGGGCAGTCCGGGCTGTAGATATCCAGTGCCGGATCGCGCTGTGACGGATCACGCTCATCCAGCACCGACGGGTCCAGCCATTCGGTCAAGGTACCTGCGCGGGAAATATGCGCCGCGAGCAGCATGACACCGTCTGCAAGAATCAGGCCGCGCGCCACCAGATCACAGGGATCGCCCGCTGGCGTGTGCGTGATGCGCGGGTCTTCGGCTTCGGCCTGATAGAACAGGCTCAGCGAGCCACCGCCGGACCAGCCCGCCAGCACCACCTTTTTATAGCCCAGGCGTTCGCGGGCATCGCGGATACATTCACCCAGATCCGCCACCACCTTTTCCATGATCAGCGCACTGTCGACACCGCGATAGCGGCTGTTGCAATAAATCACGTGATGCCCGGCGCGGGCCATGGCCGAGACCATGGGCAGGTAAGCGCCACCGCCAATGGGATGCATGAACACGATCACGGTGTCACTGGCACGCTCGGGCTTGAGCAGGTGTGCCTCCAGCGCCACATGATTCATCGGCCCGGCATAGGTGTCCTTGAAGTCGTTCTGTTCGGCAAAGCTGATCAGGTAAGGAATCCGTGTATAGCCGCTGCTCATGAACCCGCCTTCATCTTGCTGAAATCGGCCTTGCTGGTGTCGATGCCGCGCATATCCAGCGCGTCAGCACCGCAGGCCGCCTCTTTGCGGGCGCGGGTTTTTTCGGTCCAGGCCCGCAGCACCTCGTGGGCCTGCGCGCGGTCGTGCGCGACAAATTCGTCATAGCTTTTATCACGAATGGTGATTTCCACCTGGATGCCGTTGGGGTCGTACATATAGATGGAGTGCAGCAGCTCGTGATCAATGGGCCCGAAGCAGGGCCGCCCGGCCTGGTTGATGCGCTTGCGCCAGGCTTTCAGTTCTTCGACCGTGTCCACTTCAAACGCCAGATGCAGATCGAAACCATGCTTCGGGCGGAACAGGCTTTCATCCACGTCGTCGGGGGCGTCAAAGAAGGCGATGAAGTTGCCGTCTTCCATCTGGAAGAACAGATGCATGTAATCCACGGGCCGACCGCTACCAGGTTCCTTGTCGAAGACCATCGCCAATGTCAGCGGCAGGCCGAGAATGTCCTCGTAGAACCAGCGCGTCTGCTCGGCATCGCGGCAGCGGAATGCCATGTGGTGAATATGTTTGAGCGGACGCAGTCCGCCTGTCGCTGATCCATCCATATCCCTGCTCCGGTATAAGCCTGATCTTCCCGAGTCTAGGAAGCCCGGCGGCCGCTCACAAGGACATAACTGTTCAGCGGCCGACGCACCGCCGATCAGGAAACAGTTTCTTTGTTATTGGCTACTTTCCAGCACCATCATGACCTGCCCCGCACTGACCGGATCGCTGGCGGCCCGTGCCAGATGGATGACCCGGCCTGCTTCCGGCGCCGTGACCTCGATCTCCATCTTCATGGATTCAAGGATCGCCACCACCTGACCGGCGCTGACCTGATCGCCCTCACTGACCATCAACTTCCAGACACTGCCTGCGGCGGGGGACTCCACCGGCACACCCTCTGGCAGCGTCTCTTCTTCCGGGGCCGACACGTTCTGCTCCGGGGAAAAGTGGATCTGCCCACTGGCGTGCCAGCGCGCCAGTTCTTCCTCGAAGGCAGCATCACGGGCTCGAGTAAAGTCAGCAATGCTGTCCGCGTTATCGAGCAGGAAGTGTTCGTACTCCTGCAACGAGAAGCGCGTTTCCTCGATGCGCAGCGGATAGTCACCCCGGGGGAATAGCCGCCGGATATGTTCCAGCTCCTCTGCACTGACTTCATAAAAGCGAATCTGGTCGAAGAAGCGCAGCAGGTAAGGCTCGGTAAATTCTTTCGTGCGGTGATAGCGATTCCACATCTGCAAAGTGCGGCCGACAAACTGATAGCCACCCGGGCCCTCCATGCCATACACGCAGAGATAGGCACCGCCAATACCCACGGAATTTTCCGCCGTCCAGGTGCGCGCTGGGTTGTACTTGGTGGTCACCAGACGATGGCGCGGGTCCAGGGGCGTGGCCACGGGCGCACCCAGGTAGACGTCTCCCAGGCCCATCACCACATAGCGCGCGTCAAAGACAATGCGCTTGACCTCGTCAATGCTGGCGAGCCCGTTGATGCGGCGGATAAATTCGATATTGCTCGGGCACCAGGGCGCATCGCGGCGCACCGACTGCATGTATTTTTCAATCGCCGTGCGGCAAGCCGCATCGTCCCAGGACAAGGGCAGCCAGACCACGCGCGCAGGCACCTCGACATCCGCCTGGTCACGCAGGTGATGCTCGACTTCTTCCAGCACACTGAGCAGCGTGCGACGCGGCAGACGACGCGGATCAAAATGGATCTGCAGGGACCGAATCCCCGGCGTCAGTTCCAGCACACCGTCGAGCGCCTGCTCCTGAAGCCACAGCATCAACGCATGGGCACGGAACCGCAGCCGCACATCCAGCATTTGCGGGCCGTACTCCACCAGCAGATAACGGTCGCCCGCGCTGCGATAAACCACCTCGACACCGGCCTGGTCGGCGCTGAGCCGTTTCAGCACCGCGTCTTCGGGCCGGGCTGCGGGCACCGGCACGGACCAGGGGGCCTCGCACGGCTCGCTATCCTGCGTTTCAAACCAGCGGTCCTGTGCCAGCGCGAGCTGGTCGGCATGGTCCAGCGAGATGCATTCGAAACGCAGGGTGTCGCCCGCCTTCAGTTGCCCCAGCTTCCAGCGGTCGGCACGAATCACCGTCACCGGGCACACGAACCCACCCAGTGATGGCCCGTCTGGCCCGAGGATCACCGGCATGTCGCCGGTGAAATCCACCGTGCCCACGGCATAGGCATTGTCGTGAATATTGGAAGGGTGCATGCCGGCTTCGCCGCCGTCGCGGCGGGCCCAGTCCGGCTTCGGGCCAATAAGGCGAATACCGGTGCGGCTGGAGTTGTAATGCACCTGCCAGGTGCTGGAAAAGAAGGTGTCGATATCCTGACGTGTGAAAAAATCCGGCGCGCCATGGGGACCATAGGTGACCCGCAGGGTGTGGTAATCCGGCAACCGCTCCGGCGCGGCCAGCGCTGTGTCCGGGGCTGCCACCGTGTGGGCGGCCGCAGACAAATGCAGCACATCTCCGGCACGCAACGCCCGGCCACCGTGACCGCCGAACTGGCCCAGGGTAAAGGTACTGCGCGAACCCAGGTAGGGCGTGCATTGAATCCCGCCGGCCACCGCCACATAGGTGCGTGCGCCCGCGCCGCTGACCTTGCCCAGCTTGAGGGTCTGCCCGGCAACCACCGCCACAGGCTGGCCGGTCGGCACGGTGTCACCGTCCAGCGTGGCGCCCATGTCGGCGCCAGTCAGCGCGATCGTAGTATCGATATTGAAGCGCAGCGTTGGCCCGTTCAGGGTGCACTCCAGCGCAGCACAATCCGGCGCGTTGCCCAGCAAACGGTTGGCCAGACGGAAGCTGACATCATCAAACGGGCCGGATGGCGGAATGCCCACCGGCCAGTAACCCCTGCGCCCGGGAAAATCCTGCACCGTGGTCAGGGTTCCGCCCGATATCACGTCCAGCGTGCACGGTTGCCAGGGCAGGTGATCGAGACTGCGCGTGGTCATGGTGCCTTGCTGGAAGTCGGCATCGGCAATCAGGGCACGCAGGTAGCCGCAGTTGGTCTCGATGCCTTCGAGTACTGTATCCGCCAGCGCGCTCTCCAGCGCGGCACAGGCCGCCGCGCGGGTGTCGGCATGCACGATCACCTTGGCCAGCATCGGATCAAACAGGGCGGGCACCTCGAGTCCGGCCTCCACCCAGTGGTCCACCCGCACCGCAACACCATCCGCCGGAGGAAAAGCCACCGTGGTGAGCAGCCCGGCGCACGGGCGGAAATCCTTGTTCGGATCTTCGGCATACACCCGCGCCTGTATCGCATGCCCGCGCGGGGTCAGTCCGGCCGCCAGCGTGTCCAGCGGCGGCAGGGTTCCCGCCGCCAGCTGCACCATCCAGGCCACCAGGTCCACGCCGTATACCTGCTCGGTCACGCCGTGTTCCACCTGCAGTCGCGTGTTCACTTCAAGAAAATAGAACGCGTGGGTGTCCTGATCGACGATGAACTCCACCGTGCCCGCATTGCGATATTGCACCGCCTCCATCAGCCGCCGGGCGGTGGCGTGCAAAGTCTGGCGCACGTCATCGGGCAGGTTCGGCGCCGGGGTTTCTTCCACCACTTTCTGGTGGCGCCGCTGGGCCGAGCAGTCGCGCTCGCCCAGCGCCAGCGCCTGGCCGCAGCCATCACCAAAGATCTGTACTTCGATATGCCGGGCGCGGGCGATGTATTTCTCCAGAAATACACCGTCATTGGAAAAATTGTTGGCACTCAGGCGCTTCACCGTATCCCAGGCGCGCAACAGCGCGTGGCGATCCGCACACACCTGCATGCCAATGCCGCCGCCCCCCGCGGTGCTCTTCAACATCACCGGGTAACCAATGTCGTCGGCGGCAGCGAGCGCGGCGTCCACACTGTCGAGCAGGCCGGTGCCCGGCAGCAGGGGCACTCCGGCCTGCGTGGCAATATCGCGGGCCGTATGCTTGAGGCCGAAATCCCGCATCTGCGCCGGCGTGGGCCCGATAAAGGCAATACCTTCACGCTCGCATCGCTCGACAAACGCGGGGTTTTCACTCAGGAAACCGTAACCGGGGTGTACGGCATCCACGCCGGTTTCGCGCATGATCGCGAACAGGGCGTCCTGATCCAGATAGGTGTCTGCGGCGCCACCGGCGCCCAGTGGCCAGCGCTCATCGGCCTGGCGCACATGCAATGAATCGGCATCGGCGTCGGCATACACCGCTACCGAGGTGACGCCCATTTCCCTGAGCGTACGAATAACGCGGCAGGCAATGGCGCCGCGATTGGCAATCATGACTTTTCGGAACATCGCGCTACCCGGGTGGGCCGTCCCACGGTGTCTGCTTCCCGACAGGGTCGTCCCTGCGGTGCGGTTGATCGGCGTGTCAGTGATCCCACACGGCCAGTTCCACAGGCGTGGGGTTATAGCCGTTACAGGGGTTGTTCAGTTGCGGGCAATTGGACATCAACACAATCACATCCATGCGCGCGGTCAGTTCCACATATTTGCCCGGGGCGGAAATACCATCGGCAAACTGAAGTCCACCGTCAGCGGTGATCGGCACGTTCATGAAGAAATTGATGTTGTGGGTGATGTCGCGCTTGTCGAGCCCGTATTCTTCATGCTCGGCAATCGCCAGCATCCAGCTGTCGCGACAGGAATGCATGCAGCGCCGGGCCAGATCGTAGCGTACGGTGTTGCTCTCCGACGCACAGGCACCGCCCACGGTGTCGTGTCGCCCGCAGGTGTCCGCCACCACATCCAGCATCGGGTTGCCACGGCTGGAGATCAGCACGCTGCCGGCGCCCAGATACACGTTGCCCTGCTGGCAGATCGTATCGGTGGCGCTGTACCGCTCTGCCGGGTCGGCGGCGTTGTAGAACAGCGTGTCGGCGGCCTGGTTCCCTTCCAGGTCGGTGATGCGCAGTGTCTCGCCCGCGCGCAAGATGCCGATATAGTAATCTCCCGCGTCCACCACCTGGCGCTCACGCGCCTGACTCAGCGTACGTTCACTTTCCCGAATCATGCTGACCTCCATCGACAAGAAAGGATGGCCGCGCATCCTGGTAATAGAGTCGGTTATTTTCCAGCGCGCGGCGATTTTCCGGGCGATGGTTCAGACACACATCGCCATCGCTGATCGGGTCCCCGGTCAGCAACTGCACCTGTACCCGACGACGCGGATATTCGCTGGCCCGGTTCAGTGGGTGCGGGCAGCTATGCAGCAGCACCAGGGCGTCCATGTCGAAACGCAATGTCACCTGCGCGCCCGCCTGGCAGGCGCTGTCGTCGTAGTGCAGTTTCCCGTTGTCATCGCTGATGACCTTGCTGAAAAAATTCACGTTGGCGGCCATGTCGCGCTCGCCCAGACCATACTTGCCCAGCTCCACCAGAAAGCTTTCCTCGCCGGACAGGGTCCAGCCGTTGCGGTGCGTCTGGTAGCTGTGGTGGCCATACTGTTCACGGCACTGGCGCTTGCTCAGGTTGCCGCAAACGGTGTCATGCCAGCCGTGGCTGTCTTCAATGATGGAGGCCATGCTGCGCCCCATGTCGGAATAGAGGCAATTGCCCAGGCCGAGTCGGAACGTGTGCTGGGCCTTGAGGGTATCCGGTGCGTTGTAGCGCTCCAGCAGATTTTCCGGGTTGTAACACAGCATGCCGACATTGGCGCCACCCGCCACGTCGGTGAGCCGCAGCAGATTGCCGCGACGCATGCGCAACGACCAGTGATGGCCGCCGGGCATGGTGTATTCGTACAACAAGGCGTTCATAACGTCTCCCTGATCATGGTGATTCAATGACCCAGCACGCGGGCGGTGTCGGCCAGCTGCGCGTTCAGTGACGCCAGCGGCGGCGATGTTTTTTCCACCGGCAGGTCATAGGTGATGCGAGCGCCATAAGCCCCGGGGGCCTGCACATCCAGTCGCGTCTTGTCGAACACCCACAGACGCGTACCCAACAGAAAGCCTTCTTCCAGATCGTGGGTAATCATGAACACGGTCAGCTTCTGGCTGCGCCACAGCGACAGCACCAGCTCATGCATGTCACGACGGATACCCGGATCAAGCGCGCCGAACGGTTCATCCAGCAACAGGATGCGCGGTCGCTTGATCAGTGCCTGCGCCAGGGCCAGCCGCTGCTGCATGCCACCGGACAGTTCATGCGGGTACTTGTCCGTGGCGTCGGCCAGGCCCACCTGCTCCAGCATCTGCCGTGCTTCCTCGCGCAAGGCCTGACGCTGCGCGCCGAAGGCGATGCCGAGAAAGCGGTTGGCCGCCAACTCGCCAGCGAGCATCACATTGCGCTCCACCGTCAGGTGCGGCATCACCGAATAGCGCTGGAAAACAATGCCCCGCGAGCCGTCGGGCTCGCCCGGGATGGTCGAACCGTCCAGCAGCAGATGGCCCCGTGTGGCCTGCTCGGTGCCCAGCAGCATCTTCAGAAAGGTGGTCTTGCCACACCCGGATGCACCCACGATGGTGACGAATTCTCCTTCCTCGACGCGCACGTTCAGGCGCTCCAGCACTACTTCCCTGCCGTACTCCTTCCAGACATTTTTCAGTTCGATAATCGGCATGGTCATCTTCTGTTCAAAGGTTCAGCGCTGCATGGCATGGAACCAGGGGTAGCGCCATCGGGAGAATCGCCGCAAGGCGATGTCGATCAGGAACGCGAGCAGGGTGATCCAGACGACATAGGGCAGGATCACATCCATCGACAGGTAGCGACGCACCAGGAAGATCCGGTAACCCAGTCCCTCCGTGGCAGCAATGGCCTCCGCCGCAATCAGGAACAGCCAGGCCGGACCCAGCGACAGGCGCACGGCGCTGATCAGGCGCGGCATCAGCTGCGGCAGGATCAATCGCAGGATGATCTGCCAGGTATTGGCGCCCAGTGTCTGCAACTTGATGATCTGCTCATCCGGAATTTCCAGCGCACGCCCCTGCAATTCCCGAATGATGAACGGGGTGATCCCGATCAGGATCAGCATCACCTTCGACAGTTCATCCAGACCAAAGGCGATAAACAGGATCGGCAACAGCGCCATCGGCGGCACCAGCGACAAGCCGGTCACCAGCGGCGACAGTGTTGCCCGGATGTAAGGCACGGCACCGTTTGCCACACCAAACACGAGCCCCACCAGCGCGGCCAGCCCGACACCGATACCCAGCCGTTGCAGGCTGGCGCGGGTGTCGGCCCACAACACGTACTCACCGGTGCGCCGGTTCGGTTCGAACGCCAGCCGTTCGATGGATTCCGCCATGGTGCTGAAGGCGGGCAGCAGGCGATCGTCCGGGTTCTCCGCCAACCGCGCCCCCGATGCCGACAGGTACAGCAGCAGGAGCAGTGCGAAGGGCAACAGCCCCAGCAGTACAGCGGTCAGCTTCGAGGGTTGGCGGTTGATGAGCTTTTTCATCGTCGTTACAGCTCGCCGTCGGCCGCCATTTTCATGAAGGCCGGATCAAAACGCAGACGGATATTGCCAGCGTTGCCGAACACCCCGGCGGGCGTTTCAATGCCGACAAAACCAGCGCTCGGAGCGCCGTCACCCAGCAGGCCATGGTTGAACGAGAATTCCGCGACCCGCTCCATGGTGCTGAGCAGATCGTCACTCAGGGTGAAATCAACGGCGTCCGCAGCGGCATAGAACATGCGCGTGCTGTTCAGTTGCGCCTCATAACCGGCGCGATCCGTCCCGGACGCCTCGGCCATCATGTCGCGAGCATTGCGCGCCGCGTCATCATCGCCCTGCATGCGCGCCATGATCTCGTACCAGGCGCCGGTCAGCGCCTTGCCAAACGCCGGGTAGTCTTTCAGCACCTGCGTATCGACCACCATCAGGTCGATGATCTCACCGGGAATCTTCGAGGAATCGAACACCAGGTTCGCGTTGGGCATGTCCAGGATGGTGCTCAGCAGTGGGCTCCAGGTGGCCACCGCCTGTACCCGCGGTGTCGCAAACACGGACACCAGATCGGCATCGGAGGTGTTCACCACGGTGATATCCCGCTCGGTCATTCCCACCGTTTCCAGGCCGCGTGCCAGCATGTAATGCGATACCGACAACTCGACCAGATTGACGCGCTTGCCCTTGATGTCCGCCAGCGTGCTGGAGCCCTTGAGCACCACGCCGTCGTTGCCATCCGAGAAGTCGCCGACGATCAGAGCGGTGGAGTCCTTGCCACTGGCCGCCGGAATCGTCAGGGCGTCCATGTTCGTCATGGTGCAGCCGTCATAGCGGCCGGCGGTGTATTGATTGATGGATTCGATGTAGTCGTTGATCTGCACGACGTCGATCTCGATGTCGTACTTGTCCGCCCATTTCTTGATGATGCCGGCGTCATCGCCATAGCCCCAGGGCATCCAGCCGACGTAAATCGACCAGCAGACACTGAACTGGGTACGGGCCAGCGCGGAGCCGGGGAACAGGGTGAGACTGAGCAGGAACAGGCAACATGCTGTGACAGAGCGCTTCATGGTCTACCTCCGGGTTACCAGGATCGTCGGTGAGGAATCAGCTGACATGTGCCAGTGATTGACCTCCCGGGCTTTTATCCCGCCGTGTAACCTTGAATAAGGTCGACCGCTCTCGGACCAGGCATCAGCTGACGCTGACCGGAACCCTAGCTGTCCATTTGCCAAATTGTCGGGGTGAGGCGCTACGTCCTCTGACTCCTCGATGAAGATCACCTGCAAGGACGGTGCCAGCCTGCCAAGTCACTGATTCAAGGCGATTGCCAGCGCCCCGGCGAAGCTGGAGGGCGCCCGGCTGCGCCATGGTGGTGCGGATAACGCACCGCGTCAGGGCAGCACACCGGATGCAAAGCCTGCCCGGCGGTGGCAGACTTGATCGCCAGACGCCACTCTCGCCAGGGGCGGCCCGCAGCGACAATACCCAACCGGTAACGAGCACACCATGAGCGACCAGATCATCATCAACGAAGTGGGCCTGCGCGACGGCCTGCAGAACCAGCCGAAGCATGTCAGCACCGATGACAAGGCGCGCATGGCCGAGGCGCTGGTCGCCGCCGGGGTACGCTATCTGGAGCCGGTCAGTTTTGTGCATCCGAAGGCCGTGCCGCAGATGGCCGACGCCGCCGCCCTGACAGACCGGCTGCCGCAGCGCGATGATCTGCATTACACGGCGCTGGTACCGAATCTGCGCGGCTATGAGATGGCGCGCGACAAGGGCTACCCGACGGTGGGGCTGGTGTTGTCGACAACGGATTCCTTCAACCAGCGCAATCTGAACATGACGCTGGAACAAGCCATCGCCAGCTGCGAGACGATCATCGCGGCCGCGCGCCGCGACGGCGTGGCGACCCGCACCTATATCTCCGGGGCGTTTGCCTGCCCCTACGACGGCCTGACCCCTGTGGACGTGACGTTGCGCCTGACCGAACGCATGATCGACGCGGGCAGTGACGAAATCGCCATTGCCGACACCATCGGCGGCGGCACCCCGGCCCAGATGAAGCAGATCATGGCGCCGTTGATCCAGCAATACGGCGCCGACCGCTTCTATGTGCATTTGCACGACACCCGGGGCCTGGCCAGCGCCATGGCCTGGGTCGCCTGTGACCTGGGCGTGCGCCGCTTCGATGCGTCGGTAGGTGGCCTCGGCGGCTGCCCGTTCGCGCCCGGTGCCACCGGCAATGTGGCCACTGAAGATCTGGTTTATCTGTTCGAGGCGTCGGGGCTGAAGACCGGCATCAGCATCGACAGACTGCGCGAGGTAGTGGCGATTGCCGAGCAGGCCACGGCGCGAGCACTGGGCGGTCGCATTCTCACCTGGATGGCATCACAGGAAGCCCGTGGCAAGACCGCCTGCCTCCCTTGAGGCCGTACCCGGCGGACAAGGACTGGCGCACTGGCAGGTCAAGGCGTACGCTGCTTTTTTTGGCTTGTCCGGTGAACACACATGTTCCATACCTTCAGAGTGCCCGGGGCACCCCTGTCGCGGTACATCAGTGCGCTATGGATATCCTCGTCCGCCACGTTGCCCCATCAGCGGGAGCGATTGCTGCCCGACGGCAGCATCAATCTGGTCATTCCGCTGACCGACCACCCTCCGACCCTGTATGCCGGCCCGCACGGGACCGAGCGCCATCGCTTCAGCGGCCCCCTGGTATGCGGCATTCATACCCACGACATCACCATTGATACTGCAACCCAGCAACATGTCATGGGGGTGATGTTCCAGCCCGGTGGCAGCCTGCCCTTTTTTGGTATTTCATCGCGCCTGCTGCACAACAGCGCGCTGGCCCTGGATGACCTGTGGGGGCAGGACGGTATCGACATGTATCATCAGTTGCGTGGTGCCGCGAACGATGCCTCGCGCTTCCGTATCCTGGAGCAGTGCCTGCAGCGCCGCCTGCTGACGACCCCGCACCCGGTGGTGAACGCTGCGGTGAACCGGCTGACACTGCAGCCCGGTCAACGGATCTCACCGCTTGCCGACGAGCTCGGCCTGAGCCAGCGCCGCTTCCAGCAGGTCTTTACCGACGCCGTGGGCGTTCCCCCCAAGGTGTTTGCCCGGCTGCAGCGCCTGCGGCTGCTGCTTTGCCATACCGCCAATGCCACCACGGCGGACTGGTCCGCGCTGGCACTGGAGGTGGGCTACTACGATCAGGCCCATCTGATTCGCGAATTCAGAGCCCTGACCAACATGACGCCGGAAGCCTTTCTGCGCAGCGAACGGCGCCTGCTCAATCACCTGCCTGTGGCGAGCAGTGCATCAGCCACGATCCACGCCGCCTAACCCCCCAGCCGTTGCAGCGTCAGCTCGATCTCCCGCAAGCGCTGCTGCTTGCGCTGGCGCACGGCGGCGGACATGCGGCCACGGGCCAGATCACGCTGCAAACCTTCACGCTCGATTTCAAGCTGGCGGCGGCGAGCACGCTCGCTGAAACTCAGGCCGTTCGTGTCTCCCACCAGGGCCAGCAAAGGGCCAGGCCAACGGGGTTCAGACACACTGGAAAGCGTTTGCGGGGAGCCGGGAGAGGGCAGGGCCGGTGCCGTCAGCATCAGCCCGATCAGTAACATCACGGGGCGCATCCTTGCCTCCTTGGGCGACATCAGGGAAGGCCCATTGAAGCGCAACCGGGGCAGGGCGTCTGTCAGCCATCACGTGTCAGGCCTGTAGGCCGATGCCACCGGAATCTGCAGGAAAACAGCCTCAGTCGCGACGGGTCAGGTAGCGCCACAGGGGCACGGCCAGCAGCACCCCTGTCAGGGCCCCTGCGCCATTGGCCACCATGTCCCACCAGTCGAAACTGCGCGTGGCCGCAAACGACTGCGCGACCTCGATGGCGGCGCCGCAGGTAAACGCCACCAGCCACACCAGCCAGGCGGGCAGGCGCGGCCAGCCCTGGCTGAGCAGCCAGGCCAGTGCCATATAGCCGATAAAGTGCCCGACCTTGTCGTTGACGTACCGTGCGCCAATGCGCAACAGATCATCCGCAGGCCAGAGGCTCATGATCCACAAGGCGATGGCACACAGGATCGCCAGAATCCGCCACACCGGCATGCCACGCAGAAATGGCCGCGCTGAATTGTCCTGCATCCCTGTACTCCTTTCCTGCGTCAGGCGCGCGATCCGCGCAGCGTCAATACCGCATCCCGTAATCCCTCCGCGCTCACCGACTCGGGTGCCTGCGGCGTACCGGCCACCAGCGCCACCCGGGCGCGCAACCGGCGCGGCAACTTGCTCAGCGCCTTGCCATCCTTGTGGCTGAAGGTGCTGCCCCACAGCCCCTGCAATGCCATGGGCACCACCGGCACCGGGTTGCGCGCCAGGATCTTGCCAATGCCGGCACGAAACTCACCAACATCGCCATCCGGGGTCAGGCGCCCCTCCGGGAAGATGCACACCACCTGACCATCATCCAGCTCCTGCGCCACGCGCTCGAAAGCCGCCTCATAGATGGCCGGATTGCGCGACTTGCTGTCCACGGGAATGGTCTTGCCGGTGCGGAAAACGTAATTGAGCAGGGGCATGTCATAGATCTGCTTCTGCATCACGAACCGCACCGGCCGCTGCACCGATCCGGCGATCAGCAGGGCATCCACATAACTCACATGATTACAGACCAGCACGCAAGGACCTTGTTCCGGAATCTGATCGAGGCCTTCACGTTTTACGCGGTACATCACCTTGGTCAGCATCCAGATGATGAAGCGCATCATGAACTCCGGCACGATGCTGTAGACGACAGCGGCCACCACCAGGTTCGCCAGCGCCAGGATCAGGAAGAAACCGGGAATGCTGATGCCCAGCACGCCAACCACCACGATACCGGCAATAGCGGAAAGCACCATCAGCAAGGCATTGAGAATGTTGCAGGCGGCGATGACCCGGGCCAGATGCGAGCTGCGCGTGCGTTGCTGAATAAATGAGAACAGCGGCACGATATAGAAGCCGCCGAAGACACCGATACCGAACAGGTCCGCGATGATGCGCAACCCGGCCGGGTCGGACAGGAACGCCGCCACCGTCACCGGGCCGTCATTGGCGGCCATACCCTGATAGGAAAAGAACAGGTCGATGCTGAACAGCGACAAACCCAGAGAACCGATCGGCACCAGGCCCAGCTCCACTTTCTTGCCCGACAGCTTTTCGCACAGCACCGAGCCGACACCGATGGCGATGGAGAAGGTGGCCAGCAGCAGGGCATAGACCATCTCCGTGCCCTGGATATAGTCGTCCACATAGACCTTGAGCTGGGTGGTGTAGGCCGCACCGAGGAACCAGAACCAGGAAATCGCCAGCACCGAATACCAGACCGATTTCACTTCGCGCGCGTAACCGATAATGCGCGCGGTTTCGCTGAAGATATTCCAGTTCAGTTTCAGACCCGGATCCGCCGGCGGTGCGGCGGGAATCTGCCGCGCCGCCAGCCAGCCGAGCACGGCAATGGTGATGACACCCGCGGGCGCCCACCATTGCCCGGCGCCTTCCATGTTCAGCACGATACCGGAAATCGAACCCAGCAGAATGGCCACATAGGTGCCCTGTTGCACCAGGGCATTACCGGCCACCAGTTCCGTGTTCTTGAGGTGTTGCGGCATGATCGAATACTTGAGCGGGCCGAAGCAGGTGGACTGAAAGCCCATGCAGAACAGCAGCGCCAGCAGGAACCAGAGCGAGTTGAAATAGAAACCGATGGCGGCCATCAGCATGATCGCCACCTCCGCCAGCTTGATGCGGCGGATCAGCAAGGCCTTGTCGTACTTGTCGGCAAACTGGCCTGCCAGTGCCGAGAACAGAAAGAACGGCAGGATGAACAGCAGCAGGCCGATATTGTTGAGGGTATTCGGGGCCACCGTGGTGGCCACGACACCGGACGTGATCAACAGGATCAGGGCCTGACGATAGACATTGTCGTTGAAGGCCCCCAGAAACTGGGTGGCGAAGTAGGGCGCAAAGCGGCGTTGACCCAGCAGAGACAGCAAACCTTCCTTCATGATGTTTCCCCCCTCGCCCAACTGGCCAGGTAATGATGTATCAGTGAATCCAGCATGGCGGCGGGGTCCACATCCCCGGCCACATCGAGCTTGTCTTCCACCGCCAGCACACAGACACCGTGCACGCTGCTCCACAGCGTGCGAGCGGCGACATGCACCGCGTCAGTATCGCGCCCGGGGCACAGGCGTGCCATCTGCGCTTCCACGCGCGAAAACAGCGCCGCCGTGCGCTGACGGTACCAGTCCGGCACCGGCGCAGCACGTTGCATGCGGTGGCTGAAAACCATCTGCCACAGCGGCGCCTGCTCCTGCGCCAGGCCCAGGTACTGGTGCGCCATGGTCCGCAGGGCGTCCGCCGGGGGCAGGGCGGCCGCCCGGTCCATGGCGGCCAGCAGCAGCGCCAGGGTCTCGGCATTGGCATGCAGGATCAGCTCGTCCTGATTGGCGAACAGATGGTAGAGCATGCCGGGCGTATAGCCGATACGCTCGGCCACCTTGCGCACACTCAAGCGCGCCAGCCCCTGCTCGGCCACCAGTTCCCGTACGGCTTGCACCGCCAGGGCGCTGAGCGCTTCGCGGCTGTGCTGATTGCGGCGTGCCATCCCTCCTCCTTGCCCTCGCGTACTCGCGTACCGGGCCGCTATTGAACGATGTTCAGCATTCAACCTTTCTCCTGAACATCGTTCAATAGCGGCCTTGTTACCGAATATGTCCGCCCCCGTTCAACAACAGGGGCCCGCTTGCATTCGCTGGTGGGTTTTGTCGGCGCACTGGTCTAGGATTCCCCTCTGAATACTGGAGGATACCCATGATCATGAAACGCTTCATGCTGTTTGGCCTGGCCGTGTTGCTGGCAGGCTGTGCGCATATGGAAGGGATGCTGGGGAGCGATCAGCCCGGGCAGGATTCGATGGCCAGCGGCATCAAGCAGGCGCTGGAGCTGTCCAGCGTGCGCGCCTCCGACGCCCTGTCGCAGCCGGGTGCCTACGCCAATAACCCGGCGCTGCGCATCACCATGCCGGAACAGGCCAGCACCCTGACCAACACCATGCGCCAGTTCGGCATGGGCCGTTATGTGGACCGCGTGGAAAGCCTGATGAATCAGGGCGCCGAGCAGGCCGCCGCCGAAGCGAAAGAGCTGTTTGTCGGCGCCGTGCGCAACATGACCGTGACCGACGCGCTGGGCATTGTGCGCGGCGATGACACGGCCGCCACGCGCTACTTCCGTGATCAGACAGAAAGCAACCTGCGCCAACGCTACCAGCCGGTCATCCGCAGCAACCTGCAACAGGTGGGCTTCTACGACGAATACCGCACCATGCTGGATATCTACAACACCCTGCCAATTCGTAACCGGCCGAACCTGGACCTGGAAGACTATGTGCTGAACCAGAGCCTGGACGGCCTCTTCACCCGCGTGGCGGAGGAAGAAGCACTGATTCGCAACGACCCGCTGGGTCGCGGCAGCGCCCTGATCGGGCGTATTTTCCAGGGCAACTGAGCCGCGCGCCCAGACCGGCAAGGATCAGCCCCCGAGCTCGGCATGCCGGGGGCAACTCACCAGGTGGTCATTCACCAGACCCACCGCCTGCATATACGCATAGATGATGGTCGGGCCGACAAAGTTGAAGCCGCGCCGCTTCAGGTCCTTGCTGATCTGCTCGGCCAATGGCGTCACCGCCGGCACGGCTTTCATGCTGCGGAAGCGATTGATGATCGGTTCGCCGTCCACAAAATCCCACAGATAGCGGTGGAAACCGTCGAACTCCTCCTGCACCGCCAGAAACGCCTGCGCGTTGCGGATTGCTGAAGCCACTTTCAGCCGGTTGCGAACAATGCCCGGGTCCGCCAGCAGGCGCTGCACCTTGTTGTCGGTATAACGCGCCACCTTGCCGGGCTCGAACTGATCGAACACCTCACGGTAGCGCTCGCGCTTGCGCAGGACGGTGATCCAGCTGAGCCCGGCCTGGGCGCCTTCCAGTATCAGGAACTCGAACAGGGTGCGGTCATCGTGCACCGGCACGCCCCATTCATGATCGTGGTAGGCCTGGTAAAGCGGGTCATCACCGCACCAGGGGCAGCGCCGGGCTGTGGTGGCCAGGGGTGGGGTGGTCAGGGATGTGGCGGTCATGGGCGCTCCTTTGCCGACTGTACGCATGGCCAGTATGTTGCCATAGCGACACCCTCGGGGCCAGCGGTATCACCGGCCATGCCGGACCGGTATACTTGGCCGCTGTTTTTTCCATGCCAACAGGATGACTCATGGCGGCACCCGCATCAGCGGCCACCGGGCCGATCGACACCAGTACCTTTCAAGGGCTGATTCTGGCGTTGCAACAGTATTGGGCAGCCCAGGGCTGCGTGATCGTGCAACCGCTGGATATGGAAGTGGGCGCCGGGACCTTCCACCCGTCCACCTTCCTGCGCGCCATCGGCCCGGAAAACTGGAACAGCGCCTATGTGCAGCCGTCCCGGCGCCCCACCGACGGCCGCTACGGCGAGAACCCGAACCGCCTGCAGCACTACTACCAGTTCCAGGTGGTGCTGAAGCCGTCGCCGGACAATATCCAGGAGCTGTACCTGGGCTCACTGGAAATGCTCGGCTTCGACACCCGCGTGCATGACATCCGCTTTGTCGAAGACAACTGGGAGTCGCCAACACTGGGCGCCTGGGGTCTGGGCTGGGAAGTCTGGCTGAACGGCATGGAAGTCACCCAGTTCACCTATTTCCAGCAAGTGGGCGGTATCGACTGCTACCCGGTCACCGGCGAGATCACCTACGGCCTGGAACGGTTGGCCATGTACCTCCAGGGCGTGGATTCGGTCTACGACCTGGTCTGGTCCGACGGCCCCTTCGGCAAGGTGACCTATGGCGATGTGTTCCTGCAGAACGAGGTGGAGATGTCCACCTTCAACTTCGAACATGCCAATGTCGAGGCGCTGTTCGGCCAGTTCGATCTGTTCGAGGCCGAGAGCCAGAAGCTGATCGAAGCTGGTCTGCCACTGCCCGCTTACGAATACGTATTGAAAGCTTCGCACACCTTCAACCTGCTGGATGCGCGCAAGGCGATTTCCGTGACGGAACGCCAGCGCTTCATCCTGCGCGTGCGCGCACTGGCACGGGCGGTCGCCGAGGCCTATTTCGCAGCACGGCTGGCGCTCGGGTTTCCGATGGCAGATCCAGCCCTGCGCGACGAAGTGCTGGCACAGCGCGAACGCGATGCCAGCCAGGCATCATCCAGCAAAAAACGGAAAGCTTGAGGGGCCGGCTCCATGTCCACTGCCACACACCAGGATCTGCTGATCGAACTCGGCACCGAGGAATTGCCACCGACCTCTCTGAAGGCCTTGTCCGAGGCGTTTGCCAACGAGGTGCTGCGCCAGATCGACGACGCCGGGCTGGCGCACGGCGCCATGACGGTCTTTGCCTCGCCGCGTCGGCTGGCCTTCCGCATCGACGCGTTGCAAACCGCCCAGGCTGATCGCGACATCGAACGGCGCGGCCCGGCCCTGAAAGCAGCCTTCGACGGTGACGGCCAGCCCACCAAAGCCGCGCTGGGCTTCGCCAGTTCCGTCGGCCTGACGGTGGACCAACTGGACACCCAGGAAACCGACAAGGGCGCCTGGCTGGTGGCCCGGGTCACTGAACAGGGCAAGCCGGTGAGCGCCTTGCTGCCCGATTTCCTGGCGCAATCGGTGCAGCGGCTGCCGATTCCCAAGCGCATGCGCTGGGGAGCGCGCAAGGAACAGTTCGTGCGCCCGGTGCACTGGCTGGTGGCGCTGCTGGGCAACGAGGTCCTGCCGCTGTCACTGCTCGGCCTGACCGCTGGCCGGGACACCCGTGGGCACCGTTTCCACGCGCCCGCCCCGCTGACCCTGGCCACACCGGCCGAGTACGAACAGCGACTGGAACAAGACGGTTTCGTGATTGCCGATTTTGCCCGTCGCCGCGACATGGTGCGCGAGCAGGCCATCGCCGCTGGCACGCAAGCGGGCGGCCAGGCGCACATCGACACCGATCTGCTGGACGAAGTCACGGCGCTGGTGGAGTGGCCGGTGGCGCTGCTGGGTCACTTCGACGCTGATTTTCTGCGCGTACCGCAGGAAGCCCTGATCACGGCCATGCAGGAACACCAGAAGTATTTCCCGGTACTGGACCCGCAGGGCAAGCTGATGAATGCCTTCATCACGCTCAGCAATATCGACAGCAAGGACCGGCAGGCCGTGATCAGCGGCAACGAAAAAGTGATTCGCCCGCGCCTGGCGGACGCCGCCTTCTTCTATGACAACGATTGCCGCAAGACACTGGCCGAACACGCCGAGCCGCTGAAGCAGGTGGTGTTCCAGCAGCAGCTGGGCACCGTGCACGAAAAATGCGAACGCATCGGCCGACTGGCCGGCATCATCGCGACGCAGATCGGCGGCGATGCCGCGCTGGCAACCCAGGCCGGACGCCTGAGCAAAGCCGATCTGGCCACCGAGATGGTGTACGAGTTCGACACCATGCAAGGCATCATGGGCTATTACCTGGCGCGCCACGAAGGCCTGCCGGAAGAGCTGGCCCAGGCGCTGAACGAACAGTATCTGCCGCGCTTCGCCGGCGACGCACTGCCCGCCACCCGCACCGGCCAGGCCGTTGCCCTGGCCGACAAGCTGGACACCCTGGTGGGTATTTTCGGCATCGGCCAGAAGCCCACCGGCGACAAGGATCCTTACGCTTTACGCCGTGCAACCCTGGGTATTCTGCGTATCATCATCGAACAGCAACTGCCGCTGGATATCGTGGCACTGGTGAATGACGCGGCGGCGGGTTTCGGCACCCGAATTGACGCCACCACGACGGCGGATGCGCTGGAATTCATCAATGGTCGCTACCGGGCCATGTATCAGGATCACGGCATCGACACACAGGTGATCCTGTCGGTGCTCGCCGTAGCCCCGTCGCAACCGCTGGATTTCGATCGGCGCGTGCGTGCCGTGGCCGCGTTCCGTGCACGCCCCGAGGCCGCCGCCCTGGCCGCCGCCAACAAGCGCGTGGCCAATATCCTGGCCAAGCTGGATCAGGCACCCGGTGACGAGATCGACGGCGCGCTGCTGGAAGACGATGCCGAACAGGCGCTGGCCAACGCCGTGGTCGAGGCCTATGCGCGTACCGAGCCGCTGGTCGACGCTGGCGATTATGCCGCCATCCTCGCCCTGCTGGCAGAATTGCGCGCGCCGGTAGACGACTTTTTTGAGCACGTCATGGTGATGGCCGATGACGACGCTGTACGCAACAATCGGCTCGCGCTGTTGTCTTTCCTGAGGGACCTGTTCCTGCAGGTGGCCGACATTTCAGAACTGGGTGGCTGAAGCCAACAACACGTCTGCAACGCAGCCGCCCATCAGGACAGGAAAAAACGTCTATGGTGAGCTGGTCGGTGCGGCTGCGCAGTGTGTTGTTCTTTATCGCCTATAACCTGATCGGTATGGTGCACAGCCTTCTGTGCCTGGCGACGGCGCCTTTTCTCGATCACCGCCAGCGATTCCATTTCGTCAATCACTGGACGCGCGCCACCATGTGGCTGCTGCGCCATCTCAATGGCGTGCAGGTCGAGGTGCGTGGCCTGGACAATATTCCCGACAACGAACCCGTGGTGGTGGTGGCCAATCACCAGAGCCAGTGGGAAACCTTTTACCTGCAATTGCTTATTGCCCCGCAAAGCACCGTGCTGAAACGCGAGCTGCTGTGGGTGCCGTTCTTTGGCTGGGGCCTGGCCCTGCTGCGCCCCATCGCCATCAACCGGCGCGACCGCAACAACGCCCTGAAAGCCGTTCTGCGCCAGGGCAAGGCGAGGCTCGATGACGGCATCAGTGTTGTCATTTATCCGGAAGGGACACGTCAGCCCCCTGGCACCCTCGGCCAGTTCAGCGCCAGCGGCGCATTGCTGGCCAGCCTGGCGGGCCGCCGCCTGCTGCCGATAGTGCATAATGCCGGGCATTGCTGGCCGGCGCGCTCCATGATGCGTCACCCCGGTACCATTACCCTGGTTATCGGCCCGCCCATTGAAACCGAAGGGAAATCGGCCAAGCAGGTGAACGCCGAAGCCGAACGCTGGATTCGCCAGCAGGCGGCCGCCCTGCCGGGGGCAAAACCGTCAGTGAATGAAAAGCTGGCCATGCCCTGAGCATACTGGCGCTTTGCCATAATAATGGTAGAGTAGGCGCCGTTTCCCGCCGAAACGGCGTTAATTCAGGAAGGAAGTATTTATGAATATCAATCTCGCGCCTCTCTCCATCAAGGAGCTCGAGCAGCTGATTGCTGACGCCAACACCCTGATCGAACGGAAGAAAGCCGAATCCATCCGCAATGCCAAGGCTAAAGTGGAAAAGATTGCTGCCGACGCCGGTGTCTCCATTGAGGAACTGCTGGGCCTGACGACCGGCGCCAGCGGGGCAGGTGGCAAGGTGCGCAAACCGGCGGCCGTCAAGTTTCGTCATCCGCAAAACGAATCGCTGACCTGGACTGGCCGTGGCAAACGCCCGAACTGGCTGCAGGACGAACTGGCCAAAGGCGAGAAGCTGGAAGATTTCGCGATCTGACGTGATGCCGTTATCGGGCCGTGCAGCGGACGCTGCCGGCCCCGCCTTCGCACATCAATCCACGATGGCCCGATAGCGCAGCTGCAATGTTCCTTGCGGCGGCATGGCGCCGTTGAATTCGATCCGGAAATGCGTCACCTGACTATCAAAACCTGCCGGGGCGCCGCCCGCGCCGGACATCGGTACATAATCAAAGCTGATGCCCTGATTGCTGGAGTAGCTGATCTGCCCGGGTGACAGACCTGACGGCACCGTGCCCTGCGTGAACTCGAACGGTTGTGCCGCGCCAAAGCCATTCAGGTTCAGGCTGACATAACGGTCCAGCCGTTCTTCCAGTACCACCTGTGTGGCGTCACCGGCACCGTCATTACCCAGAACTATCGAGTAGGTCAGTGGATCACCGGGCGATGCGTTGACGCTGGTGCCGGGTGGGCCGCCAGCCACACTGACGTTTCTGTTGAGGCGGAGTGCCGGCGGTTGGGGGCTGACCGCCATCAGTCGCGTGCCCAGGGCGAAAACGGTGCCTTCGGTGCCTTCATTGGCGCGAACGCGCAATGTGTAAGGCCCTGCTGTCCAGTCAGGGGCTGCGCCGGAGAACTGGTAGATTCTCTCTCCGCTTTCTGTCAGATCCTGCACTAACGTCATTGCTGTGGTCGGCAGTATGACGTTGTTGTTGATATCCAGTACGTCAATCAGTGTGCTGGTGATATCAAAGCTGCCGAAAGGATCGGAAATGCGAGCCCGTACAAAAACCGTCTGACCCTGCTGCGGCTGCGTGATTTCCGCATCACTCGGGAAAGCGGCGCTGTAGAGGCTGATGGACTCAACATGGATAACCGTCGACGAATTCATTTCAATACGCGATGGGCCGGAAGCACCACATTGTGTGCTGCTTACTTCGATCTGCCGATTCGCCGCGCCGGTCGTGTTCTCAATGGTAACCTGGATTTGTGACCCGGGCTGCAGGGTCACCGGGCCATTAAAGCTCACATTCAAGGTGGCAAGCGTCCAGCCGGTCGGCACGGTGCTCAAGGTTGCCGATCCAAGATTGGCGGGTGTCGTCCCGACAGAGGCAAGCCCCACTCGCATACTTCGACCGCTGAGGGTTGATCCTGTACGACGGATACACAATCGCACAGGCATACTATTGCCCGTCACGGTAAACGGACGGACGAACGCCGGCGCCATCGGCAGCGTTATACTGCTTGAACCCGCCAGTGTGACAGCGGTATTCGCGCCAGGCACCACTCGACTCAGAAAAGGACCGCCTCCGCCGCTGAAATAGGGATACAGATTCTTGACGCCGCTGACCGCACCATAAATCGGATCGATCGTGGTGCTGCTGTTATTGGCGCTCTGGTTATCAAAACTGGTGCCGCTGACACTGGCCGTGTTGCTCACGGTCTGATCACCGCTGCCTGCGGCGCCCGCTTGTACGTTCACACTCAGGCGCAGCTCCGGCAGCGTGGCGTTCACCGCCAGCGGGCCCGGGTGTGTACAGGTGACATTCTGAGCGGTAGCCCCGCAACTCCACCCACTGCCGGTAAAGCCGGTGTAGGAAAGTCGGTTATCCAGGGTATCGGTCACGGTGATCGCCCCCGGCTCTACCGAAGGTCCATTGTTCGACACCAGAATCCGATACTGGCCGGTGCCGCCCGCTTGCAGGCCACCCAGGCGACGTTTCTCAATCGCCAGGTCCGACGTGGGAACATTCGTCACTGAAATCGCCTGCATCCCCAACAGCACCAGGTCTGCGCCCGAGCTGTAGACGGTGGTCGCGGAGGTATTGCCTGCACTCAGGTAAGGACTGATATTGTAAACATCCAGATCAACGCCCCAGGCGTCGCTGCGATTCAGAACATTGATGGTGTTATTGAACTGGTTATTCAGCGGGTTAAGCGGGCCCGTGAGTGGCGTTCCGTTAATGGTGAGGTTTTCCGAGAAACCATTCAGCGGTGCTGAGTTCTCGACATCACCCTCCCAGGTGAGTACCGCAAGCTTGCCGTTGATGGGCGAGGGAGGCACAACAAAATTGCTCGGCGTCAGTGTAATCGCATTGCCACGAAACCACTGCAAACCATCAAAGATGTTCACAATTCGAAAATCCTGCGCCGGATGCTCGAAAACAACAATCAGGCCCCAACCCGCCAGCACCGTTTGCGAGCTGCAATAGGTCGCACCGCCGCCCTGATCGGTCGTGGTGACGGTCAGATTGGCAAAGCTGTAGCTGCCATTCCGTTTGGCGTTGACGATGGATGACACATCCGCCATGCCACCGAAGAACCACATGTTGAAGCCGTCGCTGTTGAAGTTCTCGGTAAACGTCCGGTCTGCGCTGATGTTCTGCCCGTCAAAAGTGACATTGGTATCCACCGTCGGGCCGGAGCCGCCCCAGTACAGATAGGCAGCGCGAATGCTTGCCCCGGCGGGAATCCCACTCAACGGCGATGAAACCGGCCCGTTGGTGACGCTGCAGGCGTTGACGTTGTTCGGCTGTGTCCGCATGGTGCCGCCGGTCACGACGAAATCGACGTTGCCGGCATAGCTGCTGTGCAAGGAGATCGGTGTCGCCAGAACCAGACTCGGCAGACACAGCATGATCAGCACAACGATGGTTCGAATAGAGGTCATGACGATCAGTGCCTCACCCTGGCTTGGTAGGTAAACGCAAATCTGCGCCCCGGCAACAATGCTCCCGTCATGGGCAACCTGAAATGCGTGATCGCCGGATCCTCGCTCTGCAGCGGCGCATAGCCATAGCTTATACCGCCATCACTGGAATAACGAACGGCCTCTGGCGCGACGCCGGACGACGGTTCGCTATCCAGGAAGACAATCGTCTGATCCGGATCATCCATATCCACTTTCAGCGTGGCATGCCGGGATAGCACGGTGTCCAGATAGAGCTCCATGGCTTCTACCGGCCCGCTGTTTTCCACATGAACGGTATAGGTGACCAGTGTGCCCGGATCAGCGCTGTCCACGGACGCCTGCTGCGATATGACCAACTGTGGCCCGGGCATCACCTGCACCGACGCCGTATCCTGATTATTGCTGGCATCGCTGTCTGTCCCCGTCCAGCCCGCCAGGGCAACCTGGAGACTGGCGGACTGTGGCAATGTGACGGGCTGGGCCTGAAGGGTCAGCTCGAGCACCCGCACATCACCCTCCTGCAATTGCGGCACCAGCCAGCGATCCGGTACGCCATCTCCTGTGCTGTCCACCATGGTGGTGCCGGGTGGCGCCGTGTGGGCACGGTAAGAAAGCAACGGGTCCGTTTCTATCTGCACACTGATGTTGCTGAAATCATCAAAGTGAATATGGCGCAGATGCACTTCCACCGTTATTTCACCCCCGGCACTTACCGTGTCCGGCATCTGCTCGATATGCAGCGACATGTCAGGTGGAAACAGTCCGCCCCCGGTGGCGCCCCCCGGTCCGTTCATGTTGTCTTCAATCTGCGAGGGCAGGTTCATCCCGCGGGAGGAGGAAATGTGAAAGCGGATATTGCGTGGCCCGGGCAGACCCAGCTGCTGCCAGGCCAGGCGCGCCTCCATCTCGGTGCCTGATGTCGAGCCGCCCTGCACATTGCTGTACAGCTGCACGCAGTCACTGTTCGATGAACTTCCGGGCAGGGTATAACCATCGCCCGATCCCGATACAGGACTGACCAGGGGGTCCCCGGCGGGATGGGCCGGAAAGTACGGGCACAAATGCGCGTTGGTGCGCCGGTTTGAACCGCTCCAGTCAACGCGGAGAATACGCTCGCCTGCCTCCATCCGTCCGTTGCTGTTCTCGTCGAGATAGAACAGCCAGGTGGTCGTGTTGGTCGAACTGGCCCAACGCTCCACATAGAAATAGAGATATTGATCATCCCAGGTATAAGAGAACTTGCGCAGGTCCCGACCGGTGCTTTGAATCGGAAAATCCTGGTCACAGGACGGAGCGTTCGCACCCTGGCAGTCCTCACTGAACTGTCCGGGATGTACGGTGATGTTGGTGGGCGCGTACCAGTCCGACATATTGCCGTCGATGCTGATCGTGCGCGATATAAGCGAACTCCCCTGAGCACCGCCATGAATCAGCAGGCCTGGCATCAGCATCAGTGCCGCCAGAACAGCGCGCTTAATCATCTGCCATCTCACTGTGACGGCGTCGCGCACTGGTCTGATCAAACTTGATGCGGAAGTCCAGAACGATGCCTTGCACTCGGCCCTCCGCACCCGTGAAGTCGCGGTCGTAGAAGCCTCGGAAGTTGTAGCCCATGCTGATCCAGACGTCGCGGATCGGGCTGTAGCCTGCCATCACGCCCCAGGCGTGCTGGGTTACATCACTTTGCCAGCTGTGCAACCGGCTTCCGCGCGTGCCGATGTCCCAACGCTCGGTAATATCGTATCGGTACTCGAGACCGATCAGATCGCTGTAGCCGGTGTAACGGGTGTCATCAATGGTATCCGCAACATAGCGCGCGCCATATTGCGTAGACAACTGATGCCGCTGCGCCATGACCAGGTTCACGTGCGTATTGTTGACGATGCGATGGCCGTAAAGGTGCAGGGTGTCGTCCCGTGTTTCATCACGAATCAGCCGTGTGCGGTTCAGCCAGAACCAGCTGTCGCTCAGCGGGCGACGGGCGTAGCTGATATCCAGCTCGGAACTGCGCGCCAGGCCACCGGCACGGAACTGCTGATCGAAATGCAGGATGCGCCCGGCCAGGCTGTCGGCGTTGTTCAGGCGATACCGGAATCCGGACAGCAGATTCCATTTTTCATCCAGATCAGAATAGCGGTACTCCGCGCGCTGGGTAAATTCCCAGGCCGCATCGCGGTAGCCCAGGCCGGCGGACACGGCGGTGTAATCGTTGGCCGCCGTGCCGCTCGCCGGATCACGGCGCGGATCGAAGGTGTCGGGTATCACGTTGTCGGTAAGCGTCTGGGCGCGATCCAGACCAAAGTCCGCGCGCCATTGGCTGCTCAGGTCGAGGGTCTGAAACAGGCCGGCGTGGGCCATCACGCGGGGTCCGTATTCATCGCTGCTGTGGCTGAGCTGGGAGCTGACCGTGCCCCCTTGCCAGGGCGTGGCGCGCGCGCCAATACGTGTATCCTGTGTGCGCCGCTCCTCGCTCCAGCTGAATTCCTGCGCCGCAAACACCGACACATTACGCGTCAGGCGATAGTCACTGCCCAGGGTCAGGCGGGTGGGGTAGTCGGCGTTGTCCTCACGGCGGTCGATGCCGGTTTCGCCGGTGGCAGACAAGCTCAAGCGGCCGTCCATCAGATCGCGGCGACCACCACCGATCACCTGGCGAGAATCGTAACGCCCGGCAGCGGTCTGGTCTTCCACATAACGCAAGCCACCGAAGGCGCGCCAGTTTTCCTGTTCGTATTCGGCGCGGCCTTCCATCAGGTTTCTTTCGTTGCCTGTGCCCAGCACGCTTTGCCGACTGGCTTCTGCCGCCAGCGCCAGATCGTCGGTCAGGCGGTAACGCACGCTGCCTTGCACCATGCGGCGGTCATCATCATCCATCGCCAGCTGGCCGAGGCCGAAACCGGCGTCCGTCTGTTCGGCACGCACGCGGGTATCCACACGCTCGGAGGTGTAGCGGTGTTCCGCCAGCCAGGCGCCGTCGGTGCCGCTGCCAGACACCGGATCGCGGCTGGCCGCCATTTCTGCGCGCAGCACATGATGCTCGTCCGGCGTCCAGGTGAGATCGGCGCCGCCCAGACGTGCATCCGCCGCCACGCTGTTGTCTTCCACGCCGGTCAGGCCAAGCACCAGTTTCTGCGCCGCATCATGCACCGTCACCCGACCGCCCATGACCCGGGCATCGGCGCCGGCGTCTACTTCATAGGTGACAACAATACGCAGCGGGTTGAAACCGGCGTCCTGCACCGGGATCGGCTGACGGAAGAAAAAGGTGCCGTCATTGCTGTCCAGGCTGTAATCCACAAAGCGGGTCATGACGGTGCTGCTGATGACCTCGTTGGTGAAACGATCCCGCACTTCCACGGTCACGGTTTCGCTGCCCGGCAGAATCGGTGCGCGGCTGAGACGATACAGGCCCGAGGTGCCGTCCGGACGAATATCATCGCGGATAAAGCCTTGCGGCGTTTCGGCATGGAAGGCACTGCCGGACACGTTACGCCCACGCCATTCCGTCTGGGCTCCGGTCAGCACGCGCTGATAGCGGGTCAGTTCGGTCACGGTAAGGCCGGTGTCGAAGTCACCGAACAGGGCGAAGAAATCGCGCCGCTCCATGCGTACATAAAGTTTTTCCCGCGACGGGGCGTCATGCCCGCGACGGGTGTCGTCGCCATACAGCACGTACCAGCGCTGCGGATCCAGCGCCTGGTTCAGGGGTTCGTCGTCAAGCCGCGAACGGCTGTCGTAAGCGGCCGTCAGCAACCATTCTCCGGCCACGCGGCCACGGGCAAAGAAGGCCGCCTCGCCGTCGGTATAGAAGTGCTCATCCGCACCACCGAAGGACTGCATGTTGCCGCGCAGGCGGTTGTAGCCCACGGTCCCTTCGGCAAAGCCCACCAGAATCCAGTCGCGCAGATCCGGGGACACAGGTACGGCGATGTCATCCGACACGGTGTAGCCGTCGCTGAGACGAATGCGATAGGTGCCAGCGGTGCTCACCGGCTCGAAATGCACCAGGCCGTTGCTGTCCACCTGGATCTGGTCGGGGCGCTGATCCAGTGCGGTCCGCTGCGCACCGCTGGCCAGCGGACGCAGGTCGCCAGACACCAGTTGCAAGGTCGTGCCCGCCCGGATCGGCTGGTCAAATTCATCGATCAGGGCCAGACGCAATTGCACGGGCGTCAGACCGTCGGCCACGTTTTCTTCCGCGTCCAGTACGCGAATGGTCTTCAGTCGACCACTGCGGCGCAGCGAGACTTTATCGCTGAAACGGGCATTGCCGAAGTTGTCCAGGCCTTGCAGCGTCAGGGTGTAATCACCGGTGCGCGGCAGCTCGATCCCGACCCAGGTGTAGAGGGTCGTGCCGCCCTCTTCGGTCATGCGCATCCCGATACGCGAGGCCGGGACGGGTTCATCGTTCAGCAGCAGCCGAACACGCAGATCGCTGTTCAGGCGTCCGGAAACGCTGATCACCGGGTGCGGTGTCACCGTGCCATCGGCAATATTCAGCAAGCCCGTGCGCGCCGGTACGGTGGCTTGCCGCGCCCCGGCCTCACCGTCATCGCTGGCCAGCACCATGCCGCTGTCCGGTCTGGTCACGTTCAGCATCGCCGGGGCTTCTTCCACCGGCAGAATCAGATCAATGGTAACGCGACGATTCCGGGCGCGGCCTTCTTCGGTGCCGTTATCCGCCAGTGGCAGGTCTGGCCCGGCGCCACGCACTTCCAGTCGCTCGGCGTCCAGCTTCAGCAGTGCGCCCAGATAGTCAGCCACGGCCGTGGCCCGCGCCAGGGACAAGGCATAGTTGTCATTGATGGCCCGGCCCGCCCTCGGCACGATCGGCACGCTGTCTGTGTGGCCGACGATGCGCAGACGCATGTCGTCCAGGTGTGCGGGGGCCACAAGCCGTCGGGTTTCATGCCCCAGCGCTTCCAGGCGGTGCAGATCGCGCGCCCGCAGTGCCTCGGCAAGGTCACGAATCTGTTCGCGATCCGCCGGAGACAGGGCTGCCGACATACTGGAAAAACGGGGCCGCAATATAATCTGCTGTTCGCTGCGCACTGCTGGCGTGATCGCCACGCGGTTTTCGGACTGCACTGCATGGCGATGACCGTCCTGCGTCTGGCCGAGGGTCCGTGCCGTCAAGCGCTGTTCCGCCACGGCCTCGCCCGTGGCGCTGTCCTGGCTCAGGTCCGGGTCCAGCTGCAATTGCCATGTCAGTTGCGCACCGGATTGCCGCAGCAGCGCGGGCAGGGTGACGTGATAGCGCTGCGCGCCCAGCGCCGCCGGGTCCGGCAAGCTGGTGTCGTTAAACCGCAGGCTGCCCGGTACCGGCAGCAGACCCTGTGGCACCGCCAGTTCGGTGTCCAGTTGCGACAGGTGTTGATCGCCACTGCCCAGCGACAGGGTCATGTGGATCTGCCCGTCCCGCATTGCACTGGTGAGCTGTTGCCGCAGCAGGGCGTGCGCTTCCGGGTTCTTCTTCAGATACCAGTTTTCGCGCCACAGGGTGCCGCCCTGGATATTCAGGAAGCGTGACAGGGGATTGCCGGCCTGGCGGCTGGTGCCCGGGCAGGTCTGCAGGGTATAGCGATTGCCGAGGGTCACGGTGTCCAGTTGCAGCACGCGGGTCCCCGGGCGCACGCCTTCCATATGCCAGCGGCCATCCGCATCCGTCACCACCTGGGTGCCGTCTTCCAGATACAGCCGTACCCCGGCCACCCCTTCGGCGTCCGCCTCACCGCACTCACCGGCTATAACCCGACCCATCAGGAAGGCGCGGTCATCAAAGAAAGGCCGCTCTACCAGAATGGCGGCCATGTCTTCGTTGGACAGTACACTGCCACTGCGCGCCTGGGCGCGATTCACCGCCTGACCCGCTGGCGCCGCGATGGTGACTTCCACCACATAGCGCACCAGTACCGAGGCGCCCGGTGCCAGGTTACCCACCTGGATACGCAGCTGCTGTCCGTCCGGGCTGATCTGCGGGTCAGGCTGACCGATGCCGTCCCGACGCAGCGAGCCGCTCTGGTAGCGGAAACCGCGCGGCAGTCGGTCATTGATCTCGATATCGGCGGCCGGACTGGTGCCCGTGTTCTCAACGCGTACTTCATAGGCGATAAAGTCGCCGGTCATGGCCTGATTGCGCAGGGCGCGTTTGCTCAGGTAGAGATTGCCGTCGGCCACCGGGGCGTTGCCCATCACCCCCTGACGCTCTGCCTGCACCAGGGCCACAAAGCCGGCACTGACCAGCCAGGGCGCCAGCGAAGACAGGCTGTCGGCGACAATGCCGTAGTCATCGTAACGCACCCGGACGTCGCTGCCCGGCGGCAGGTAGCCCGCGCCGGGTTGCAGGTAACCCACGTAGATGCCGCTGCCGGTGTCGGTTTCCACCAGCGCGATGATGGCGTCATCGCCGGGCTGGCTTTCCACGGTCACGGCCATGATCCGGCGGCCATCTGTGCGGATGGCAAACGCCGTTGCCGGCAGGATCGGCTGGCGCACCACCACGAACACCGCTTCCTGTACCGCAAAGCTGTTGGCCGGGCTCAGGGGGAGGGCAGTATCCAGCGGCAGGGGATTGCCGTCGCTGTCGAGGGGCGCGGGCAAGGGGTTGGTCACCGAGGGCGTCCCGACAAGGCTTTCGGTGCTGGCAAAATGGCTCGCCCGCACCACAAGATTTTCGCTCGACGCTGGATCATGACGATACAGGCCGACGCGTTCGTAGCGCAGTACCCGGGCATCGGCGCTTGCCGATGCGGGGGCACCTTGCCAGTTCAGGGTCGCCGGGGGTTGTTCCAGCAGCACCGCAGCGTGCGCCTGGCCCCCCGGCAAAAACGGTGATACCAGCAACATCAGCGCCAGCATCACCGCAGCAAGCATCAGGCAACGGCGCAGCACATGACGCACCGGCAGCAGCGCTGTCGGTAACGTCTTGTGCTGGAAACCGTAGGCCTGTTTCAAGGGCGGGTGCCTCAGTTCACAGAGACACGGAACAGGATGACGGCACTTTCACCGTCCACCAGCTCACCGGCCACACCCGAGGGGGTGTTGATCTGCAGACCCCCTTCATCCAGCGGCAGCAAGGTCGCGCCCACCGTGTCATCGGCCACCGGGTTGCCGTTCAGCTGGGTGCTGTCTGCCACGTAGCTGGTGTGTTCCGGCAGGCTGTCTTCCAGTACGGCACCCGACACCGTTTCGCCCGGCAGGGACGAGGCGGTCAGACGGTACTCCAGCACATCACCGCTGCGCGCCGTGGTGCCGGTGCTGGCAAAGGCCGTGCCGGTGGTGACGTTGCGCACTTCCTTGGTCAGTACCGCTTCACCGGAGAACACGGTGACGACACCATTGCCGCCGTCGGTGAAGTTTTCCGGGGTACCCCCGGGGCCTGGCGCGGTGGTTTCACCCGTGATTTCCACGGTGTGATTGCCGCCGCTGCCCGGTACGGTCGGTGCACCGGCCGTGACGTTGACGGTAAAGGTCGCCACTTCACCGATCTGCACACCCGCCGGGACATCACCCGCGCCGATAGCCGGGGCGCCACTGGTGGCGTTGCTCAGCACGATCATCGTGGGTTGTTCCGGCGTGGTGGTGTTGCCGACCGTGAAGGCTGGCGTACCCGGTGTGACCGACGTGATCTCGTACAGGTAGTCGGTACCGCCTATCGTGATGCGTACCGTGTCGCCGGCGTCCAGACCCGTCTCCGAACCGGCAGCGATATAAATCGCATCAGCGGTGGAGGGTCGGGACGTAATGGACGCGCCGAGGGAAATCACGGGTGGCGTTACAGTCAGTGCCGGTGCACCGACATCGGTGTCCGTGCTGCCTGCGTTCAGCGTGTAGCTGTCCAGACCGTTGCTGGTACTGGTGATGGTGTAAGTCAGCACTGCCACATCGCCAGCGTTGGCGTTGGCCGGGCCGCTGACGCTGATAACCGGCGCCGCACCCACAGTGAGTACCGACACATCTACCGTTGCGGTCATTTCACCGCCGCTGAAGGTCAGGGTAGCGGCGTTATGAATGGTCGCGCCGCCGCCGGTAGCGGCCAGCGCAGGATTGGCAAGCAGGCAGCAGCCCGCCGCGGCCAGAAAGGCCAGACGTTTGAACATGATGAATCCCCCAGTGATGCCCGGTAGGGCAGTGGGCCGGCGCTCGCGGTGGTCGCAAGGCCGGCTCTGTTATCAGTCGATGGTGACGCGGAACACCACACGGCTGCTTTCCCCGGCACCCAGAACACCGCCGGTGCCATTACCCGCACCCGCATCCAGGTCGTCACCGCCGTTGCCGGCATAGACGTACAACACACCGTTGCCGGTGGCATCGAATTCCGCAGCGCTACCGCTGTCGACACCGTCATCCTGGGCAACAAAGGTATCGTCGCCGGTGGCATCCAGAGAGACCGAGCCGGGAACGAAGGTGGTGAACTGCGGGATCGGGTCAGCAATCACAATGCCCGTGGCGTCGCCAGCATCCGGGTCGTCGTTACCGACCACGATGAGATACTCCATGACATCAGACGGATTGCCGCTCACGCCGGTGGCGTACCAGGTGGTGCCGCCGAGGGTGATGGCGTCTGCACCGGCTACCGGGGTGGTGACGTTGCGCACAAACTTGTTCACGGTCAGGCCAGGACGACGAACCGTCAGGACCGTTGCCGTGGTCTGCTCGATCAGGATTGCAGGATCGGCAACAGACGACACCGTGGTGATCAGGCTATGGCTACCGGTCACACCTGCGGTCACGCTATCGGTGGTGACCACCTGAACGATTTCACGACGCTCACCGATCATGACGCCATACCCGAAGCTGTTTGCCAGGGGATCTGCCACGGTGATGGTCACGGTGTTACCCAGCGGACCATTGCTTTCATCGATCGCGGTCACTACGGCGACTTCTGCTACGCCGGTGGGATCAATCACGATGGTGTCGCCAACCTGAATGCCGTTGATGGCGCTGTCACTGTCGTTGCCATCGAAAGGCACGACCAGCGTGTTCTGGCCCGCATTGGCCTGGCTGGCAACAGACGTGGCGCCCAGCAGCACACTCGGCGTACCCGCTGCAGCATCGTCATCCATGTTGCTGCGTGTATCGGCGGTGTTCAGCGTATAGGTGTCCGGACCATTTGCCGTGGCCGTAAGGATATAGGTCAGGTTATAGCTGGTGTTTTCGGCCGTGAAATCCTGGTTGGCCGGGAACACCACCAGAGGTGCTGACGGCACCAGGTTTACCGTAATCTGGACACTGGCTTCCAGCGCGGCTTGCGCGGTGCCGGCAGCATCAGCGTAGTTAACGGTAACCGTGTTGGTAATGCGGGTATTGGAGGCGGTCATCGCCTGGCCAAGCGACGGCAGCATGACTGCCATCGCTAACGCCGCTGCCCCCAGTACCAGCTTGCGTTTGATCATCATCTTTTTTTCCTCAAGCGGTAATACGCCCTGAATGTGAAAGCAGTGGTCCGGGCCGGAGCGCCATCAGCCCGGTGCATGGGCTACAGCACAACGACACTGAAGCCAACGGCGCCATCCGTGCCTGCCGGTATTTCGCTGATCAGCCAGCGAACCACCTGTGCCTGGTCTTCCTCCGCATTCACGGTCGGAAGTTGTATTTCCGCCTGATCCCCCCAGGCGCTGTCGTCTACCAGACGAGTGCCCTCCGGCACAGGATTGTCGAGCACGATATCGCGCGCGCTACTGCTGCCGTCGTTCTGGTAGTTGATGGTGTAGAAAATGACGTCGCCGGGTTCGGCATCTTGCGCGGTCACCCTGCGCAGGATTTCACGGCCCTGGTCATCAAGCTCAACGATTTCTTTCTCCGCCATCACCGCGATAGAAACGGCTGGCGATGCCTGTGCTGACAGCACAAGAAACGAGAGTGAGATGAGCAGGGTGTGCGCCAGACGCTGAATGGTTTGCCTGATGGACATGGCTTGTTCCCCCAATATTTGTTGTATCGCGGGCAAGCCAGAGTGGTGCGGTTATCTATCGCGTTTGCGGTAGCTGGCAATGCCCCCAATCTTTATTGTGAGGGCAGGGTGCCGAACAGGTACTGAATCACAGATGAACAGGATATGAACGGAAAGGGTCAGTCGCCGTAGGTAACTTCTGCACCAATGCGATAGCCAACGCCGGGCACGGTGACGATCACCGGGTTCTCTTTGCTGTCACTGACAAGCTTCTTGCGCAACCGGTATACCAGTACGGTCACGGTTTCCGGATTACTGCCATTGATGTTGCGGGCCAGCACATCGGCAAGCTTCTCACGACTGAGCGCGTTACCCTCTGCCTTGACCAGTGCCATGAGCACATCCAGCTCGCCGCGCGTCAGCACCAGTTGCTGGCCTTGGGCGTCCTGCAGACTCCACTGATCGGGCAGCAGTGTCCAGCCGCCGAACCGGATCCGGTGCACCGGCCGTTCAGCAGTGCCGTTTCCGCCAGTTCTGCGATTTTTCTGGCGGCCCAGGAAATTGCGGATGCGCAACTCGAGTTCGCGCACATCAAAGGGTTTGGTGACGTAGTCGTCTGCACCCAGTTCCAGTGCGGTAAGGCGGCTGTCATTGTCGGTTCGGCCTGAGACCACAAAAACCGGCACATCACTGCGTGCGCGGGTGCGGCGCAACAGCACCAGACCATCTTCATCCGGCAAGTTAAGATCCAGCAACACCAGATCGAAGTCCTGCTTCTCGACCTGGGTCATGAAACCTTCCCCGCATGCTGCTTCCGCAACGCTGTAGCCCTTCAACGTGAAGACTTCACGTATCGCGGCGCGTAGCATTTCGTCGTCTTCCACCATCAGCAAGCGACCCATTATCGGCTCCTGAACAGTCTGTTAATAACGCGCGATTCAACGTTCCCTGCTTTTGTTTTTAATCTGTACTGCTTTTGGTTCGCCGGAGGGTACTGCAATTTGTGGACCATTTCACAGAAAGCGTGCGGAAAGGGGGTGCAGGTCAATGTTTCACGCGGAGTCATGCAGGTTATGCCACTGGGGCACACCTTTGTGACAAATATGGGCGCATCTGACGGCGCAGCGGAGGGGAGCAGGGCGGGGAAGGGACGATGAACAGGTGATTCATCGAAGCCGGCCGAAGGCGGTCAATCGCCTTCGGCCGGGTACATCATGCGGATACCTCAGACATCCAGGTTGGACACCTGCAAGGCGTTGGACTCGATGAACTGCCGACGGGGATCCACATCATCGCCCATCAGCGTGGTGAAGATCTGGTCCGCGCCGATGGCATCTTCCACCGTCACCTGGAGCATGCGACGGCTTTCCGGATCCATGGTGGTCTCCCACAACTGATCCGGGTTCATTTCACCCAGCCCCTTGTAGCGCTGCACACTGGTGCCTTTGCGCGCCTGCGCCATGAGCCATTCCAGGGCTTCGGCGAAGTGCCGGATGGGGCGGCGGCTTTCACCCCGCTCCACGGCCGCATCAGCCGCCAGCAGACCCTCAAGCTTCTCACCCAGAGTACGAATACGTTGATAATCAGGTGAACTGATAAAGTCTGCGGTAATGCGATACTCGCGGCTTACACCGTGAGCGAGCACTTGCACACTCGGGAGGTACCAGCCACGCTCGGGATCCTGCATCGGGGCAATCTCGCAGCGCTGGGTATCGTCGCTGTTGCGGTTGGAGCGTGCACCCAGTTCATTACACCAGTCCACCATGAACGCCTGATCCCCCAGCCGCGCCTCACTGAGCGACGGCATGTAGATCAGCTGCTCCAGTACATAGCCCGGGAATACCCGCGATTGCCGGTTGATCACCTTCATGACCGAGCGGTATTCACGGATCAGACTTTCCAGACGCTCTCCGGTGATGGGCGGCGCCCCGTTACCCGGCTGCAACGCCCCCTTGTCCAGGGCAATGTTGGTGAGGTACTCCTCAAGCGCCACATCATCCTTGAGGTAGGTTTCCTGTTTGCCCTTCTTGATCTTGTACAGCGGCGGTTGCGCAATATAGATGTAGCCGCGCTCGATCAGCTCGGGCAACTGGCGGAAGAAGAACGTGAGCAGCAGCGTGCGGATGTGCGAGCCGTCCACATCAGCGTCAGTCATGATGATGATGCGGTGGTAACGCAGCTTCGCGATGTTGTACTCATCGCGGCCAATCCCGCAGCCCAGGGCGGTAATCAGGGTGCCGACCTCCTGGGAGGAAAGCATCTTGTCAAAACGGGCCTTTTCCACATTGAGAATCTTGCCCTTCAGGGGCAGGATAGCCTGGGTGCGCCGATCACGGCCCTGCTTGGCAGAGCCGCCTGCAGAATCACCCTCCACAATGTAGAGTTCGGACAGGGCAGGGTCCTTTTCCTGGCAATCGGCCAGTTTGCCGGGCAGTCCTGCAATATCCAGTGCCCCCTTGCGACGGGTCATTTCACGGGCCTTGCGGGCCGCGTCCCGAGCACGCGCGGCATCAATGATCTTCTGGACAATCACCTTGGCTTCTGCCGGATTTTCCAGCAGATAGTCATTGAAGCGATCTGCCATGGTCTGCTCAACCGCGCTTTTCACCTCGGAAGAGACCAGTTTGTCCTTGGTCTGGCTGGAGAACTTGGGATCCGGCACTTTCACGGAGATCACTGCCGTCAGGCCTTCCCGGGCATCATCACCCGAAGTGGAGACCTTTTCCTTTTTCAGGAAACCTTCGGCTTCCATATAGCTGTTCAGGGTACGCGTCAGTGCTGCCCGGAAGCCGGCCAGGTGGGTACCGCCATCACGCTGGGGAATATTGTTGGTAAAGCAGTAGAGGTTTTCGTTATAGGACTCGTTCCACTGCAACGCCACTTCCACACCGATGCCGTCTTCGCGGTCCACCTGGAAGTGAAAGACCTTGTTGAGCGGCGTCTTGACCCCGTTCAGGTAGGTGACAAAGGCACCCAGGCCACCTTCGTACTCGAATACATCTTCCTGGCCGCTACGCTCATCCTTCAGGCGGATACGGACCCCGGAGTTGAGGAAGCTCAGCTCACGCAGGCGCTTGGCCAGAATATCGTAGTGGAAATTGATGTCGGTAAATGTCTCCGGGCTGGGCCGGAAACGCACCGTGGTGCCGCTACCTTCCGTGTCACCCACCACTTTCAGTGGCTCCTGGGGCACCCCATGGCGATAGATCTGCTCATGCAATTTGCCATCGCGGCGAATCGTCAGCCTGAGTTCTTCAGACAGGGCATTCACCACGGAAACGCCCACACCATGCAGGCCGCCAGACACCTTGTAGGAGTTATCGTCGAACTTACCGCCGGCATGGAGGACCGTCATGATCACTTCTGCGGCGGATACGCCTTCTTCCTCGTGGATGTCCACGGGAACGCCCCGGCCGTTATCGGAGCAGGTGATGCTCTCATCCGGATGGATAATGACCTGGATCTCGGAACAGTGGCCCGCAAGGGCTTCGTCGATGGAGTTATCCACCAGTTCGAACACCATATGGTGCAGGCCCGTGCCGTCATCCGTGTCCCCGATGTACATTCCGGGGCGCTTCCGTACGGCGTCCAGACCCTTGAGGACTTTGATATTCGAGGAATCGTACTTTTTCTCGCTCATCGGTTTCCCTTGTGTTTTAACCTCAGGGTGTCAGCACACCATGTTCCACGTGGAACATGTTTACATCCTGGTCATCAGCCAATCCGGGCAAAGCCTCCGCGGACAGCGCAGTTATGATCATCTGTTGATTCAGGGCTCGCAGCGCCTGCAGCACGGCGCCGCTGTGCATCTGATCCAGCTCCGAAGCCAGGTCGTCCACCAGAATGAGACAATGGCCGTCTCTGTCCTTCACCAGCAGGTTGAGCTGCGCCAACAGCAGCGCATAACCCAGTGTCTTGAGCTGGCCTCTGGAGAAGACATCCCGGACTGGCCCCGCGCTTGTCATCATGCGCAGTTCAGCCCGATGCGCCCCACGGGTGGTATGCCCGCGCTCCCGATCCTTCAGCAGATCAGCGTCCAGCAAGGCGAGAAGGTCTTCGCCCTCGGGCCACCCCGGGTACAACGTCAGACTCACCTCAGGCAGCTCTCCCATATGGGACAGCACCGATGCAAGATGGGGGCGGAGTGCTTCGAGGTAGCCACTTCTCAACTGATTGATTCTATCAGAACCCCGGGCAACTTGCTGGCTCCAGGGGGATATTTCACGGGACGCTGCACCCGTTCGCAACTGCCTGTTTCGCTGCTGCAGTGCTGAGTTCAGCGCCCGCCATTCCTGGAGGAAGGATTGTTCCACGTGGAACAATCCCCAATCCAGATACCGCCGTCTGGCGGACGACGGCCCCTCGACAATTTCGACAGTGCCCGGGTGGAACACCTGCACCGGCAGAAGACGCGCGAGCTCGCTGAGTCCCTTGAGATTGGCGCCATCCAGCTTGAGTCCGGAAAACGCCTGGCGGGTTCTGGACATGCCGAGCCGATGGCTGTTTCCTTTCTCGCCGGCCACCTCCGCAAAGAGCACCGTTTCCTGATCGCCCTCACGGACCAACCGCTGCAACCGGCTGCTGCGGAAACTCCGACCACTGCCCAGCAGGTAGATCGCTTCCAGCAAACTGCTCTTGCCGGAGCCATTATCGCCCACCAGCAGATTGATACGCGGACCGGGCCGAAACTCAGCATGCCGGTAATTGCGGAAAGCGGTCAGTACCAGACGCTGCAACATAGGCGGGAAAACAGGGCAGGGGGGGAAGGGGGGGAGGAGCGCCAGCGGGCACCTGACCGGCAGATGCCCGCTATGCGTCTCACAGCCTCATCGGCATGACGACGTAGAGCGTCGCAGCCACGTTCGGATCCGTCAGCACGGCGCTACTGTTGCTGTCCCCCAGCTGCACCTGCACCTCGGTGCCATGCAGGGTATTCAGCACATCGAGCAGGTAACTGACATTGAAGCCAATCTCCAGCTCACTGCCCTGATAATCCACGGACACCTCTTCCTCGGCTTCTTCCTGCTCAGGGTTGTTGGCCTGAAGGCGGAGGCTGGCGTCCGACAACTGGATGCGAACACCCCGGTATTTTTCATTGGACAGAATGGCCACGCGCCCCAGCGCCTGGCGCAGCGTCTCGCGATCGGCCAGCACTCTGCGCTGGCCCTCACGGGGCACCACCCGGTCATACTCCGGAAACTTGCCGTCCACCAGTTTGGAGGTAAAGGTGACATCACCAGCCACCACCCGGGCGTGGTTCTTGCCAATCACCAACCGCACCGGCTGGCTCAGATCACCGAGCAGACGCGCCAGCTCCATGATCCCCTTGCGCGGCACAATCACCTGGGTTTCGTCGGTGATGCCCTCGACCTCCGCGTCGGACATCGCCAGGCGGTGGCCATCGGTGGCCACCGCGCGCAGGCGACCCTTGCGCAGCTCCAGCAGCATGCCGTTGAGGTAGTAGCGCACGTCCTGCTGGGCCATGGAAAACGCTGTGCTGTCGATAAGCCGACGCAGCTGATCCGGTGCCACCTCCAGTACCGCACCGCCGATGTCTTCCTCCAGGTTCGGGAATTCCGAGGCGGGCAGGGTGGACAAGGTGAAGCGGCTGCGCCCCGAGCGCACAACCATGCGTTCACTCTCCACCTCGAAGCGGATGTCCGCTTCCGCGGGCAGGCTCTTGCAAATATCCAGCAGCTTGCGGGCCGGCACGGTGGTTTCGCCACCCTGCACCTCACCTTCAAGCGCCAGCCGCGCCACCAGCTCCAGCTCCAGGTCGGTCCCTGTAATGGCGAGCTGATTATCCGTGACCTCCATCAGCACGTTGGACAGCACCGGCAGGGTCTGGCGCCGCTCCACCACACCAGCCACCTGTTGCAGGGGCTTTAACAGCAGCTCTCGATTGATCGTGAATTTCATATAATTCCCCTACATTCCATATGGTTTTATCAGGAGGTCAGACTGCGCAACAGATTCTGGTAATCCTCTTCGATCTCGGTGCTGCCTTCGCGCAGCTCTTTCATCTTCCTGCAGGCATGCAACACCGTCGTGTGATCCCGACCGCCGAAGGCATCGCCAATCTCCGGCAAGCTGTGGCTGGTCAGTTCTTTCGACAAGGCCATGGCCATCTGCCGGGGCCGCGCCACAGACCGGCTGCGCCGCGGTGACAGCAGATCAGCGATCTTGATCTTGTAGTACTCCGCCACCGTGCGCTGGATATTGTCCACACTCACCTGGCGCGCCTGTATGGCCAGCAGGTCGCGCAGCGCCTCCTTGACCAGGCCGATGTCCAGGGGCGCCCCGGTGAAGCGCACATGGGCAATCACGCGCTTCAGGGCCCCCTCCAGCTCACGCACGTTGGAACGGATCCGCTGGGCGATGAAGAACGCGGCCTCGTTGGGCAACTCGATGCGGGCCTCTTCGGCTTTTTTCTTCAGGATCGCCACCCGGGTCTCGAGCTCCGGTGGTTCCATCGGCTGGGACAGGCCCCAGCCAAAGCGACTCTTGAGGCGCTCCTCCAGCCCGTCGATTTCCTTCGGAAACTTGTCACAGGTGAGGATGATCTGCTGGCCGTTCTCGAGCAAGGCGTTGAAGGTATGGAAGAACTCCTCCTGCGACTGTTCCTTGCCGGCAAAGAACTGAATGTCGTCGATCAGGAGTGCATCTACCGTACGATAGAAGCGTTTGAACTCATTGATGGTCTTGTTGCGCAGTGCAGAAATCATGTCCGCGACGAAGCGCTCACTGTGCAGGTAGACCACCTTGGCATTGGGATTGCGCTTGAGCAGCCCGTTGCCCACCGCATGCATCAGGTGGGTCTTGCCCAGGCCCACCCCTCCGTACAACAGCAGCGGGTTATAGCCGTGGGTACCCGGGTTCTCGGCCACCTGCTGGGCGGCCGCCGCCGCCATCCGGTTCGATTTGCCTTCAACGAAGTTATCGAACAGGAACGCGCTGTTCAGATTGCTGCGGTGCTTCGGGGCCGTGGCGGGCCCGCTGGAAGACGCTGATGCCGGCGCGCCGCCGGGGTCACGCACCATCCCCGGGGACCCGCTGATCGCTGACGGCATCTCCGGGGTGGCTACCGGCGCGGGGGCGGCGGTGGGCGCAGGGCGAGCAGGGCGGGAGGCACCGACTTTCATGTTCAGGCTCGGCACCGGGCCGGTCTGCAACTCGCCCAGCAGCTCGCCAATGCGGTCCAGGTACTTGTCCCGCACCCAATCGACAATGAATCGGTTGGGCGCGAACAGCACCAGCTCCGCACCGTCTGCGGAGGCCACCACCTGCAACGGACGGATCCACATGCTGTATTGCTGCGCGGGCAGCTCGTCTTCAAGACGAGCGAGACACCGGTTCCAGAGTTCTTCGGACACGTCCCTGCCTTTATTTGGGAAACTTGAATAGCAAAGCAGGCATTCTACTCCTTCATGGCCCCCGTTATCCACAGCCGCCAGGCCCCGATTCTGCTGTGGATAACCCTGGGCGTGACAGGGCGTGCAAACACGGTATAACCCTGTGGAGGGCGCGGTGGACTGTTTTCATCCCGGACTGCACACCGCTTGTCCCCAGCTACTGCAACGGACCCACACCGGGATACCAACCGTTTACACACAACCTAACTTAATGATATATATATACTTTACAAACATATCCACAGAAATCGCTTTGCCTATAACTAACAATTACTACTAAAAAGAAATTAAATATATAAAAGTAATAAACAAACCCGTCGCCGACTCCGTAGCGCCCTGTCCGACGACGCCAGAACCCTCATCGACACCTGCTTCATCGCGATTGACACGCCCGTTGGCCTCCCCTAGAATTGCCGCCCTTTCCAGACCAGCTTAGATCCCGTGGGGATGATGCAATGAAACGTACATTTCAACCGAGCAACCTGAAGCGCAAGCGCACCCACGGCTTCCGTGCCCGCATGGCCACCAAAAACGGCCGCGCTGTACTCGCCCGTCGTCGTGCCAAGGGCCGCAAGCGGCTGGCCGTCTGAGGCAGTCTGCCTTCCTGGTGCTGCTGCCTCGTCTTTCGTGATCGGGACAGCAGCCCATGATGTCTTTTGCGTTTCCCCGCAGTCTCCGACTGCTGACCCCTTCCGATTTTCAACGCGTATTCAACCAGACAGGTCTCAAGACTGGCGGCAAGCATCTGCTTTTCCTTGCCCGCGAAAATGGTCTTGAACAGCCTCGCCTGGGGTTGGTAATCGCTCGCAAACGTGTTCGCAGGGCCGTTGATCGTGCCCTGATCAAACGGCATCTGCGCGAGAGCTTCCGCCTGCGCCAGGCCGCCCTGGCCGGTCTTGATGTCGTGGTGCTGTTGCGCGCCAATCTGCGTGATCCCGATCCTCGGACGCTACGTCCCGAGATCGATGCCCTCTGGGACAAGCTGCTTGCCAAGCGCGAGCAGGCTTGAGACACTGCCCGCCGTTTTTCTCGCCGCCAGAACACCTGACTATGGAAATCCAGCGCGCTCTAATTCTCACCGCCATCGCCGTGGTGACCTATCTGATGATCCTTGCCTGGCAGGAAGATTACGGCCGGGTACCGGAGATGGACCAGACCACCGTAACCCGTGACGCCGACAGCGCCTTTCCTGGTGAACAGGATCTGGCCGCCGCAGAGGCGGGCAACGCCGGGGGCACTGCCACCAACGGCAACGGTGATGACGCCGTGCCTTCCGTCGAGGAAGCGCCCCGTGCCGCCGCCGTGGGTGACATCCCCGCCAGTGGCGAGCAGGCCCCCGCTGCCACCGACGAGCGCCTGATTTCCGTACGCACAGACATCATGGAACTGGAAATCGACCGACTGGGTGGGGATATCGTCCGCATCGCGCTCCTCGATTACCCCCGGCAGGTGGATACCCCGGATCAACCCTTTGTTCTGCTGGAGCGCTCGAGCGCCCGGACCTACGTGGCGCAGAGCGGCATTGTCGGCGCCAACGGCACCGACAGCGCGGAAGGCCGACCCACCTGGCAGGCCGAGCGGGCCGAGTACCGCCTGGGCGAGAACGATCAGGAACTCAATGTCGACCTGTATCTGCGCCAGGAAAATGGCGCCGAGATCATCAAGCGTTTCACCTTCGAGCGTGGCAGCTACCTGATCCGTCACTCCCATATTGTGCGTAACAACACCAACGATATCTGGCAGGGTGCCCTGTACGGCCAGATCAAGCGTGATGGCAGTGCCGACCCCGGCAAGCAGAGTGCCGGTTTCATCCCCATGCCCACCTACCTTGGCGGCGCCTACTGGACCAGTGACAAGCCCTACAACAAGCTGACCCTGTCCAACATGCGCGACGAGAACCTGCGCACCACACAGGAAGGTGGCTGGATAGCGATGATCCAGCATTATTTCCTGTCTGCCTGGGTCCCCGATCCGGCCGAACGACATACCTACAGCAGCGTCTATCGCCGCAGCCAGGACGAGTACATCCTGCGCTTCGTCTCGCCCACGACAACCGTGGCGCCGAACAGTGAGGGCGTGCTCTATACCGAGTTCTATGCGGGTCCGAAACTTCAGGATAACCTGCGGGCCATCAGCCCTGGTTTGCACATGACCGTGGACTACGGCTGGCTGTGGTTTATCGCCCAGCCGATCTTCGCGGTGCTGGTGTTCCTGCAGAGCGGCCAGATCACCCTGTTCGGCAACCAGTTTGATGTTGGTTTCGGCGTGGGCAACTGGGGTATCGCGATCATCCTGCTGACCCTGTTGATCAAGCTGGTGTTCTTCAAGCTGTCGGCCACCAGCTACCGTTCCATGGCCCGGATGCGCAAGGTAGCGCCCGAGATGCAGCGCATCCGCGAGCAGAACAAGAACGACCGCCAGAAGCAGTCCATGGAGCTGATGAAGCTCTACCAGAAAGAGAAGATCAACCCGCTGGGCGGCTGCTTGCCGATCCTGGTGCAGATGCCGGTGTTCATTGCCCTGTATTATGTGCTGCTGGAATCGGTGGAGCTGCGCCAGGCTCCGTTCTTCGGCTGGATCCAGGATCTGTCGATCATGGACCCCTGGTTCATCCTGCCGCTGTTGATGGGTGCCTCCATGTGGTTCCAGATGCGCCTGAACCCGACCCCGCCGGACCCGACCCAGGCCCAGGTGATGAAGTGGATGCCGATCATCTTCACGGTCTTCTTCCTCTGGTTCCCGGCCGGTCTGGTGCTGTACTGGCTGACCAACAACATTCTCTCGATCGCCCAGCAGTGGTTCATTACCCGCCGCATCGAGAACGAATGACCGCGATTCGCGCCGGCGCCCTTCGGGCGCCGGTGGCGGCGTTGCCTGATCCTCGCTTCACTCTGCCCCCTTCGGCATAATGCGCCGATGCAGATCGCCGGCACTCAAGCACCTCAGGACACCATTGTCGCCATCGCCACCGCCCCTGGTCGTGGTGGTATCGGCGTGCTGCGGCTCTCCGGCCCGCGCGCCCTGGACATTGCCCGGCAGCTATTGCGCCCCGACCTGACACTGCGCCCCCGCTATGCTCATTTCAGCGAATTCCATACGCCCGACGGCACCGTGATCGACGAAGGCCTGGCCCTTTATTTTCCGGGCCCGCGCTCCTTTACCGGCGAGGATGTGGTGGAGTTGCAGGGCCACGGCGGCCCCGTGCTGCTCGACCAGCTGGTGCAGACCTGCATCCACCATGGCGCCCGCCAGGCCCAGGCCGGCGAATTTTCCCTGCGCGCTTTCCTGAATGATCGTCTGGACCTGACCCAGGCCGAAGCGATTGCCGACCTGATCGACGCCGGTACCGCCAGCGCCGCCCGGGCTGCCGCCAACTCCCTGCGCGGCGCCTTCTCCCGCGCCGTGAACGATCTGGTGGAGCAGCTCATCCAGCTGCGCATCTATGTAGAAGCCGCCATCGACTTCCCGGAAGAGGAAATCGACTTTCTCAGCGACGGCCGCGTCGCCAACGACCTGATGGCCCTGATTCAGGCCACCGATGACGTGCTGGCCACCGCCCGCCGCGGCAGACTGCTGCGCGAAGGCATGACCCTGGTGATTGCCGGCCGCCCCAATGCGGGCAAGTCCTCGTTGCTCAATGCCCTGGCTGGCGACGATATCGCCATCGTCACCGACATCGCCGGCACCACCCGCGACCTGCTGCGCGAAACCATCCAGCTGGACGGCCTGCCCCTGAACATCATCGACACCGCCGGCCTGCGCGAATCCCCAGACCAGGTGGAACAGGAAGGCATGCGCCGCGCCTGGGCCGCCATCGAACAGGCCGACCGCATCCTGCTGGTGGTGGACAGCACCACCGTCAACGGCGCCGACCTGGATCACCTCGATGCCCTGCTGCCCGAAGGCCAGAAAACCCTGTCGGCCCTTGGCATCCCGGTCACCCTGGTACTGAACAAGGCCGACCTGTCCGGCCTGCCCCCCGGACCCCAGAACAGGGAAGATTGCCTCGCGATCTCTGCCAGCCACGGTGACGGCCTGCCTGCACTGCGCGAACACCTGAAACAGGCCGTGGGCTACCACAGCGACCAGGCCAGCCCCTACAGCGCCCGCCGCCGACACCTCACCGCCCTGGAGCAGGCACTGGACGCCATGCACCACGGCCAGCAACAGCTGCATGGCCAGGCGGCGGGGGAGTTACTGGCTGAAGACCTGCGCGCCGCGCAACGGGCACTGGAAGAGATCACCGGAGCCTTCAGCGCCGATGATCTGCTGGGGCGGATTTTTTCGTCGTTCTGTATAGGCAAGTGATCACAAGATCGTAAGCTGGGCTCCGCCCAGCCTACGAAAGAAAATAGGGTGCGTAAGGTGTTAGAGGTGTTTCAGCACTTCCTCGGCACTGCTCTTCTCCACACCCTTCTCGTCGACACCCAGATACTCCACCTTGCCGTCGTTGATCACCATGGCAAAGCGCTTGCTGCGCACGCCCATGCCGAAGCCGCTGGCGTCCAGGGTCAGGCCCAGGGCCTTGGCCAGTTCGCCGTTGCCGTCGGCCAGCATCAGGATCTTCTCGGCGTTCTGGCTCTCTTGCCAGGCGCCCATAACAAAGGCGTCGTTTACGGCCATGCAGGCGATGGTGTCCACACCCTTGGCCAGGATGTCATCGGCCTTGACCACAAAGCCCGGCATATGGGTATTGGAGCAGCCGGGGGTGAAGGCGCCGGGCACGGCGAACAGCACCACGCGCTTGCCGCTGACCACGTCCTTCAGGGCGATGTCTTCGGGGCCGTTGGCGCCGTTGGTTTTCAGCGTGATGTCGGGCAGAGTATCTCCGGTGGCAATGCTCATGGCGGTCTCCTTATGCATGGCAATATGTATCGAGTGAGACCGCATCAGACCATGATTTGCCCCCGCTGTTCAAACAGCTTTTCCACAGGTTTTACGGTTTCACACGCCTTTCACACAAGGCTGTACACAGAGTTATCCACAGGGATTGCCGTTGATGGGCGAGATACTGCCATTCAAGAAACCGAAGGCGCCCCGCAAGGGTATGTGCCAGCATGGCTTCCACAAGTGGGAGGTGTGCAAGGCGAAGCAGTTTGATGTGAAACAGGGCCGCCTGGTCACCGTATACCGCTGTGCGCGCTGCGGCAAAGAGAAAGTAACCGCTCACTGACATCAGGAGGTGGAGCATGGCCGGACACCGGGTTGAACGGGATTCCATGGGCGAGATGACGCTGCCGGAATCCGCACTGTGGGGCGCCCAGACGCAGCGGGCTGTGGAAAACTTTCCGGTCCACGGGCCGCTGCCACCGGGATTTATCCACGCCGTGGCGTGGATCAAGGCCAGCGCCGCCGCTGCCAACCGTCAACTGGGTCTGCTCGACCCTGAACGGGCCGACGCCATCATCGGGGCGGCGCGCGGCATCATCGCCGGGGAGCACGATAACCAGTTCCCGGTGGACATCTTCCAGACCGGCTCCGGCACCAGCACCAACATGAACGTCAACGAGGTGATCAGCCATCTGTGCGCGCAGCAGGGCGCGGCGGTGCACCCCAACGACCATGTGAACCTGGGCCAGAGCAGTAACGACACGATTCCGACGGCCATCCATCTGAGTGCGGTGCAGGCGGTGACCGGGCAGCTGTTGCCGGCACTGCAACACCTGGACGCCGCCCTGGCCGCGCGCCAGAAAGAACTGGATCAGGTGGTGAAAACCGGCCGCACCCATCTGATGGACGCCATGCCGGTAACGCTGGGGCAGGAAATCGGCGGCTGGCGCAGCCAACTGGCGTTTGCGGTGCAGGGTTTGCGCCAGGCGCGGGACGGGTTGCTGGCGATTCCCCAGGGCGGCACGGCCGTGGGCAACGGCGTTAACACCCATCCGGACTTTGCGGCGATCTTTGCCCGCGACCTGAGCGAGTGCACAGGCCACAACTTCGAGCCCATGGACACGGCCTTTGCCGGTCAGAGCGCCATCGACCGGCCGCTGGCGCTGTCGGCAGCGCTGCGTGGCTATGCGGTGGTGCTGATGAAACTGGCCAACGATCTGCGCTGGATGAACAGCGGGCCCATTGATGGCCTGGCCGAAATACAGTTGCCCGCCGTGCAGCCGGGCTCCTCCATCATGCCGGGCAAGGTCAACCCGGTGATCTGCGAATCGGCCTGCATGGTGTCGGCGCAGGTCATGGGCCTGGACCAGGCGAACACCATTGCCGCCCAGAGCGGCAGCTTCCAGCTCAATGTGATGCTGCCGCTGGTGGCGGCAAATCTGCTCGACATGACCGGGATGCTGGCCAATGTCAGTCGTATCATGGCGGACCGCGCCATTGCCGGGTTCACCGTGAACCACGATCGCCTGGCGGCGGCGGTCGGCCGTAATCCGATTCTGGTCACGGCGCTGAACCCGGTCATCGGGTATGAAAAGGCCGCCGAGATTGCCAAGCAGGCCTATGCCTCCGGGCGTGCCGTGCTGGATGTGGCGGCGGACATGACGGATCTCTCCCGTGAGGAACTGGCCCGTTATCTTGACCCGGAGCGGCTCACCCGAGGTGGGCTGCAGGATTAACTGGTATCACAACAACATGGAGTCTTGCATGACAGCGAAGATCATCGAACGTACCCCGTCAGCTGTGGACCAGCCACTGGTTATCGGCAGCATTCTGGCGGCGGGCGTTCGCAATGCCCCGGATCAGGAAATCGTATACGCCGACAAGAAGCGCATGAGCTATCGCGAATTCGGGGAGCGCATTCATCGTCTGGCCGGCGCCCTGACGAAAGCTGGGGTCAAACCGGGCGATACCGTCGCGGTGATGGACTGGGACAGCCACCGCTATCTGGAATGTTTCTTCGGCATTCCGATGATGGGCGCCATCCTGCACACGGTGAATGTGCGCCTGTCGCCGGAGCAGATTCTCTACACCATCAATCATGCGGAAGATGACGTGATTCTGGTGAACCGGGAATTCCTGCCGTTGCTGGAGGCCATTCAGGATCGCATCGAAACGGTCAAGACATTCATTCTGCTGGATGATGGTGAAGGCCCGCAGGACACCGCCCTGACGATTCACGGTGAATACGAAGCGCTGCTGGCCGATGCGGCGCCGGAATTCGATTTCCCCGAGCTGGACGAAAACACCCGCGCCACGACCTTCTACACCACGGGCACCACCGGCCTGCCGAAGGGCGTGTATTTCAGCCACCGGCAACTGGTCCTGCACACCTTTGCCGCGCGCGCGGCCATGACCGGCGACGGGCATGGTCGTTTCAATCAGCGCGATGTGTATATGCCGATCACGCCGATGTTCCATGTGCATGCCTGGGGCGTGCCGTTCCTGGCTGTGTTGCTGGGTGTGAAGCAGGTGTATCCGGGTCGGTATCTGCCGGAGGTGCTGCTCAAGCTGCTGGTCACGGAAAAAGTGACCTTCTCCCACTGCGTGCCGACCATCATGCAGATGCTGCTGGCCTCGGAAGCGGTGAAGAAAGTTGATCTGTCGAACTGGAAAGTCATTATCGGCGGTTCGGCCCTGCCGAAGCCGATGGCGAAAGCCGCACTGGACATGGGCATTGATATCTACACCGGCTACGGCATGAGCGAGACCTGCCCGCTGCTGACTCTGAGCTACCTGATGCCGCATATGGAAGACTGGGATCTGGATCGCCAGGCGGAAGTGCGCAGCCGCACCGGGCGCCCCGTGCCCATGGTCACCTTGCGCATTGTCGATGAAGACATGAACGACGTGCCGCATGACGGCAAGAGCCAGGGCGAAGTCGTGGTGCGCGCACCATGGCTGACGCAAGGCTATCTGAAAGACAAGGAAAACTCCGAGCAACTGTGGCGCGGCGGCTGGCTGCACACCGGCGACATCGGCGTGATGGACAGCGACGGCTACCTGAAGATTACCGACCGTATCAAGGACGTGATCAAGACCGGTGGCGAGTGGATTTCATCGCTGGATCTGGAAGGCCTGGTGCTGCAGCATTCCGCCGTGGCCGAGTGTGCCGTCATCGGTATCCCTGACGCCAAGTGGGGCGAACGTCCGCTGGCGCTGGTGGTGAAAAAGCCGGGTGCCGAGGTGGAAGAAGCCGCTATTCGGGACCTGGTGGCGGAATACGCGGACAAGGGCGTGATCTCGAAATACGGTGTGCCGGAACATATCCGCTTTGTCAGCGAACTGCCGCGTACCAGTGTGGGCAAGTTGGACAAGAAGGCCATGCGGGCCGAGCACGGTGAGGGATAAGCCAGCGCGGGTAATACCTCTGTCATAACCCTGCGTCACCCTGTCACCGTTTGGTGGTGGGGTGACACATGGCAGCAGTACGTAAAACACGCATCAGTGATCTGACTATGCGCGTGCATCCGATCCCGCCGGGGATGCGGGTGGCGGATGTGGCGGATCTGTTTCTGGCCGACGCCTGTCGCGACCTGCTGTGTTTGCCGGTGGTGCAGGATGGCCGGCCGCTGGGCGTGATCTCGCGTTACGCCATCATGCGTATCTTCCTGCGCCAGTATGGTCGCGAGATTTTCGGCCAGCGCCCGATCGAACGCTTCATGAACAGCGCCCCCCTGATGGTCGATATCGACGCCGACGTGGAAGCGGCCAGTGCCTGGGTGCGCCAGCACATGGTGCTGCCGGTGACCGAGGATTTCATCATTGTCGAGCAGGGCCACTACCGTGGCATGGGCATGGTGACGTCGCTGCTGGAACTGATGGAGCACCATGTCGCCCTGCGTGGTCGCGCGCTGGCGCGGGCCAACGCCAGTCTCAAGGCATCGCAGGCGCATCTGGTGCAGTCGGAAAAAATGGCGTCCCTCGGCCAGATGGTGGCCGGCGTTGCCCACGAGATCAACACGCCGCTGGGCTATGTGCGCAGCAACGTGGAGCTGGCCCGGGATTTTGTCTCGCAGACCAGCAGCGCCCTGGTCGCCAGCCGCAACCTGATTCATTGCCTGCTGGACGAGCGCGCGTCCGACGAGGAAATCAGCGGCCATCTGATGACCGCAGCCGAAGAAACGGAATCGGTATCGCAAAGCGGTATTCTGGAAGAAGTCTCGCCGCTGTTTGATGACACCTTGCACGGCCTGGAACAGATCAGCGATCTGGTGGTTAACCTGCGTAATTTCAGTCGCCTGGATCGCGCCCGTGTGGATCATGTCAACCTGAACGAAAGCCTGGACAGCGCCCTCACCATCGGCCGCAACCTGATCAAGCACAAGGCGGAGGTCATCTGTGATTACGGTGACCTACCGAGCGTGGAATGCGCCGCGTCTCAGATCAACCAGGTGTTCCTGAATATTCTCACCAACGCCGCCCAGGCGATCGCGGATTACGGACGTATCACGGTGCGCACCCGGGCCCTGGCGGACACTGACCAGGTGGAGGTGCGTATCCGCGATAACGGTTGCGGTATGCCCGAAGCGGTGCGCGCCCGCATCTTCGACCCGTTCTTTACCACCAAGCCGGTAGGGCAGGGCACCGGCTTGGGCCTGTCGATTTCCTACCAGATTATCGAGCAGCACCGGGGCAGCATCGACGTGGTCTCGACACCGGGGGAGGGCACCGAGTTTGTGCTGTGCCTGCCGTGTCGCCAGACCGCTTCAGCAGCGCAGAACCCGGTGCTGGCCGAGGCCGCCGGGAGTGAAGCATGAACGCGAAACCGACGTTGTTGTTCGTCGATGATGAAGAACGGATCCTGCGTACTCTGGTGCTGGCCTTTCGGGTCCGTTATCGGGTGCTGTCGGCCAGCAGTGGTGAGGAAGCGATGGCGCTGTTACGCGAGCATCAGGTGGATGTGGTGATCAGTGATCAGCGCATGCCGCAGATGACCGGGGTGGAAGTACTGCGCGCGGCGCGCGAGATGGCACCCCAGGCGATGCGCATTTTGCTGACCGGCTATGCTGAACTGGCGAGCATTGTCGGCTCCATCAACGAAGGGGAAATTTTCCGCTACGTGCAGAAGCCCTGGCGTCTTGAGGAACTGCGCGACACCATCGCTGAAGCCGTGGAGATAGCCCGCGCTGCGCGTGATGCCGCCGTACCCGTGAGCGCTGCGCCGGTCAGCGCGCCGCCATCCCGGCCGGGCGGCATCATGGTGCTGGACAGCACCCCGGCGCTGTTCGATCTGATTCGTCAGGCCCATCCGGCACATCATGTCGAGACGGCGGACACCCTGGATACGGCGCTGGAGCGCATGGCGCAGCACCCGCCTGCGGTGCTGGTGACGGACCTGCACTTGCCGGAAGGGGATATCAGTGATGCCCTGCGTCTGCTCAAGGCGCAGCAGCCCGAGCTGGTCGTGGTGGTGGTGACGGCGTTCCGTGATACTGGCCACCTGATCCGCCTGATCAACCAGGCCCAGGTCTACCGCGTGCTGCCGCGGCCGGTCAGCCGGAACATGTTGCTGCGCAGCCTCGACAGCGCCCTGACGCATCATGACCTGTTGCGTGAACGGCCAGCGCTGTTGCGCCGCCATGCGGTGCAGGCCACCCCGGAGCCCACCCAGCACAGTGATATCCAGCAACGGGTGCGTGGCTACCTGGATCGGCTGCGCGGGCGCACCAGCCCCGCCTGACAGCTTGCGCGAAAGCACGTAGCATGGCGGCAGTTGTTCGCGACAGGCCGCCATGACAGACGCCCATTCCTTGCCCGAATACAGGCTGATTCGCAGTGATCGACGTTCGCTGGAACTGCGAGTGCTGCCCGATCAGCGTCTGGAGATCCGGGCGCCCCGCCGCACGGCGCAATCGGATATCGATGCTTTTTTGCGCAGCCGCTTGCCGTGGCTGGCGCGCACACGCGACCGTCTGGCCGAGCGGCCCGCGCCGCTGACCTTGCCGCTGGTGCACGGCGCCCGCCATCCGCTCCTGGGGCAGCCCGTGCAGTTGCATATCCAGGTCGGCGCCCGGCGTCCTCCCGTATTGCAGGATGATCGACTGCATATCCAGCTGCCTGCACCGACCCCTGATGCGATTGCCAGCGTGCTGGATGGCTGGTACCGAGCTCAGGCGCGAAGCGCTTTCAATGCCGAGATTGACCGCCAGTTTCCGTTCTTTGCTGCACGCGGCCACGCCCGCCCGACGTTACGCATCAAGCGCATGAAAAGCCGCTGGGGCTCCCTGTCCTCGCGCGGCTATATCAATCTCAATCTGGCCCTGATCCAGCTGCCCCGTTCCTGCCTGGAATACGTGGTGGCCCATGAACTCTGCCATCTGGAACACATGGACCACGGCCCCGGCTTTCACCGGCTGATGGATCAGCGCCTGCCGGACTGGCGGGCGCGCAAGACGCTGCTCAACCGGCTGCCGCTGATTACCCATGCTGATGATCCATCCTGATTAAACTTGATCTGGCGCAACGCGCAGGGATGTACCCTGATGCAGGGTAAAGGCCGGGAGAGTAGCGATGGTTGGCACGGTGGACAGGGCAGCAGATCCCGACAAGACAGTGGTTTTTCGCACCCGGGGGGTCACCCGGGTGTTTGGCGATGGCCCGGCAAAGGTCCAGGCCCTGCGCGGCGTGGACATGGACCTGTATGCCGGCGAATTCGTGGTGTTGCTGGGCGCCTCCGGCAGCGGCAAGTCGACCCTGCTGAATATTCTCGGCGGGCTCGATACGGCCACCGAGGGCGAGGTCTGGTACCGCGACCAGAATCTCAGCCAGGCCAACGAGCGGGCACTGACCCGTTTTCGACGCCACCATGTCGGCTTCGTCTTCCAGTTCTACAACCTGATCCCCAGCCTGACCGCGCGCGAAAATGTGGCCATCGTCACCGAGATCGCCGACGCGCCCATGACCCCGGAAGAAGCGCTGGAGCTGGTGGGCCTGGCGCCGCGCATGGATCATTTCCCGTCCCAGCTTTCCGGTGGCGAACAGCAGCGGGTGGCCATTGCCCGGGCCATCGCCAAGAACCCGGCCGTGTTGCTGTGCGACGAGCCCACGGGCGCGCTGGATTCAAAGACCGGCATTCGTGTGCTGGAGGTGTTGCAGGACATCAATCAACGCCTGGGCACCACCACGGCGGTGATTACCCACAATGCGGTGATTGCCGACATGGCGGACCGCATGATCCGGCTCACCGATGGCCGGGTCAGCGAGGTGCACGAGAATACCCGCCGACTCAGCCCCGCCGAACTGCACTGGTAGCCCCGTGCGCACCCTGCATATCAAGCTGCGCCGGAACCTGTGGACGCTGCGCGAGCAGGGGCTGGCGATTGCCCTGGTGATTGCCGCCGGGGTGGCCACCTTTGTCATGTCGCTGGCAACCCTGGATTCCCTGCGGCTGACCCAGCAGAGCGTTTATGCCAGCCAGCATTTCGCCAGCGTCTTTGCCGAGCTCAAGCGCGCCCCGGAGGTGACGGCGGACCGCTTGGCAGAGATTCCCGGCGTCGCCCAGGTGGCGACCCGGGTGCAGGCGCCGGTCACGGTGCGCGTGGCGGACTTCCCCGATCCGGTGACCGGGCTGATGATCTCGGTGCCGGATGGCCGCCAACCGGCGCTGAATCGCCTGTTCCTGCGCGCCGGGCAATGGCCGGAGGCTGGCCGCGATGATGAGGTGCTGCTGGCGGAGGCCTTTGCCGACGCCCACGGTCTGGTGGTGGGGGATCGCCTCGCGGTGGTCATCAATGGCCGCTACCAGCGGCTGCGTATCAGCGGCATCGCCCTGTCGCCGGAATACATCTACCAGATTCGCCCCGGCGAGCTGTTTCCGGATTTCGAACGCTTCGCCGTCATGTGGATGAATCGCAGCGCGCTTGGCGCGGCCTTTGGCATGGAGGGCGCCTTCAACAGTGTGGTGCTCAGCCTGGCCCCGGGGCAGGGCGCCGCGAGTGTTATCGAGCAGGTGGATGCCTTGCTGGCGCCCTGGGGCGGGCTTGGCGCCCATGATCGCGAAGACCAGATTTCGCACCGTTATCTTGAGGACGAGCTGCAACAGTTGTCCGCCATGGCCCGCTTCATTCCGCTGGTGCTGATCGGCGTCGCCGCCTTTCTGCTCAATGTGGTGGCGGCGCGGCTGATCCGCACCCAGCGCGAGCAGATTGCCGTGCTCAAGGCGTTCGGCTACGACAGCCGCACCGTGGCGCTGCACTACCTGATGCTGGTGATGGTGGTCGTGTTGCTGGGCAGTGTGGCCGGTGTGCTGCTGGGCGTCTGGCTGGCCTCGGGCCTGGCCAGTCTGTATCAGGATTTCTTTCGCTTCCCGTGGCTGGAATTCCGGCTGCGGCCGTCGGTGGCGGTGGCCGCCGTGCTGATTGCCGGGGGCGCTACCGTGCTGGGGACGTTCAGTGCCGTGCGCGCCGCATTGAAGCTGCCGCCGGCGGAGGCCATGCGCCCGGCGCCACCGGCGCGCTATCGGCGCACCGTGATCGAAAGGCTTGGCCTGCAGCGGTTGTCGCAACCCAGCCGCATGATTCTGCGCAATCTGGAACGGCAGCCGGTCAAGGCCGGGCTGTCCATGCTGGGTATCGCCTTTGCGGTGTCGATCCTGATGCTGACCGGTTTTTCCCGGGGCGCCATCAACCACATGGTGGATGTGCAGTACCGCCTGGCGCAGAAACAGGACGTGACCGTGATCTTCAACGAGCCGGTGTCCTGGCGTGCCGTGCATGAGCTGCGCAGCCTGCCCGGCGTGCAGCATGCCGAAGCGTTTCGCGTGGTGCCGGGCATCCTGCGCAACGGCCACCGCAGCTATCGCGGCGCCGTGCACGGCTATCGGGCGGACAGCGCGCTGTTTCATGTCCTGGATCGTGACCTGCAACCCCTGGTTTTGCCGGAGGAAGGCGCGGTCATCACCGATCATCTGGCGCGGCTGCTGGATATCCGCCCGGGCGACACCCTGTATGTGTCCGTGCAGGAAGGCCGTCGCCCGACCCTCGCCATTCCGGTGGCCGGGCTGGTGACCGAGTACATCGGGGTGGGGGTCTATATGCAGCAGCCTGCGCTGGAGCGTTTGTTGCGCGAAGGCGGCTCTGCCAGTGGCGCCTTTCTGGCCGTGGACCCCACGTACCTGGCGGCGCTGCAGCAGGCGCTGGAAGACCGGCCCACCGTGGCGGCCATCAGTCTGCGGGAAACGCTGATCCGCGCCTTTCGCGATCTGATGGAAGACAACATCCTGCTGTTCACGCTGTTCAGCCTGTTCCTGGCGGGGACCATTGCCTTTGCCGTGGTCTACAACAATGCGCGCATCGCCTTTGCCGAGCGCAACCGGGAACTGGCGAGCCTGCGCGTGCTCGGTTTCACGCGCGCGGAAATTACCTTCATTCTGCTTGGCGAACTGGTGCTGCTGACCCTGCTTGCCCTGCCGTTGGGCTTTGCCCTGGGCGCGGGCCTGTGTGCCCTGATGACCATCGCCATGCAGACGGACCTGTACCGCATCCCGCTGGTGCTGACCCCGGCCACCTACGCCTGGGCCGCCGCCGTGGTGCTGGGCGCCACCCTGTTATCGTCACTGATGATCGGCCGGCTGTTGCGCCGCCTGGATATGGTGACGGCATTGAAAGGCATGGAGTGACACGATGAAAAAAATCAACAAGAGCACCCGTCGCACGCTGCTGCTGGCAGCACTGGCTGTGGCGATTGTCGCCGGCCTGCTGCTCGGCTTCCGGGAGCCACCGGCGCTGGTGGATACCGCCGAGGCGCACCGCGATACGTTCCGGGTCACGGTGGAAGAGGAGGGGCGCACCCGGCTGGCGGATCGCTATGAGGTGTCCGCGCCGGTCAGTGGCCACCTGAGTCGCGTGCGGCTGGAGCCGGGCGACACGGTGCAGCGTGGCGACCCCTTGTTCCTCGTGCAGCCGCTGTATTCCGCGCCGCTGGATGCGCGCAGCCGCGCCCAGGCGGAGGCCAGCCTGGGCCGGGCCGAAGCCATGCTGGCGGTGACCCGCAGCCATGTGGAGGCAGAAGAGGCGCGCGCCGAACTGGCCCGCAAGGAACTCGAGCGCGTGCGTCCCCTGGCCCGCGCCGGGCACCTGTCCGCCGAGGTGCTGGATCGCGCTGAAACCGAAGTCCGCCGAGCGGACGCCGCGCTGCGCTCCACCCGCTTTGCCGTCGATGTGGCGCGCCATGAACGGGACAATGCCCGTGCCACCCTGGCGGTCAGTGGCGGTGCCGACGACGTCGCGCCCCTGACCGTACGCGCGCCCCTGGATGCGACGGTGCTGCGGCGCCCGCGACAGAGCGAAGGCGCGGTCCAGGCGGGCGAACCGGTCATGGTGCTGGGTGATCTGAACAGCCTGGAAGTGGAAGTTGATGTGCTGTCCCGCGATGCCGTGCGCATTCGCCCGGGCATGCCAGTGCTGCTGACGCGCTGGGGCGGCGACGGTGAACTCGCGGGCACCGTTCGGCGTGTGGAGCCCGCCGGCTTCACCCGGGTGTCCGCACTGGGCGTCGAAGAGCAACGCGTCTGGGTGCTGGTGGATATCGACCTCGACCATGCGCTGTCCGCGGGCCTGGGGGACGGCTACCGGGTGGAGGCGGCATTTCTGCTGCGGCACAGCGACGACGTGCTGCAGATTCCGGTCAGCGCGGTGTTCCGCGATGACACCGGCTGGGCGACCTATGTGGCCGATAACGGCCGCGCGCGCCTGCGTCGCCTGGACATCGGTGAGCGCAGCGGGCTGCGTGCCGAAGTGACGGCGGGCCTGGAGGCGGGGGAGCGCGTCATTCTGCATCCCGGGCAGGATATTCACGAGGGGCGCCGTCTTCGCACGCGCTGAGTTTGCCTTGCCCCGCAGCAGGTGAAACCGCCATCATGCCCTCATATTTTTCTGACACCGCATACCTCACAGGATAGATGCGCACCATGCAGACTCTTCACGATTTTCTGGATCGCCTGACCCACAGAGATCCCCACGAAAAGGAATTTCACCAGGCCGTAGGCACCGTCTTCACCAGCCTGTGGCCCTATATCGAACAGCACGATGTGTATGTGAAGCAGGCGCTGCTGGAACGCATGACCGAGCCCGAGCGGGTCATCATGTTCCGCGTGCCCTGGACCGACGACAAGGGCCAGGTCCACGTCAACCGGGGCTATCGCGTGCAGATGAACAGCGCCATCGGCCCTTACAAGGGCGGCCTGCGTTTCCACCCCAGCGTCAATCTGGGCGTGCTCAAGTTTCTCGCCTTTGAACAGACCTTCAAGAACGCCCTGACCACCCTGCCCATGGGCGGCGGCAAGGGCGGCGCCGATTTCAACCCGCGCGGCCGCAGCGATGACGAAGTAATGCGCTTTTGCCAGTCGTTCATGAATGAGCTCTATCGCCACATCGGCCCCGATCTGGATGTCCCGGCGGGCGATATCGGCGTTGGCGCCCGCGAGGTCGGCTACCTGTTCGGTCAGTACAAGCGCCTGAAGAACGAATTCACCGGCGTCTTTACCGGCAAAGGCTACAGCTGGGGCGGCAGCCTGCTGCGCCCGGAAGCCACCGGCTACGGGCTGGTCTACTTTCTGGAAGAAATGCTGCGCGCCCGCGCCTGTGGCACCGAAGGCCAGCGCATTGCCATCTCCGGCTCCGGCAATGTTGCCCAGTTCGCGGCGAAGATCCTCATCGTCCAGGGCGCCAAAGTGGTCACCCTGTCCGACTCCGGCGGCACGGTGCATAACCCTGACGGCTTCACCCGCGAGCAGTGGGACTACCTCAGCGACCTGAAGAACAACCGCCGCGGCCGTATCACCGAACTCGCCGAGGAATACTCACTCGATTACGCCGAGGGCAAGACGCCCTGGCACTTCCCCTGCGACATCGCCTTGCCGTGTGCCACCCAGAACGAGCTCGATGAAAAGGCTGCCCACACCCTGATCAACAACGGCTGCTTCGCCGTGGCCGAAGGCTCGAATATGGGCTGTACGCCGCAGGCAGTAAAAACCTTCCGCGACGCGAAAATCCTCTACGCGCCCAGCAAGGCCGCCAACGCCGGCGGCGTCTCCGTGTCCGGTCTGGAAATGAGCCAGAACGCCCTGCGCATCCACTGGAGCGAGGGCGAAGTCGACGAAAAGCTGCACAGCATCATGCACGCCATCCACACCAGTTGCTGCCAGCACGGCCGCGACGGCGACCACATCGACTATGTCCGCGGCGCCAACGTCGCCGGCTTCCTGAAAGTGGCCGACGCCATGCTGGCTCAGGGCGTGGTGTAGGCTGACGGCGAACGCTTGCCTCATAACGAGGCAGGCCGGGGGCGGGTAAGCCTGTTCGGGACTGTGTGAGGCAGGATGCCGAACGCAAGCCCCCATGGAGGGGTTCACGGCGAGTCCCGAACGGGCTTACCCGCCCCCGGCCTGCCGTGCTACGGAGCCCCTGTACACGATCCCGGCCAGGCGGCTGCCTTGAAATTTTTCCCCGGACCCCCACCTCTGCCCTCATAACATGCCCCCATCCCGGGGCCACAACATTCGTTTGAGGAAGCAGACCATGTCCCAGGCCGCCCAGACCGAAAAGCGCGAATTCCAGACCGAAGTCAAACAGCTCCTGCACCTGATGGTGCACTCGCTCTACAGCAACAAGGAAATCTTCCTGCGCGAGCTGATCTCCAATGCCTCGGATGCCGCCGACAAGCTCGCCTTTCTTGCCCTGCAAGACGACACCCTCTACGAAGGCGACGGCGACCTGCGCATCACGATTGAAGCCGACCCGGCGCAAGGCACCCTGACCCTGCGCGACAACGGCGTGGGCATGAACCGTGATGACGTGGTAGCCAACCTGGGCACCATTGCCCGCTCCGGCACCGCGGAGTTCCTCAAGCACATGAGCGGCGACCAGCAAAAGGACTCCCGCCTGATCGGCCAGTTCGGCGTCGGCTTCTACAGCGCCTTTATCGTTGCCGAGCGCGTGGAAGTGCGTACCCGCAAGGCCGGAGACCCCGCCAACGCCGGCGTTTACTGGGCCAGCGAAGGTACCGGCGAGTTCGAACTGGGTGACATCGAGCGCCCGCAACGTGGTACCGAAATCGTGCTGCACCTGCGCGAAGACGAAAAGGAGTTTCTTGATGCCTGGCGCCTCAAGTCGCTGGTGCGAAAATATTCCGACCACATTTCCATCCCGGTCATGATGGCTGCAGAAAAACCGGACGATGATGACCAGGCCGACGACGCCCCGGCGCTGGAGCAGATCAACAGCGCCACAGCCCTGTGGACGCGCAACAAGAGCGACATCAGCGACGAGGAATACCAGGATTTCTATCGCCACGTATCCCACGATTATGGCGACGCCCTGACCTGGAGCCATAACCGTGTCGAGGGCAAGCTGGATTACACCTCACTGCTGTACCTGCCCGCCAAGGCCCCGTTCGATCTGTATCAGCGCGAAGCGCCGCGTGGCCTGAAGCTTTATGTCCAGCGGGTTTTCATCATGGACGATGCCGAGCAATTCCTGCCGCTGTACCTGCGCTTCATCAAGGGGGTGATCGACAGCAACGACCTGTCACTGAATGTGTCACGGGAAATTCTGCAGAACGATCGCACGGTGGCGTCCCTGAAACAGGCGCTGACCAAGCGCGGCCTGGACATGCTGACGAAGCTGGCGGAGAAAGAGCCGGAGCAGTACCAGCAGGCCTGGGAAGCGTTTGGCAGTGTGCTCAAGGAAGGTCCGGCGGAAGACTTCGCCAACCGGGAGAAAATTGCCGCGCTGTTGCGATTTGCCAGCACGCATACCGGTGAAGCGACACAGAATGTCAGCCTCAAGGATTATATCGGCCGCATGAAGGAAGGCCAGAAGGCGATCTATTACGTAGTCGCTGATGGGCATCAGAACGCGGCGGGCAGCCCCCACCTGGAGATCTTCCGCAAGAAGGGCATCGAAGTGCTGCTGTTGTCGGACCGCATTGATGAATGGCTGATGAGCCATCTGAGCGAGTTCGACGGCAAGCCGTTGCAGGACGTTGCGCGGGGCCAGCTCGACCTGGGTGATCTGGAAGATGCCGAAGAGAAACAGAAGCAGGAAGAAGCCGACAAGGCCTATGCTGATCTGACGGCGCAGATTGCGAAAATGCTGGAAGATGACGTGGCCAGCGTGCGCACCACGCATCGCCTGACGGATTCACCGGCGTGTCTGGTGGTGGCCGAACACGACATGGGTGCACAGATGCGGCGCCTGCTGGAAGCGGCCGGGCAGGCGGTGCCAGAGACCAAGCCGACGCTGGAGATCAACCCGGAGCATCCACTGGTACAGCGACTGCACCAGCAGGGCGACGGGCCGCACACGCGCGATCTGGTTTCCGTGATCTATGAACAGGCGCGGCTGGCGGGCGGCGACAGCTTGAAGGACGCCGCAGGCTATGTGCGTCGCATCAACGCCCTGCTGATGGAACTGCAGGCCTGAGCCGCATCTGAACGTCAGGGCTGAAGGCGCTGGATCGTCCAGTGGCTGTCAGCCCCGTGGCGCAGGAACTCGAAGCGGTCGTGCAGACGGTCCGGGCGGCCCTGCCAGAACTCGATCCGCTCGGGCATCAGCCGGAAGCCGCCCCAGAACGAAGGCAATGGAACGGGACCGTCGCCGAAGCGGGCGGCGACGTCCGCCAACTGTGCCTCCAGGTCGGCCCGCGAGGCGATGGCGCTACTTTGCCGCGACGCCCAGGCGCCCAGCTGGCTGCCCCGTGGTCGGCTGGCAAAGTAGGCCGCTGACTCGGCCTCGCTGACCTTGTTGACCTGGCCCTCGATGATGACCTGCCGGTTCAGCGGCAGCCAGTGAAACAGCATGCTGGCGCGTGGCCGTGCCAGCAGCGCCTTGCCCTTGCGGCTGTCGTAATTGGTATAGAACACGAAGCCGCCGTCACTCACGTCCTTGAGCAGCACGGTACGTTGCCGAGGCTGGCCCTCCTCGTCCACCGTGGCGAGGGTCAGCGCGGTGACATCCTCGATACCGGCCGCCTCGGCCTCTGCAAACCAGCGTTCGAACTGCAGCAATGGATCGGTGTCCAGATCGGCCCGACGCAGGCCCTGACTTTCATAATCGCGGCGCATATCGCTGAGTTTCATGGTCTGTTCTCTACGGTGAGAGGCTTCTGGGATAGTATTCCATGATACGTGAAAGCACCGATGCCGTGCTGACACAAGTCAGTCTGGCGCGATGCGAGTAGTGCCACCGTGAACAGCGTTTGAAAGAAGGAGCAGGGCATGCGGGTAACCACGACGGGATGGCGAGCGCTGGCGCTTGCCGGGGCAATGTCTCTACTGGGGCTGGCCGGGTGTGATCAGGCCGGGGAACCGGCGGCGGAGGTCGCCGACGCAGAAACAGAAGGCGGGCCGCTGAGCCGCCCCTGGGTTGACGCCCGGGCGCGTGGCGTCGGCTTCCGGGCCGTGGGTAATGAACCAGGCTGGCATCTGGAGATCTACCCGGACAGCCGTCTGCACCTGGTACTGGATTATGGCAGCCGGACGCTGGATGTACCGGCGCCGCCCACCGAAACGGAGCGCATGGGGGATGTGACCGTGACCGTGCGCACCACCGAGGCTGAGGGGGAAACCCTGTATATCGAGGTGCGGGAAACCGCTTGCCAGGACAACATGTCCGGGGCGATGTTCGACTATCAGGTCCTGGTGCGGTTGGGTGAGCGCGACCTGGAAGGGTGCGGTCACTCTCTGGATGGCAGCACCTGATCAGGTTTGTGGTGGCTCACTCCTCCGGTGCGGCCACCTCGCCATCATAAAAGGCATCGCAGTCGCTGCTGGAAATGCGCAGCAGGCCCAGCCCCTGGTCCAGCAGGTCCAGGGGGGCGCCCAGCAGCGCATCAATGATGCTGGGTTCATTGACCTGGGGATCATCGAAAGACCCGTAAACGCGCTGGCGAATCACGGCGCAGCCTTCCTGATTGACCACCGCCACCTCGAGATCGCGCAATTCGCGGGCACCGAAGTCCACCTGCCCGCGGGCGGCGACCCGGTTCCGGGTGGTGGCCAGCGCCACGTCAGCGGCGGTCGCCACCCCGTCTTCCAGTGTCCAGTGGGAGTGCACCCGGGTCAGGGTGGTATCGCCGTCGGCGCGGTCGAGCAGGCGGGCAAATTCGCCGCCTTTGGTGGCGGCCAGGCCGGCCGGGCCCGCCAGCAGCACGGCGCCGACATCGGTCAGGTTGAAGCGCTGGGTGCGGCGGTAGCGGCTCAGCTCCTCATCCAGGTCGAAGCCCTCAAGGTGGATATCCCTGCCTTCCAGCAGCAATGCTCCGTCCAGGGATTCCGGCCAGCCGCCGGGCCAGGCGTTGCTGGCGCCCTGTGCATCCAGAGTCAGCGACACGCGGCCGATGCCGCGCAGGGACTGGCCGGCGCGCCAGGCCTCGGGAATGGCTTCGGCCTGTAAATCCGGCAGCTCGAGGGTCAGGGACAGCTGCGCGGGCTGTGCCCCCAGGGCCAGGCGGAATGTCGCCTGGCCACGGCTGTGCAGCCAGGTCATCGCCAGGTCGCTGGAGGTCAGGGTGCCGTCGTCGCCGTCCAGGGTCAGGGCCGTATCGGCGATCAACAGATCACCGTAGTGCAGGCGATCAATGGCCGCCTCGGCCTTGAGATGAAGGCCGTGGAAGGGCGTGCCGTCTTCCGGGGGGGCGGGCCGCCGCAGATCATCGAGGGTGAGCGAGAAGCCCTCCAGCACCAGTGGTGCTCGCCCGGCGTCGCGAAAGATCAGGGTGCCGTCGTCGACCGTGAGCTGCCCCAGGCGGATATGGCCCGGTGCTGCATCGGGATCGCGCCAGTCTCTGGGGTCCGGGAACAGGGCACCGTCGCGGTCGCGATGCAGTATCAGTACCGGCGCCTCGAGTTCGAGTCGCTGGATAGCGACCTGGCCACGCAGCAGGCTGCGCCAGGACAGGGTGACGCTGGCCGCGCGGGCCCGCAGCCCCGGTGCGTCGTCATCGTCGAGATCGCCGGTCAGCCGCGATTCGCCTGTGCGCAGCCTGGGGCGGGGCAGCCATTGCAGGCGCGCGCCCTGGATGTCGGCCTGCATGCCCGTGTAGTCCGACAGCGCTTCGTCGAGCCACGCGTTCAATGAGCGCTCCGGCCACAGCGGCGTCAGCAGCAACAGCCCAAAGAGCAGGGCGAACAGCCCCAGCAGCCCCCAGCCGAGCAAGCGGACAGGGCGCGATCGCGGTGTGTGGCGTGGCATGGCGACTCCTTGTCAGGGCGTACCGGGAACACCGGAACAGTGTAGCAGAGTGTATACACTGTATCCGCGAGGGGCAGGTATGGCATGCTGGAAGGTCATTCATCTGCGGAGGTCATCATGACGTATTCCCTCGACAACGCGGCCTTGCGCGAGGCCATGAGCCTGCCCGCCGACGAACGCTACGAATATTTTGTGCAGCAGGCGATCGCGCACAATGAAATCTGGAGCCTCGCCAAGGGCGACGACTGGGCCATGATGCGTGCCGATGAGCAGGAATGCCTGCCGGTCTGGCCGCACCCCGATATGGCCGCCGCCTGGGCGCGCGACGACTGGGCAGACTTCACACCGACGATGATTTCGCTGGATGTATGGCTGGAACGCTGGTTGCCGGGAATGAGCGATGACGAAACCGGTGTCGCGGTGATGCCGGATGACGAAGGCGACAGTGTGGTGGTGGATGCAGACGATCTTCAGCAATCGATGATCGCGACGTTAACGGGAAAAAAGAAATAATTTACGATGATGGCACTTTGCCATCATCGGCAAATACATGACGCCGGGTCTTCTGATTGGACTACCGTTGAGGCGGGGATTCACCCCGTTTTCAACCTAATCCAACAGGAGGTTCATCATGAACCAGCATATCAAGATTCCCGCCACCGCCTGGCAAACCCCGCAACACAGTCATCATATTGAAGACTGGCAGGGCTTGCCTTATGCGGAAGCGGAAAAAACCTATACCCACTTCCTGGAAACCTGGCTCAAGGATTCCAACGCTTACACCAATACCTATTTTTCCCGCTATTTCGAATGGCAGGGTGTTTGCCGCGAGTCCTGGTTTTTCAAATGCATTGCGGAAGACATGTTGCAGGATCAGGGCGTCTTCATTACCAAGCGGGCGCACAACGATTATGTCAACGAAACCTTTCCGTTCCAGCGTATTCGTTGTGAGCTGAATACGGCGCAGGTCAAGCAGGCTTCGTTCTATATCCTGTTCCGTTTTTTCAATGCCGATAGTGGGGACCTGGTATCCGGTGGGTATCAGCAAATCGTATTTGCCAATCATCAGCGACGCATAAGCCGACTGCCGGCGGCGGTACTGGACAAGATCCGTACCTATGAAGTGCCGTTTGCTGTTGCAGGTGAATAAAACGACAGGGGGAAAAAGGGGGGCGCTACGGCGCCCCCCGTTCTTTTCACGGACCCGTCAGGGCTGGTTGGCCCGCGGCCAGCGCAGGCGGAAACTGGTATAACGCCCCAGCCGCGAGCGGCATCGTATTTCTCCGCCCATGGCCTGCATGGCGCGGCGACAGAACGCCAGGCCGATACCGGTGCCCACCATGCGGGTGGTATAGAAATCATCGAAGATGCGCGGCAGTACCTCCGGCGCGATGCCGCTGCCGTTGTCGGTAAAGGTCAGGCTGGCGCCGCAGGAGGTCTGGCGCAGGCTGATGCGCAGGTGTGCGCTGTCATGGTTTGCCAATGCCTGGCAGGCATTCTTGATCAGGTTATACAGCACGAACACCAGCAACACGTCGGAACCGTAGAAGCGACAATGCGGGTCATCGTGCAGTGTGACGCGTGCCGCCATGCCGGGCTCGAACGGGTAATGCGCCAGGGCTTCGCGGACGCAGTCACCGGCGTGCTGCATGGCAAAGCTGGCGGTATCAAACGCTTCGGTATTGGCTGAGGCCAGCAGCATGTCGATAACCAGATTGGAGCGGTCCACTTCGTCGCGAATTACGTCCAGGCTGTTGCCCAGCGCGTGCACGCGGCCGGGTCGCGTGCTGCCGAGGGTGCCTGAGGCCAGAGCGTCGCGGTACAGGGCCATCAACATGGGCCAGTGTTCGGCGATGGCTTCCGCGCGCAAGCGGATGGTGGCCAGCGGTGTGCGCATTTCGTGGGCAATGCTGCTGGCCAGAGAGATCAGGGTCTGTCGCTTGCCTTCCAGCAAGGCGAGTTCCTGCTGACGTTCACGATAGGTGCGCAGGGCGTCACGCAGATGCTGGCGCAGGGTCTCCAGTTCCCAGGGCTTCAGGATATAGCCGGTGACGCCGCCTTCATTGACGGCGACGAGTGCCTGGCTGACCTGCGCATGGGAGGTGGTCAGCATGCGGATGGCTTGCGGCCGTTGCTGGCGTGCCCAACTGAGGACATCGACGCCGGTGCCGTCAGGCAGATAATGGTCGGCCAGCACCACGGCAATGCCGCTGCCTTCGTTTTCCAGCAGCTGCAGGGCTTCAGCCAGTGTGCCGGCGGTGATCAGATCAAACTCTCCATAGGTATGACGAAACAGTCGCTGGATCGCGGGTTCGTCCTCCACCAGCAGAATCCTTGCCGGTTGTTCCTGGTTCATGGGGCCTCCGGGGTGCCGTTGAGCAGGGTGTTGAGGGCAGGCAGACGGATCTCGACCCGGGTGCCCGTTCCCGGTGTGCTGTCCAGGCGCACCTGGCCCTTGTGTTCGGCGGCGATGCGGCGCATGACTTTCAGCCCCAGCCCGCTGCCGCCAGCCTTGGTGGACTCCAGTGGCAGGCTAAGGCGCTGTTGCTGGGCCACGCTGATGCCGACGCCGGTGTCGGCCACCACCAGGCTGATCGTGTCCGTGTCGTCCAGCAGACGTGTCTGCAGGGTGATGGTATTGGGACGTGCCGGATCGGTGGCTTCGGCGGCATTCTTGAGCAGGTTCACGCAGAGGATCAACAGATCATCGGCGTCGCCACTGAGCATCGGTTTGCGTGTATCCAGATCCAGCACCAGTTGAGCCTGGCGCTGCGGGAACAGCCTCACGGCGGCTTGTACAACGCCGTTGAGGGATACCGGCCTGTCGCTACGCTGACGATCATCGTGCAGTACCCGCACCATGCGTTCGAGCAAGGCGAACAGGCGCCGGCACTGGGTCAACACTTCACTGCGCAGCGCCTCGCTGTCCATGTCCGATTGTGCATACATGTGCATGATGCTGATCGGCGCCTTGAGTTCATGCTGGTATTCGTTCATCAGTGCCATCAGCGACGCCGTTTTACCGGCGCGCGCAAGCCCGGCGGAGACGCGGCCGTAAGCCTGTACCTTGTCAAACGCCAGAGCCAGCTGTGCAGGGAGCAGCTCAAGCAGATCCAGATCCGTGTGCGTGTAGTGAGGGAATCCATCCTGACGCCCGATCAGTACCAGTGCCAACGGCGCACCGTCAGTGCTGACACGCAAGGCGCAGCGCGCTTCATGGGCTTCCAGCAAGCGTCGCCCGTTGCTGCTCAGCTCACGAAAGTAACCGATGGGTTGTGTGGCAAGATCGGTCACCAGTGAATGATCGGCCGGCAGCGGTTCGGCATGACTGGCTTCGCCCTTGCGCGTGTCCCAGCGCAGAAAATGGCCCGTCGCGGGATCCATGTCGCCACGCAGCAGCCCGGCGCGCACGTACAGATGCACGGGTGCCATGCGGGCATCGTTGCGCAGCACTTCCTCCAGCGCTCGCGCGAGGGCCTCCAGCGTGATCGGCTGGTTCAGTGCGTGGCTCAGGGATTGCACCACGTCGGCATAGCGATAAAGGTGCCGGTCGCCGTGCATGAGTCGGTCCGGCAGGCTCTGCAGATAGCGGCGCAATGGCGCGTAACTTTCGCAGACCAGCACCAGCCAGACGATGCCCACGAGGGCATAGGTCATGAGTCCGGCTTGAGGCCAGTAGCGTTGCAGCGTCACCAGCGCGCCGGTATACAGCAACGCGAACAGCGCGAGCGTCATCAGGCGTGCCAGCCCCTGGCTGATCACCACCGACACATCCATCAACTGATAGCGCACGGTGGCCAATGTCAGCAGGCCCAGGCTGATGAAAATCAGGAAAACGCCCGGCGGGTAGAATTCCAGGCCGTAATTGCACAGATAGTCGACCGCCGCAAACAGATAGATAAACAGGCTGGCCATGCAGTAGCGCAAGCGAATGCGCTGGCGCGGCGGCGCATCACGTTGCGCCTGCCAGGTGATGTAGAGCCCACGCAACACCACGACACAGGTCTGCAACACATGCAGAGGATGCAGCACTCCCGCCTGTGGGTAACGGCCGAAGAAATAATCGTAGGTGCCGGCAACGATCCAGGGTGTCGTCAGCAGCAGGACAGCGAGCACACTGCACAAGGCGTACGACAGCAGAACCAGTCGGCGTTCCTGATGCGTTTCCGTGATTTCAACGAGGAAGTGGTAGAGCGTGGTCGGCAAGAAAAGAATCATCAGGTAGCCGACATGGGAGAGTATCAAGGCGCTATCGGGATCCTCGACACGAAAAAGCACGGCCCAGGTCGCTTGCCAGGAAAATGTGGTGAAACACAACAGGAAAAAACTCAGCGTGACACGAGTACGCCCGCGTTGCTTCAGCACATACAGGCCATAACCCAGAAAAAGCACGGCAATGATGGCTGGAAAAAACGAATACACCGGGTGAAGGCTCCCTGCTGGTAAGGCACATGAGTGCTCAGGATAGACCTTTCAGACGGCTAAAAACACAATAACGGATGGTGGCAAAATGCCACCACGAAAGAAAATCGGACGCAAAAAAAGGGGATGGCATTTTGCCATCATGAATTCAGTGCCCGAGCAGGCGCCGCAACCACGGCAGTCGCTGCTGGCGACGGCTGCGTGCCAGATCAAACTGCGCCGCACCCAGGGCTTTGTGCAGCTGTCCCGGTGTGGGCGCGAAGCCGTATTTGAGACGCCAGGTTCTCTCTGCCTGGCGAATCAGTGCCAGGCAGAGAAAATCATACGGATTCATGGCGTCATAGCTGAGCGGTTGCTGTTCCCAGTCCGCGTCAACGCCAGCGGCCTCCAGCGCATCGCGGAACCATCGGATCAGGGCTGCTTCGCTGTAAGGATTGTCCATCTGCCTATCCTGATGTGGCGCACGTCAGGGAAGGGTGAGCTACTCGCCAGCCACGATCACCCGCACCGCCGCCAGTTCACAGCGCGCCTCGCCGATATGCCGGGCCAACTGCCGGGTCTGCTCGTCGATGAAATCGATTTCGTCCTGACGAATGGCCGGGTTCTTTTCACGCAGGCGCAGCAGGCGGTCGCGCTCGTGGGTCTGGTGAGCGTGCATGCGCGCCAGCGCCTCGTCGATCAGGGTGCTGGCGCTGGCTTCGCGACGGACCAGGTCTTCATCCAGCAACCGGGCCAGCAGGGCCTGCTGGCTTTCAACGATCTTGCGCGCCAGCGGTTTGTCCAACTTGTGGCATTGCTTGTCCAGCCCGCCGTGGCTGATGGCCTGGCTCAGGTCGCGCCCCTGAGCGTCGATCAGGCCGCGCATGATGGTGCTGGGCAGGAACCGGTTGGCCTGCAGGGCACGAGGTGCCACACAGCTGAGGCGATAAAACACTTCCACCAGCAAGGTGCCGGGTTTGACCTTGCGGTTACGCAGTAGCGCGACACAGGCCTTGCCCTTGTCTTCCCCCAGTACCATCTCCAGCGTGCCGGTGACCATGGGGTGCTCCCAGGTCAGGAACTGGATGTCATCGCGCGCCAGCGCGGTGCGCCGGTCGCTGGTCACGGTGGTGCCTTCCTCCGGCAGACGCGGGAAGGGGCCGACCATGTGGGCGCCGGGCTTGAGGATGATGGTCTCGGCGGAATGTTCTTCCACGTCGACACCGTAACGCTCGAATGCGGCCTCCATGAACCCGGCGGGGGAGTCGGCATCGGCGGCGGCCACATCGGCGATCAGGCGCTCGGCGCGCACCGGATCATGGGCGCCGAGTTCCAGTAGCCGGTCGCGTCCCGCTTCCATGCGCGCCAGCAGCTCGCGGGTGACGGTCTGCGTGGTCTCGATCAGGTCGTCAACCAAGGTGCTGTCTTGCGGTGTCGCCAGGGCCTGATCCAGCAGGTTGGCGGTCTCGGCCAGAATCTGCGGCCCCGCCGGGTTGGTGCGCGTGAAGGCGTGCATGCCCTCGTCATACCAGCGGAACAGGACTTCCTGAGCGTGGCCACGGAAGTAGGGGACGTGAATCCGGATATCCTGCTGCTGGCCGATGCGGTCCAGCCGCCCGATGCGTTGTTCCAGCAGGTCCGGATTGCGCGGCAGGTCCATCAGCACCAGCTGATGGGCAAACTGGAAGTTGCGGCCTTCGCTGCCGATTTCGGAACAGATCAGGGCCTGGGCGCCGTCCTCCAGGTCCGCGAAGTAGGCGGCGGCACGGTCGCGGCTGATCAAATCCATGTCTTCATGGAACACCGACACGTTCATGCCCAGCTTGTAGCCGCACCAGGCGTGCAGGTCGATGGCGGTCTCGCGGCGGGCACAGATGATCAGGACCTTCTGGTCGCGCTGCTGGCGCAGGAAGTCGGCCAGCCAGGTGACGCGGCTGTCCTCGGCACACCAGCTGTCATCGGCGTAGCCACTTTCCGGATGCAGGCAGTCATCGGGGTCCATGTGGGCCGCCTCTACCGGGCCGTACTGTGCGGGCCAGGGCAGGGGGATGCCGGTCACCTGCCGGGCCGGAAATCCGGACACCGTCTTGCGGGTATTGCGGAACATCACTCGGCTGGTGCCACTGCGGTCGAGCAGTTCGCGCAGCAGGGCGTCACGGTTATCTTCCTCGATGCGTAGGTCCGGCAGGTAGCGCGCGGCGTCCTGTCGCAGGGCATCGTCCCAGCGGGGCTCGTCATGCAGGCGTCCGGCCACGGCTGCCACAGCCTGCCAGTGTTGCTGTTCTTCCAGAAAGTCCGCCAGAGAATGGAAGCGGTCCGGGTCGAGCAGGCGCAGGCGGGCAAAGTGGCTCTCCTGGCCGAGCTGTTCTGGCGTTGCGGTGAGCAGCAACAGGCCCCGGGCGGCAGCGGCGAGTCGCTCGACCCGCAGATAGCCCTCGCTGGCCTGTGCTTCTGACCAGGTCAGGTGATGTGCTTCGTCCACCACCAGCAGATCCCAGTCGGCCGCCGCCAGGGCATCCATGTCGCAGGCTTCGAGGAAATCGGTGCTGCACAGGATCAACTGCTCGGACAGGAAGGGGTTGTCGGTAATGCCAGCGGGTGCGTCGTCGTCGGCGCCGCCGTTTTCCTCGGCGATGATCTGCGCCAGCATGTCACGCAGATCGCCCTCCGGTTGCAGTGCGGCCAGGCGCTCGCGGTCAAAGATGCTGAAATGCAGGTTGAAGCGGCGCACCATTTCCACGAACCACTGATGCACCAGCGGCGGGGGCACGACGATCAGGACGCGCTGCGCCCGATGGGTATGCAACTGCTGGTGGATGATCAGACCGGCTTCGATGGTCTTGCCCAGGCCGACTTCGTCAGCCAGCAGCACTCGCGGTGCGAAGCGTTGCGCCACGTCATCAGCGATGGACAGCTGGTGGCCGATCAGCTCGATGCGGGGGCCGCGCAGCCCCTGAACCGGGGATTGTTCTGCGGTGGACTCGGCGTTCAGCGCGGCGGCACGCAGGGCAAACCAGGCGTTGCTGTCGAGCTGCTTCGAGAACAGCCGGTCGGTGACGGCAGTCAGGGCCACCTGATAGCCCAGCTGGCTTTCCGGCAGTATGCGAGGCGCGTCGGGCTGGCCCACCGGCGTGACCTTGTACACCATCAGGCCATCGACCTCTTCGGCGGCCTGTACCAGCCAGGCTTCGCCGTCCGTGTTGTGCACCTGGTCGCCGGGGCCGAAGGTCATGCGCGACAAGGGCGCATTGTTCTTGGCATAGGTGCGTTCTTCCTCACAGGCGGGATAGAACACGGTTACCAGGCGATAATCAAGGTTGACGATGATGCCGAGCCCAAGCTCGGTTTCGGTTTCACTGAGCCAGCGCTGGCCTATGGCGAAGTCGGTCATGGATTCGGAATCTGTCCCGGCTGCGGCCGCCGGCACAGGGCGCGACGGAGTGGGGTGCGGGTGCACGGCGGCGCCGGTGCACCGGATGAGCGGGCATTATACGGGGTTGTGGCCGCAGGCTGAACCGGCGTGAGCGGAATCAGCGTTGACGTGGTCGCAGGGCGTCGCCCTCGAAATGGAGCGCATCCCAGCCATGGCGCATGAATGCACGGATATTGCCGTGATTCTGGCCATCCGGATCTGCCAGCACGTCGTCGCGATAATAGTGACCAAAACAGGCCAGCGTCTGCGCCGCCGGCAGGCGATGCAGGGCGGCAAAGGCAAACAGGCGGCAGGAGACCTCGTTGGTGCCCGCGGGGTTGACGAGCTGTTGCGGCCCGGCACCATTGGTAAAGGTGGTGGGGACATACTCGTACCCGGCTTCGATAACGGCCAGCACGTCGGTCACGTGAACGCTTTCCGGCGCCTGTTGCAGACGTGCCAGCAGTTGCTGTTCGGTTTCCGTGAAGGGGGGGCTGCCGGTCATTCTGTCATTCCATCGCGCGGCGCGGGCAGCAGCGGGTTACAGTTGCGAAGCACGACCCGACCCTCCAGCATTCTGCCGCGGGCGTACTCGCTGAAGATGCAGGTGTTGGTGTCCGGATCGTAGTTCTGTATCCAGAGGTGGTCATCTTTCCAGGTGGCGCCCATGTGATGTTGTCCGGCCGGTACGCTGATGGTCATGGTGCCGCCCCAGCGCTTGACGAACATCTGCTCAAGGTAGAAGTAGTACAGCAGCGTGCCGATGATCAGCACCACGGCACTGGCGATCAGCGCTGGCTTCCATCGGTTGAGGCGGGCGCCGAGCCCGAACAGGATCAGGAACAGCAGTGCGACGAGCAGCAACCAGTACAGATAGGTAATCATGCCAACATTCCCTCGGGCAGGTAACGAATCATCATGACAGCAAGCATAACAGCAGGCTGGTGCGTGTACATGGTGCAGTGTGCGGATGGCACCTTTTACACCGGCATTACCACGGACCCGGTGCGTCGCCTGGCGGAGCATAACGGTACGGCACGCGGTGCGCGTTACACCCGTGCCCGGCGGCCGGTGCAGCTGGTGTATCACGAACAGGCGGTGTCGCGCAGCGAGGCAGGCAAGCGCGAGTGGCAGTTGCGCAGGTTGAGCAGGAAACAGAAGGAAGCGCTGCTGCACGCGGCGGCGCAACAGGGATAGAGCGCATCACGGCCGCTGTCGCCAGCGTGCTGATGCGACACTGATGCAGAAACAAAAAACCCCACCGGAGTGGGGTTTTTCGTCAGTGTGCCATTCTAGCCGTAAACCTTAGCCGGCCTGAACATTGGCAGCCTGGGGACCCTTCGGACCCTGCTGGATCTCGTAGGTCACCTTCTGACCTTCAGCCAGGGTCTTGAAGCCAGAACCCTGAATCGCGCTGAAGTGTACGAATACGTCCGCGCCGCCGTCGTCCTGGGTGATGAAACCGAAGCCCTTGGACTCGTTGAACCATTTAACAGTGCCGGTAGCCATTGAATCTATACCTCAAAAAACCAATCTATATGTGTGTTGCATGCAGGGGAGGGATACGGGGGGTGTTGAGGAGATGACGCGTATGCGGGGCACGACCAAAACATCCACTGCTGTCCATCTGCAGCAGAATCCACCTTACGCCGTTTCCGGATGCCGTGCCACTGTTTTTTTGACTTTTGTCAAGCTGCCTCTATACCCTTGTCTGGAAAAGAAAAATCCGTTTGACGGGCCATTCATCAGGCAACAGGGACGATATCGGCTATGAACAGATTCAGAGCACATATGTTGCGTTGGCAGGGCCGATTCGGGATGGCCGGGGTGGCCTGTATTCTGCTCGGCGCGCTGATGAGTATTGCGTCGGTGGCCCAGGACAGTCGTAACACGGCCGTGTTGCTGGACATCGATGGCCCCATCGGGCCGGCCACCAGTGATTACGTATTACGCGGCATGCAACAGGCCCGCGACAGCAATGCCGAGGTGATCATTCTGCGGATGGATACCCCGGGTGGGCTGGACAGCGCCATGCGCCAGATGATCAAGGAAATCCTGTCTTCGCCGATCCCTGTGGTGGGTTACGTCGGGCCGTCCGGCTCGCGCGCGGCCAGTGCCGGTACCTACCTGTTGTACGCCAGCCATCTGGCGGCCATGGCGCCTTCCACCAACCTCGGTTCAGCGACCCCGGTACAGATGGGGGGTATGCCAGGTGCGCCAGAGGAGCCTGCCGAAGCGCCGCGCCGGGATGACCGGGAGGCAACAGACAACGGCGATGACGAGCCGGGCCTGACGGATCGTGTGCGCCGGGGGGGCACGGCCATGGAGCGCAAGGTGCTGGAGGACGCGGTGGCCTATATCCGCGGGCTGGCGGAGCTGCGTGGTCGCAATGCCGACTGGGCGGAAGAGGCGGTGCGTGAGGCCGTCAACCTGACCTCCAGCCAGGCGCTGGAGAAGAACGTCATCAATGTGGTAGCGGAAGATATCGATGACCTGCTGGCACAGATTCACGGCAAGGAAGTCCGCATGGAACGCGGCAACTACACGTTGAACACCGAGAACCTTCAGGTGGTGCAGGTCGAGCCGGACTGGCGCAACAACCTGCTGGCCGTGATCACCAACCCCAACATTGCCTACTTCCTGATGCTGGTGGGTTTCTACGGCATCATCTTCGAGCTGTCGAGCCCGGGGAACATCTACCCCGGCGTGATCGGCGCCATCTGCCTGATACTGGCGTTGTATGCCTTCCAGGTGCTGCCCATCAATTACGCCGGGCTGGCGCTCATCATTCTCGGTCTGGCCTTTATGGTCGGCGAGGCCTTCATGCCCAGTTTCGGGATTCTCGGGCTGGGGGGCATCATTGCCTTCGTGTTCGGGTCCATCATCCTGATGGATGATGCCAACCTGCACATTTCGTTACCTTTGATTGGCGGCACCGCGCTGATATCCGCCGGGCTGATGACCTGGGGCATCACGCGTCTGGTACGCTTGCGAAGACGCCCCGCCATTACCGGCAGCGAAGGGCTGCATGGCGCGACAGCGGTTGCGCTGTCGGATTTCGTTGCTGGCGAGGGCCGGGTGCGGGTGCTGGGCGAGTCATGGCGTGCCAGCGCCAATGTGGAAATTCATGAAGGTCAGACCCTGCGTGTTACCGCAGTGCGGGGCCTGAGCGTGGATGTTGAACCGGTCGGGGATGTGCCCCGTACCGCATCACAAGGAGACCAGAAATGATTCCGTATCTGACACCCCTATTGCTGCTGCTTGGCCTGGTCGCGATGTCCGTGCGCGTGCTGCCGGAATACCAGCGCGGCGTGGTGTTCTTCCTGGGTCGCTTCCAGGCTGTGAAAGGGCCGGGCCTGATTATCGTCATTCCCGGTGTCCAGCAGATGGTGCGCGTGGATCTGCGCATCATCACCCTGGATGTCCCCAGTCAGGATGTGATTTCCCGCGACAACGTGACCGTGCGCGTCAACGCGGTGCTCTACTTCCGCGTGGTGGACCCGAACAAGGCGATCATCCAGGTGGAGGATTACTACAACGCCACCAGCCAGTTGGCGCAGACCACCCTGCGTTCGGTGCTGGGCAAGCATGATCTGGATGAAATGCTGTCCGAGCGGGACAAGCTGAATGAGGATATCCAGGAAATCATTGATAGCCAGACGGACAACTGGGGTATCAAGGTGACCAACGTGGAAATCAAGCACGTTGACCTGAACGAAAACATGATTCGGGCGATTGCCCGTCAGGCGGAGGCCGAGCGGGAGCGGCGTGCCAAGATCATCCATGCGGAAGGTGAGCAGCAGGCCGCCGAGAAGCTGGTGGAAGCAGCGGAAATCATGGGCAAGAACTCAGCGGCATTGCAGCTGCGTTACCTGCAGACCATGAGCGATATGTCGAACAAGAACGCCTCGACCATCGTCTTCCCGCTGCCGCTGGACATCATGGACGTGTTCAAGAAACTCAAGGGCTGATCCGCAACACGGCGCAGCCGGCATCACTTGATGCCGGCTGCGACTTCCAGTTCGCGAATGCCGTTCTCGATATAGTCCAGCAACCGCTGCATCGACGGCAGGGTGCGTCGGCAACCGGTCAGGCCGAACTCCAGCTGATCCACATAGCTGGTCAGCGTGATGTTCAGCGCGATCTGATTCAGTGCAATCGATACCGGATACATCCCCTCCAGACGCGCACCATTCCAGTACAGTGGCTGCTTCGGCCCCGGCACGTTGGAAATGATCACATTGAAGGCCCGCCACTCCGGCGCCAGCCCGGTGAGCAGGTTCAGGCCGGTGGGCGCCATCATCAACGCCGTAAAGTTCAGAATCTCCTCCGGCGTCATCTGCCGGTAACGCGCCTTGGCTTCCTCCACGGAGGCCTTGATCACACGCAGACGATTGGCCGGATCGGCGATATGGGTGCCCAGGTTGGCGAGGATCATGGCGATCTGGTTGCCCCCCTCGCTGTCGTCCTTGCGCAGGTTGACCGGCACCATGGCGATCAGCGGCTTGTCAGGCAGCGCGTTCTGGCTGATCAGGTAATCGCGCAGCGCACTGCCGCACACGGCCAGCACGATATCGTTCATGGTGCAGCTGAACACCTTGCAGATGGCCTTGAAGCGGCTGGTGTTGTACGACTGTGCCGCGAAGCGGCGGCTGCCAGTGATGCGCTGGTTGATGATGCTTTGCGGCGCCTGGAAGATCGAGACGTAATCCGGATCGTTACGGGCCTTCTGGGAAATCTGGTAGACCTCACGGGCCAGCGCGGGGACGGTGGCAATCTGCTTGCTCAGCCCTGCGCTGAAGCGCGCCAGGCCGCTGACGGCGGCCACCGGGTTGGCGGTCAGCTGCATGCGTTCGCGGCGTTTCGGCGTGTTGGCCCAGACGGGCGGCAGGTCCCGTTCATCCGGGTCCGCGGACAGCGCGCGCATGCCCATGCGCATGGCCGAGATACCGTCCACCACGGAGTGATGCACCTTGGTGTACAGGGCAAAGCGGCGCCCCCGGATGCCCTCGATCAGGTGGGCTTCCCAGAGGGGGCGCTCGCGATCCAGCAGGTTGGAGTGTTCTGCTGAAACCAGTGACAGCAGCTCACGGATCCGGCCCGGTTTGGGCAGCGCCTCGTGGCGAAAATGGTGGTCGATGTCGAACTGCTTGTCTTCGACCCAGAAGGCCTGGCCGAGGCGGGTATACAGCCGCTGATTGAAGGGGGCCACGGGGCAGCAGTAGTCGCGCATCGCGCTGGCCAGTTCGCTGACATACTTGGGGCCGGCATCCTCCGGGAAACTGAACAGCTGCAAGCCGGCCACATGCATCGGTTGCTGACGTCGTTCCAGCCACAGGAACAGCTGGTCCACCGGACTCAAGGGTTTCATCGGAGATCCTTCTTCATCGCTTTATGGGTAGTTTACTTGCCTTGCCAATGCTTCATCGAGGTGGAAAGGCCACTGCGGCGGGCCACCTCATCCCACAGGCGCAGAGGCAGTGCACCTTTGATGAGATCGATACTTTTCACGATGGCCGGCTCGCTCACCATGGCCTCACCTCGCTTGACCCCGCGCAGAATGGATTTGACAACCTTGTCCGGTGTCAGCATGGGCGACAGCAGCGGACTGCGCACGCCATCGAACATTCCGGTGCTGATGTAGCTGGGGCAGACGGTGGTGACGGCCACATTATCAATGCCGCGCTCGCGCAGCTCCAGACGCAGGGACTCGGAAAAGCCGAGCACCGCCCATTTGCTGGCGGCGTAGGTACTGCCCCAGGGCAGGCCGACATAGGCGCTGGCACTGGCGATATTGACCAGATGGCCTTGTGTGGCATCGCGCAGATCACCCATGAAGGCGTGGCTCATGGCGATCAGGCCGAGGGTGTTGATCTGCAGGGTATTCAGGTGTTGGGCCAGGTCCACCTGTTCGAACTCGCCACCGAACACCACCCCGGCATTATTGATCAGGATATCCACCGGACCGACCCGGCTGTGGACCTCGTCGCGAAAGGCCGGAATCGCATCCAGATCGCCCACGTCCAGCAACAGCGCGTGGCCACGTCCCCCCGCAGCCTGCACCCGGCGGCAGACGTCTTCGGCGGGCTTGCGCCTGCGGGCCGTTACGATGACCTCTGCACCGCGCCGCCCCAGCTGTTCGGCCATCAAGGCGCCAAGGCCGGAGCCGGCGCCAGTAATCAGAACCCGTTTTCCCTGATAGTAGGACATGCCTCGCCTCTCACTCTTCGCTGACAAGACTAAACAAATAATTTACCTGCTGCATCAAGGAACGGCCTTCAGGGCGGTGGTGCCCGGTTTGAGTGTACAGGCGAAGGCTGAAGCGTGAAGAAAGCGCGAACGCTGAAGGACCGTCTCAAGGGCTAGGCGCGCATCGATGGCCGGGCTAGCATGGATGTGATCAGGGGAGGATCACCAGGATGGAGAATGCGGCCCCCACAGGGAGCAGCCGCCGGACCCGCACCGGCCAGCACGGCCTCACAAGAGGGTGGCTGCTGCTGTTTGTCTTGTGGTGGCCGTGCGCCGTGCAGGCGGGTCCACTACCCGACCTTACCGATCCCGTGCCGCACATGTCGCTGGCCCCTTACCTGCAGTACTGGTGTGATGACGACGGCCAGGCGTCGCTGTCGCGGGCGCGCATGGCGAACTTCGAGGCGCTGGGTGCCTCGCAGATCACCTTCGGGTATCGCCAGGATGCCTGTTGGTTCCGTACCGCGTTGCGCAACGATGCGGCGGACACGCTGCGTCTGTGGCTGGTGGTGGACTATGCGCTGCTGGACGAGCTGGATATCTACCTGCTGGATGCCTCGGGCCAGCCGGATCCTGCGCAGCAGTGGTTGATGGGGGACAGGCGTCCCTTTGCCGACCGGTCGCTGCCCGTGCGTTTCTTCCTGGTGCCGCTGGTGCTGCCCGCCGAATCATCCGCCGAGCTTTATGTTCGTGTGCGCACCAGCAGTTCCATGACGGTGCCGCTGATGATCAGCGGCCATGAAGCGTTCATCGTCCACTACCTGGCGATGGATTGGCTGCAGGGGGTGTTCTACGGCATCGGCTTCGGCCTGTTCCTGTACCACCTGGTGTTGTGGCTGGGCGCCAGGGAACGGGTCAACCGCTTCTATGTCGCGCATGTCTTTGCCACCACCTTGTATGTGGCGTGCCTGCAGGGTGTGGCGATGCGCTTGCTGCCTGTGCCCATGCAGTGGCTGGATACCTTGCCCTTTCTCGCTGGCCACCTGTCGTTACTGACGGGGGTGCTGTTCGCCCGTGATTTTCTCGAGACGCGACAGATGCCGCGTCTGGATGCCCCGTTGCGCTGGGCGGCCTGGATCGCGGCGGCGATGGCACTGGGCACAGCCCTGCTACCCTCCGGGACACTCAATCACCTGCAGGGCCTGACGGCGATCATCTGTATTGCGGTGCTGTTGCCGGTGGGCATGATCTGCCTGATCAAAGGGCGTCCCCAGGCCTGGATATTCGTGCTGGCCTGGAGTCTGTTCCTGATCATGGTGCTGGCGCTGGCGTTGAACGTCTATGGCCTGCTGGACAACTTCCCGGTACTGCTCAATGTGCACGGCTTGCAGATTGCGCTGGTGTCGCAGCAGGTGCTGCTGTCGCTGGGGCTGGCGCAGCGGCTCAACACCCTCAAGCGTGAGAGCCTGGAGCGCGCTCACGAAAGCGCGCGAGCGCAAGCGGACAGTGCCGCCAAGAGTGATTTCCTGGCGCGGATGAGCCATGAAATCCGCACGCCGATGAACGCCATGCTCGGGTTGACCGAATTGATGCGGGACACACCGCTGGATGCCACCCAGCGCAACTACATGGACACCCTCAATTCAGCGGGAGAGAGCCTGCTGGCGGTCATCAATGACATTCTGGATTACTCGAAAATTGCAGCAGGCAAGCTGGAGCTTGAACAGGAGCCGTTCAATCTGCCGGCCTTGCTGGAGGATTGCCTGACGATCTTCCATGGCAGTGCTGAACAGCGGGGCCTGACGCTGGTGGCGGACTGGCCGGACAATCTGCCCGTGTGGGTGCGCGGTGATGCGGCGCGATTGCGTCAGGTGCTGCTGAATCTGCTCAGTAATGCAACCAAGTTCACCGAGGGGGGCGAGGTACGCCTGAGCGCCCGCTGCAACAAGGTAGGGGAATGGCTGTGGCTGTATTGCGCGGTGGCCGATCAGGGCATTGGCATGACGCAGGCCCAGACCGAGCAGTTGTTTGAATCCTTCCAGCAGGCAGACAGCTCCACCACGCGCCGCTATGGCGGTACCGGGCTGGGCCTGGCGATCTCCCGGCAACTGGTGGAGTTGATGGGAGGGCGTATCGACGTGCAGAGCAAACCGGGCGTTGGCTCCCGCTTTTCTTTCCGCGTCAAACTGATGCCAGCCAAACCCGCCGGGACCGAGCCGGTGGTGCCGGACGACCTGCCGTTCCCCGATCTGCATGTGCTGCTGGTGGAAGACAATGCGGTAAACCAGATGGTGGTACGGGCGTTGCTGAAGAAGGTGGATGTGCGGGTCACACTGGCCTCAGGTGGCGAGGAGGCGTTGCAGCGGCTGTTCCAGGGGGAGCACTTCGACCTGATCCTGATGGACTGCGAAATGCCGGGGCTGGATGGTTATGAAACCACGCGACGCATTCGCCGCTGGGAAGAAGAGTTGGCCTACCCGCGTATTCCCATTATCGCCTTGACGGCGCACGCATTGAGCGAGCATCGCCAGCAATGCCTGGACGCCGGTATGGACGACCACCTGTCCAAGCCATTGACGCTGAAACAGGTGATCGCCACGTTGCGGCGCTGGGCTTACTCGTAGTCGAACGAGAAGTGCTCGGCCTTCATTTGCATCATGCTGCGGGTCGGCTTGAGCATGCTTTCGGCATGGCCCTTGGCCTGGGGCAGCAGATGCTCGAAGTAGAATTCCGCCGTCGCCAGTTTGGCCTCGTAGAATTCCTTCGGCTGTTCGCCGCCTTTCTCCAGCTTTTCCTGAGACTTGGCTGCCATCAGTGCCCAGAAGTAGGCCATCATGGCGTAGCCGGAATACATCAGGAAATCATTGCTGGCGGTGCTGACGACATCACGGTCCTTGGATGCCGTGAGCATCACGCGGGTGGTCAGGTAGTTCCACTGGGCGGCGATCTTCAGCAGCTTCCAGGCGTAGGGGCGCAGGGTGCCGTTGGTCAGATTGCGGGTGCCGAAATCCACCAGCTTCTGGCTGAATTCACGCACACATTTGCCGCGTGTCATCAACAGCACCTTGCGGCCCAGCAGGTCCAGTGCCTGGATGCCGGTAGTGCCTTCATACAATGTGGAGATACGGGCGTCACGGGCAATCTGTTCCATGCCGTGCTCACGGATGTAGCCGTGACCACCGAACACCTGCATGCCCAGGTTGGCGCAATCCAGGCCTTTCTCGGTCAGGAAACCTTTCAGGATCGGCGTCAGGAAACCGAGCTGGCTGTCCCAGTATTCCTGCTTCTGCTTGTCGCCTTCCAGAATGCCGGCAATCATCTTGTCGGCGTACTGGCCGGTGTAATACAGCATCGCCCGGCCACCTTCGGCGATGGCCTTCTGGGTCAGCAGCATGCGGCGCACGTCACCGTGGTGAATGATGGCGTCGGCGGTCTGTTCCGGGTCTTTCTTGCCGGACAGCGCGCGCATGGAGCGACGCTCCTTGGCGTAGGGCAGTGCGCCCTGGAAAGCACGCTCCGCGTGGCAGACGCCCTGCATGGCGGTACCGACACGGGCCGAGTTCATGAAAGTGAACATGCACTCCAGACCTTCGTTGGGCGGACCGATCAGGAAGCCGGTGGCGCCATCGAAATTCATTACGCAGGTAGCGGAGGCCTTGATGCCCATCTTCTTTTCCAGCGCGCCGGCGGTAACGCCGTTGCTTTCACCGATCTTGCCCGGCAGATACTTGGGCACGATGAACAGCGAGATACCCTTGGTGCCCGCCGGGGCATCCGGCAGGCGCGCCAGCACGATGTGCACGATGTTCTCGGTCAGGTCGTGATCGCCCGAGGAAATGAAGATCTTGGTGCCGGTGATCTTGTAGCTGCCGTCCGCCTGCGGCTCGGCCTTGCTCTTCATCTGGCCCAGGTCGGTGCCGCACTGTGGTTCGGTCAGGCACATGGTGCCGGCCCACACCCCTTCGGTGAGCGGGGTCAGGTAGGTCTGCTTCTGTTCGTCCGTGCCGTGCAGCATGATGGTGTTCATGGCGCCCAGAGACAGCCCCGGGTACATGGCGAACGACCAGTTGGCGGTACCCAGCATTTCCTGCTTGAGCATGCCCAGCGACATCGGCAGGCCCTGGCCGCCAAATTCCACCGGGTGAGACAGGCCCTGCCAGCCGCCCGCCATGTATTCGGCATAGGCTTCCTTGTAGCCCTGCGGCGTGGACACCTGCCCGTCGGCCAGCTTGCAGCCTTCTTCATCGCCGGATTGGTACAGCGGCGCAATGGTGTTCTCGCACAGGCGAGCGCACTCGGTCAGGATGGCGTCGACCATGTCCGGCGTGGCTTCCTCGCCGTTGGGCAGGGTCTTGTAGTGGCTTGCGTAGTCGAACACTTCGTTGAGCAGGAAGCGCATGTCGCGCATCGGCACCTTGAACTGGGGCATGTCTGAACTCTCTCTGATCCGGGCCGCAGGGGGCGGCACTGCCATAGACGGTGCGCAGTTATAACGAATGTGCACCGAAACGCGGTTGACCGCAGATTCCCGGCGGACTGTCTCCGGGGGCAGTATGGCTTCACGGTAGCGGTAACCGATACTGCTATATTCGGTGCAGCAGCCTTCTTCCCGTGGGCGTAATCATGGAGATACGTGATGAAACGATACGGACATCTGGTCCTGGCCTGCCTGGTCGCCCTGGTGAGCGCATTGAGCGCCCTGCATGCTCAGGCCTGCACTCGCGTGGTCTATCTGGGCCCGGAGGGGCGCATCCTGACCGCCCGGTCAATGGACTGGAAAACGGACATTGGCACCAATCTTTGGGTCTTGCCCCGGGGCGTGGCTCGTCAGGGTCTGGTCGGCGAGACCTCGCTGACCTGGGAGGCCAGATACGGCAGCGTGGTGGCGACCGCTTACGACATTGCCTCCAGCGACGGCGTCAATGAGGCGGGCCTGATGGCCAACCTGCTCTGGTTGCCGGAATCGGAGTACCCCGAACTGGACGGCGAAACACCGGCGCTGTCGATCTCGCTCTGGGCCCAGTTCATGCTCGACAACTTCGCCACCGTGTCGGAAGCGGTGGCCTATGTGCGTGAGCAGCCGTTTCTGGTGATCACCGACAAGATGCCCGGCGAAGACCGTCTGGCCGCGCTGCACCTGTCGATGTCCGATGCGCTGGGCGACAGCGCCATCATGGAGTACGTGGGGGGCGAGCTGGTGATCCACCACAGCCCGGATTACCAGGTGATGACCAACCAGCCGACCTTCGAGCGCCAGCTGGTGCTGGCGGAATACTGGGACGAAATCGGCGGCACCACCATGCTGCCCGGCACCAATCGCCCGGCAGATCGTTTTGTCCGGGCCCATTTCTATATCAACGCCATTCCGAAGGTGGCGGATGCCGAGCTGGCAGCGGCCAGTGTGTTCAGCGTGATCCGCAATGCCTCGGTGCCGCTGGGCATCTCCACCCCGGACAGCCCGCATATTTCCTCGACCCGCTGGCGCACCGTGTTTGACCACAAGGATCGTCGCTATTACTTTGAGTCAGCCATGATGCCCAATACCTTCTGGGTGGATCTGCGCCAGCTGAATTTCGCCCCGCGGGCGGGCGCGCGCGTGCTGACGCTGGGCGCCGACCAGCGCGAGGTCTACGCCGGAGATGTTTCAGGCAAGTTCCGCCGCAGCGCGCCGTTCACGTTTCTGGGGCTTGAATGAGGGGGCGCGTCAGGTCTTGGGCAGCCGGATGCCCACCAGGCTGACCCGGCCCTGTTCCAGAGCGCGGGCGCGCAGGCGGATGCCGCCGAGTTCCAGCGTATCCCCCACCACCGGCGTGCCCCGCCGCCGCTGGTGGAACAGCTCGGTCAGGGTCAGGCCGGAGAGCGTCGGGTCCAGCCCGGTCAGGCCATAGCTGAGTGCCACATCACTCACTTTCACGGAGCCGCGTACGGTGAAGTCGCCGTAGAAGCGACGCAGCGCCACGGTGGTGGCCAGGAACCACTCGCCCAGCTGCTCCTGCTCTGCATGGCTGGTCAGCCAGGTCACCAGATCGCCGGCGCGCAAGACCGGCTGGTCTGCGAGATTCAGTGCCACACCGCTCCGCACCACGGCGACCGGCTGGATGCCGGGGTTGGCCACCTGGTCCATGGTCTTGCCCTCCGCCCGGGAACCGGCCTCGATGCGGAACTGCACCAGAAACTGGTCATCGGCGCCCTCCAGGGCCACGGCATTGAGCGGGTTGGCGGCGGGCGGCAGGGCCACACGCATGCGCCGCGCCAGAAAGCTGATGGAGGTCCCTTGCAGCAGCAGTGACGTCAGCACCACCACAAAGGTGATATCGAACAGCAGCCGATTCTGCTCGATGCCTGCCAGCAGGGGGAACACTGCCAGGACGATGGGCACCGCCCCGCGCAGCCCGGTCCAGGCGATAAAGGTGGTTTCCCGGCGGCTGAAAGAGAAGGGCAGCAGTGAGAGCCAGACTGCGGCCGGGCGCGCGATGAAGGTCAGGAACAGCGCAATCAGCAGGCCCGGCAGCAGCGAGGACACCAGGCCCGAGGGCGTGACCAGCAGGCCGAGCAGCAGGAACATGCCTGATTGTGCCAGCCAGGCCATGGAATCCATGGAGCGCAACACGTTGTCACTGGTGCCGGCGCGCCGGTTGCCCGCGATCAGCCCCGCCAGGTACACCGCCAGAAAACCTGAGCCGCCAGCCAGGTTGGTCACACTGAACAAGGCGGCACCGCCGGTGCACAGCAGCAACGCATGCAGCCCCTCGTTGCTGCGCACGCGCAGCAGCAGCTCGGACAACCCGGCCCCCAGCGCCACCCCGAATACGATACCCAGCCCGAACTGCTGCACCAGCAGGATCAGGGTTTCCAGGCCCCAGGCGGCATCCGGGTGAGTGAGCAGGTCGATCAGCAGGACGGTAATGAAGATGGCCATCGGGTCGTTCAGGCCGGACTCGATTTCCAGCGTGCTCTCGACCCGCTCATTGATACGCTGGCCGGAGCCCTTGAGCACATTGAAGACGGCCGCCGCATCCGTGGAGCCGATGATGCCCCCCAGCAGCAGCCCCAGGCGCCAGTCCAGCCCCAGCAGCCAGGTCGCGAAGGCGCCGACAAACATGGCGGTCAGCAACACCCCCAGCGTGGCCAGCGTCAGCGCCGGTTTCAGGCCGACGCGAAAGGTGTGAAGCCGGGTGCGCAGCCCGCCGTCCAGCAGGATGATGGCCAGTGCCAGATTACTGACCAGAAAGCCAAGTTCGAAATCCTGGAACTGGATGCCACCGATGCCGTTTTCGCCGGCCAGCATGCCCACCACCAGAAACACCAGCAGCGACGGCACGCCCACCCGCGTGGAGAGGGTGCCGAGCAGCAGCCCGATAAAGAGCAGGGCCGCGCCAACAAAAAGTGCCAGATGCAGGCTTTGCACGAATGAGTTGTCCTGCTGGTGGATGGCGCCCCGCCTGTCGCATCAAGGGCAGCGGAGGGTATCAACACGCAGTATAACGCAGATCTAGCGCGAAAAAGCCCGGGTGATGGATTGCCGCATCCAGATATGCGCGGGGTCCCGCTCCAGTGTGGCGGGCCAGATCAGGCACACCGGCACCGCCGGCAGTGCCGTCGGAAACGGCAGCACCTGTATCGGCCAGGTCCCGGAAAAAAGGCGTGCGATGCTGGCGGGTACGGTTGCGATAAGGTCGCTGGCGGCGCAGACACTGATCTGGCTGACAAACTGACTGACCTGAACAGCGATCTGCCGTTGCCAACCGGGCTGATTCAGAATCATGTCCAGCGGCAGTCGGCGCCCGCGTTCCTGCAAGACCACATGGCGCTCCTCGAGAAACTGCGCCACGTTGATGTGGCCATCCAGACGGGGGTGTCCCCTGCGCGCTATCACCACGACTTCTTCCTCGCCGATGACCGCATGGTGCAAGCGGGGGTCATCCGGCGGGAAACTGTCGATGGCAACATCGGCCTGCGCGTGCGCCAGGCGTTCATGCCAGCCGTCGGACACCGGCTGCATCGAGAAGCAGGTGTGCGGAGCTTCCTGTGCGGCCAGGTCCAGCAGACGGGGCAGGTGAACCTGCTCGATATAGTCCGTGCCGATGATGACGAATCGCCGCTCGCTGCTGGCGGCATCAAACCGCCGACTCTCCTCAAAGGCCTCCCGGACGGCCTCCACCCCCGGTTGCAACTGCTGCCACAGGGCGATGGCCCGCGGCGTGGGCTTCAGGCCCTGGCGCGTGCGCACGAACAGCTCATCCCCCACCGTGTCGCGCAATCGCTGGACGGCCGCACTGAAAGCGGGCTGGCTCATGCCCAGTTGTTCGGCGGCGCGGCTGAGCTGGCCAGCCTGCATCAGCGCCTCGAACACCGGCAGCAGGTTCAGGTCGATACTGCGTAAATTCAGTTTCATGGATATTTTATATCATGATTATCGACTTCATGGATGTATCCGATCTGGCCAATACTCGGGGTGTTTGCTGACAGATTCGTATCGACAACAACACTGGAGGCCCCATGGACAGCACTCTGACGACAAGTCTGATCGTGTTTATCTCGCTCGCCGCCCTGTGGGAAATCGTGGTTGGCCGCACCCGCGACGGCCGCAAGACCAAGCAGGACTGGCACGCCGCCTTCCTCAGCACCCTGATGATGGTGGTCGTGCAGCGCCCGCTGGTGCTGCTGCTCATCACCCTGGGGCTGGGTACCCTGTTACCGGGCAGCGCGGGTTCGCTGGCCTGGCTGGAGAAGGAATACTTCTGGCTGACGCTGGTCGTGTTCTTCTGCATAGAAGAACTGCTGCACGGCGCCGCCCACCTGTTTGCCCATGCCCGGCGACCGAAGAATCGCCGCCTGCAATGGGTGCAGGCCTTCTTCAAGATGAGCCATCGCCCGCATCACCTGTCCGGCGGCCAGGACAACAAGGGCCAGCTGAGCGTGACCCAGACCTTCGTCAACGGCTGGGCCTGGTGGCTGATCCTGCCCAACTACTGGTTCCAGCTGCTGTGCCTGTACCTGGGCCTGGTCGAAGTCTTCCTCTACGCCACCGCGTTCAAGGGCCTGTGGGCAGCGCACACCCACGTCAACTGGAACTATGACCTCTATTTCCACAACCACCGCTGGGCCTGGGTGCGCAAGACCATGTGGGCCCTGTCACATCTGCTGGTCTTCCCCACCCAGCACCACCACCATCACGCACGCGGCCCCAACTCCGCCCGCAACGTGACCTCGACCCTGGCGATCTACGACTGGCTGATTTTCGGCACCCTGGCGATCGAGAAAGAGAAGCCGAAGACATATGGCTGGCGGCAGAAAGACGATGAGGCCAACAGCGTGCTGAAACGCTACTTCAACTACGACGTGCGCCAGTACATGCCGAAAGGGTGAAGTCCCGCCCTCGGGCGGTCATCCGACAGAAACAGGTAGCTTCCCTCCCCGCCGTTGCGCCCTGCAGCGGCGGCCCTTTATTTTAGTCTGCCAACCTTTATACTACGCGCCCTTTCTGCTCATATTTTGAACAGGCCTTCGGGCTGAGGTGTCATGGAGTATGCAACGCGTTTCGGCGTAATCGTGATCGGCGGTGGCCATGCGGGTACCGAGGCCGCGCTGGCGGCCGCGCGCATGGGCGTGCCGACGCTGCTGCTGACCCATAACATCGAGACCCTGGGGCAGATGAGCTGTAACCCGGCCATTGGCGGTATCGGCAAGAGTCATCTGGTGCGCGAGATCGATGCCCTCGGCGGCGCCATGGCGCGCGCGACCGACCGTGCCGGTATCCAGTTTCGCGTGCTCAATGCGCGCAAGGGGCCGGCCGTTCGCGCGACGCGGGCCCAGGCGGACCGCATCCTTTATAAGGCTGCCATCCGCGACATGCTGGAGAACCAGCCGAACCTGACGATCTTCCAGCAGGCGGTGGACGACCTGATTGTCGAGCAGGGCCGCTGTGTGGGCGCTGTGACCAACATGGGCCTGCGCTTCCGTGCCGAGGCGGTGGTGCTGTGCACCGGGACCTTCCTGGGCGGCGTCATTCATATTGGCCTGGACAATCATGGCGGCGGCCGCGCCGGTGATCCGGCCAGCAATGCGTTGTCGCGGCGATTACGCGAGCTGCCGTTCCGCGTGGACCGGCTGAAAACGGGTACGCCGCCGCGCATCGACGGCAAGACGGTGGACTTCTCTGTCATGGAGGAGCAATGGGGCGACACGCCCACGCCGGTCATGAGCTACCTGGGGTCGGTGGACGAGCACCCGCGCCAGGTGTGCTGCCATATTACCCACACCAACGAGCGCACCCACGACATCATTCGCAGCGGCTTTGATCGCTCGCCCATGTTTGCCGGGGTGATCGAAGGCGTCGGTCCGCGTTATTGCCCGAGCATCGAGGACAAGGTCAACCGCTACGCGGACAAGACCAGCCACCAGATCTTTGTGGAGCCGGAAGGGCTGACCACCCATGAGCTGTACCCGAACGGCATCTCCACCAGCCTGCCTTTTGATGTGCAGCTGGCTGCACTGCGCAGTATTCGCGGCTTCGAGAACGCGCATATCACCCGACCGGGCTACGCCATCGAATATGACTTCTTCAATCCCCAGGACCTGAAGCACTCCCTGGAGACGAAGCATATGCCGGGGCTGTTTTTTGCCGGGCAGATCAATGGCACCACCGGCTACGAGGAAGCGGGTGCCCAGGGGCTGCTGGCCGGAATCAATGCGGCCCTGCTGGCCAAAGACGAAGCGGCCTGGTACCCGCAGCGCGATGAGGCCTATCTGGGCGTGCTGGTGGATGACCTGATCACCCACGGTACCCGCGAGCCATACCGCATGTTTACCAGCCGTGCCGAATACCGCTTGCTGCTGCGTGAAGATAACGCCGACCTGCGTCTGACAGAACAGGGGCGTCACCTGGGCCTGGTGGATGACGTGCGCTGGGCGGCGCTGTGCGCCAAGCGTGATGGCGCCGAGCAGGAAGAGCAGCGGCTGCGCAGTACCTGGGTGCGCCCGGGCAGTGCCCGCTGTGACCAGGTGAGCGCGCTGCTGGACAAGCCGTTGACCCACGAATACAACCTGATGGACCTGCTCAAGCGGCCGGAGCTGGATTACGCGGCGCTGCTGGCGGCTGCCGAGCTGGCCCCGGCGCTGCCCGCGGTGGCCGAGCAGGTGGAAATCCGGGCCAAGTATGCCGGCTATATCGATCGCCAGGCGGACGAAGTGGCGCGCCTGCGCGCCAGCGAGCAGACGGCGTTGCCGCAGAACCTGGATTACGCGCAGGTCAGCGGCTTGTCCAATGAAGTCCGGCAGAAGCTGGAGACAGCCCGCCCGCAAACGCTGGGTCAGGCTGGCCGCATCCCCGGCGTCACGCCCGCGGCCATCTCCCTGTTGCTGATTCATCTGAAGAAGCGTTCCGCAGGCAAGGTGGCGCAGACGGACAGCGCGGCGAGCGTTCAGGGGTGAGTGCGGCGCATCCTCTGGCCGGCGCACTGGCGGCGGGCGTCGACGCCATGGGCCTGGAGCTGGATGCGCACCAGCAGGCGCAGTTGCTGGCTTATGTCGATCTGCTGCACAAGTGGAATGCGGCCTTCAACCTGACGGCGGTGCGTGAGCCAGCGGCCATGCTCACCCGCCATATTCTGGATGCGCTCTCGGTATTGCCCCATCTGGGGCCAGAGCGGGTGCTGGATGTGGGCACCGGGGCCGGTATCCCCGGTATTCCGCTGGCTATTGCCCGGCCCGGGCAGCGCTTCGTGCTGCTCGACAGCAACGGCAAGAAAACCCGCTTCGTGCGCCAGGCGGCGCAGACACTGGGTCTGGATCATGTGGAGGTTGTGCAGTCTCGCGTGGAACAGTACCGTAAGCCATCACCCCAGGTGATTTCCCGTGCCTTTGCACCCCTGCCGGAGATGCTCCGCCTGCTGGGCCATATACTGGCCGGGGGTGGCCGTCTGTTGGCGATGAAGGCGGCAGCGGCCGAAGATGAAGTGGCGGCACTGCCCGGGGGCTGGCGGTTGAGCCTGCACCCGCTGCAGGTGCCGGGGGTCGACGGGGTACGGCAGCTGGTGATAATTGAGCCATCGAGGGAGAACGCGCAGTGACCACGGTATTCGCCATTGCCAACCAGAAAGGCGGGGTCGGCAAGACCACGTCCAGCGTCAACCTGGCGGCGTCGCTGGCGGCCACCCGCAAGCGCGTTCTGCTGGTGGATATCGACCCCCAGGGCAATGCCACCTCGGGGTCCGGCGTCGACAAGCACGAGACCGATTACACCATCTATGACGTGCTGATGGAGGAGGTGCCGGTCGAGCAGGCCATCGTCAGCACACCGGAGGCCTCCGGGTATGACCTGCTGGTGGCCAATGGCGATCTGACGGCGGCCGAAGTGCAGCTGCTGGACATGAAGCTCAAGGAATTCCGGCTGCGCAATGCGCTGGCGCGGGTCCGCAATCGCTATGACTATATTCTGGTGGACTGCCCGCCGTCGCTGAACATGCTGACCGTCAACGCCCTGACGGCGGCCGATTCCGTGATCGTGCCCATCCAGTGCGAATACTATGCGTTGGAGGGTCTGACCTCGTTGCTCAATACCATCGAGAAGATCAGCAGTGTGCTGAACCCGAAACTGCATATCGGTGGCCTGTTGCGGACCATGTATGACCCGCGCAACAGCCTGTCCAACGATGTGTCCAATCAGTTGATCAATCATTTTGGCGACAAGGTGTATCGCACCATCATCCCGCGTAACGTGCGGCTGGCGGAAGCGCCCAGCCACGGGGCGCCGGTGATCAGCTACGACGCCAAGTCCCGCGGTGCCATCAGTTACCTGGCGCTGGCGGGGGAAATCCTGCGCCGCGAACAGGCACTCAAACAGGCCGCACAGGCCCAGACAGCAAAGGTGGAATAAGGCATGGCAGCCAAGCGTAAAGGTGGATTGAGCAAAGGGCTGGATGCACTGCTGAGCCACAACAGTTCCGCGCCCCGCGACCCGGTCAGCCTGGACGAGACACCGACGGCAGAGGGCGCCCCGCGTGACGGCGACCTGCGCAAGCTGCCGGTGGAAATGATGCAGCGCGGCCGCTACCAGCCGCGCCGCGACATGTCGCCGGAGGCGCTGGAGGAGCTGGCCGAATCGATCCGCGCCCAGGGCGTGATGCAGCCCATCGTCGTGCGCCCCATCGGCGACAAGCGCTACGAAATCATTGCCGGCGAGCGGCGCTGGCGCGCGGCCCAGCTGGCCGGGCTGGATACCATTCCGGCCGTGATTCGCGAAGTGCCGGATGAAGCCGCCATTGCCATGGCGCTGATCGAGAACATCCAGCGCGAAGACCTGAACCCGATGGAAGAGGCGCTGGCGCTGTCGCGCCTGAAGGACGAATTCAACCTGACCCACCAGCAGGTGGCGGACGCCGTGGGCAAGTCCCGCGCCATGATCACCAATCTGCTGCGCCTGATCAGCCTGGAAGAAGAAGTGCGCCGGCTGCTTGAGCATGGCGACCTGGAAATGGGGCATGCCCGCGCCCTGCTGGCCCTGAGCGGCCAGAATCAGGTGGAGGCGGCCCGCATGGTGGTGGCCCGTGGTCTGAACGTGCGGCAGACCGAAGCGCTGGTGCGGGATTTCGACAAGGTGCGTGCGGCGCCAGCGCCGCAACGTGAAGACCCGAACGTGCGCCAGCTGATGAACGACCTCTCGGATCGTCTCGGGGCTCCGGTGGCCATCCGCCAGGGCAGTGGTGGCAAGGGCAAGCTGGTGATCAGCTACAACAGTCTCGACGAGCTGGACGGTATCCTCGCGCACATCAAGTAATTGACCTTCACGCGGGCAGGACCGACTTTGGTCGCGAACTGCCCGACAATCAGCCGGTTGCGGTTGATACCTGACCGGCATATCCCTATACTCTGCGCCCCAAGATAAGGGTCCCCCCAGACCCCCTGATGGCAACCTCGCGGCGTGGGGCTGCCGGACGCAAATCATGGCGGACAGACAGGTTCAGGGCCTCGGATTGTTCCGGGGCCTTTTAATGGCACAGCTGATCACCGCATTCGTCGTCAGCATGCTCGCACTACTTGTCGGAGGCACTTCGGTGGCTCTGGCGGCCCTCTGGGGCGGCACGATTTGTATCCTGGCCCATGCCTGGGCCGGATTTCAGTTATGGCTCCACCCTGGCAACCGCAAGCCGGCCCGCAGGGCCAGCTCGGGAATCCGGGCGGAGATAGGCAAGATCGTCATCACGCTGGCGCTATTCTGGCTCACGCTCCGGGAAATCCCGGCGATGCAGACCCGGGACATGGCCGCTGCGCTGTTGGTGGGGTTCTTTGTCACGCAGGCGGCGGGGCTCGTCTGGCTGGCGCGCAATAGCAATCGCTATATCCAGTCGGTGAACCCGGGCGAAAACGACAGTTAAACAAGTTGGACTAGAGCAGATGGCCTACGACACGCCGAAGGATTACATCCAGCATCACCTGACCAACCTGACCTATGGCAAAGTCCCTGCTGGCACCCCGGTATGTGATTCCAGTGCCAATCTGACGGGTGAAGTGTATCAGGCACCCACCTGGATCCTCGCCACGTGCTACGACGAACTGGAAGCCATGGGCTTCTGGGCCTTCCATGTAGACAGCCTCGGCTGGGCCGGTTTCCTCGGCACATTGTTCATTCTCGTGTTCTGGGCCGTGGGCCGCAGAGCACACGCCGGCGTGCCGGCGGGCTTCCTGAACTTCATTGAGGTCGTGGTTGAGTTCATCGAGGGTATCGTAAAGGGTGCCTTCCATGGCAGCAGCAAGTTGATCGCGCCACTGGCGCTGACCATCTTCTGCTGGGTGTTCATGATGAACTCCATGAAGCTGATTCCTGTCGATTTCCTGCCGGGCACCGCGCACTGGCTGGGCCTCGAATACTTCAAGGTGGTGCCGGTGGTGGATCCCAACATCACCATGTCGATGGCACTGTGCGTACTGCTGATGATTATCGGCTTCAGCATCAAGTCCAAGGGCGTGCTCGGCTTTATTGCTGAATTGACCATGCACCCCTTCTCGGCAAAGAACATTGTTCTCAAAATCCTCCTGATTCCGGTAAACCTGATCCTCGAACTGTCATCGCTGCTGGCCAAGCCGCTGTCGCTCGGTCTGCGTCTGTTCGGCAACATGTTCGCGGGTGAACTGGTGTTTATTCTGGCCGCTGCGCTGATGGGCGTGTGGCAGATTGCGGTGGCATGGCCCTGGGCGGTATTCCACATCCTGGTGGTTACGCTGCAGGCGTTCGTGTTCATGATGCTGACGGTGGTGTATCTGGGCCTGGCCTCAGAGAAGCACTGACAGGGTTCGTTTTTAAGTAACTTAATATCGTCAAACGGGAGTTAGAAATGGAACTGAATCTGATTGCAGCTGCTATCGTAGCCGGTCTGGGCGCCATCGGTGCTGGCCTGGGTCTGGGTCTGATGACCAGCCGTTTCATCGAGAGCCTGGCGCGTCAGCCGGAGCTGGGTGACATGCTGCAAACCCGCATGTTCATCGTGGCCGGTCTGCTGGAAGCTGTGCCGATCATGTGTGTGGCGCTGGCCTTCATCATGGTTTTCGTTGCCTAAGCAAGCTGTACTCGACACACCCCGCAAGGGTAATTCAGGTATTTGAGGTGTTGGCATGAACATGAATGCGACACTGCTCGGGCAGGCGATCTGGTTCCTCGCGTTCGTCTACTTCTGCATGAAGTTTGTCTGGCCGCCGATCATCAAGGCGCTGGAAGAACGTCGTCAGAAGATTGCCGAGGGGCTTAACGCCGCTGACCGGGCCGAGCGTGATCTTGAGCTGGCCCAGCAGAAAGCGTCCGAGAATATGGTAGAAGCCAAGGCCAAGGCTGCCGAGATCATCGAGCAGGCAAACCGGCGGGCTGGCCAGATTCTCGAAGAAGCCAAGGCTCAGGCGCGCGTTGAAGGCGAGCGTCTTGTAGCCAGAGCCCAGGGCGAGATCGAACAGGAAATCAACCAGGCGCGTGAACAACTGCGTAAAGAGGTGTCAGCACTGGCACTGGCCGGCGCCGAGAAGGTGCTGGGCGCAGAAGTGAACCGTGACGCTCACAAGCAGCTGCTTGAGCAGTTGGCGGCTGAACTCTGACTGAACGGATAACCCATGGCTGAATTGACCACCATCGCTCGTCCGTACGCCAAGGCAGCCTTCCGGTTCGCGCGGGAGCAGAATGCCTTCGCGCAATGGGAAACCATGCTCGGGCTGGCCGCTGCTGTGGCGGACGATCCCGCTATGCGGTCGTTCCTGCGGCAGCCGTCGCTGGGCGCCAGGCAGAAAGCTGACGCGTTTCTGGACGTGTGCGGCGAAGAGGCCCTGGACGAAAGCGGTCGCAACTTCATTGCACTGCTGGCGGAGAACCGCCGTCTGGCATTGTTACCGATGGTTTTCACTCTGTTCCATGCGCTGGTCGCAGAGCAGCAGGCGATTGTCGATGCAGAAATCGTATCGGCACACGAGCTTGATGCAGCAGATGTGGAGCGACTGGTGGCGGCACTGAAGAAGCGCCTGGGCCGGGAAGTAAGAGCAACCAGCACCGTCGATGCCAGCCTTCAGGGCGGCGTTGTCATCCGTGCCGGCGATACCGTTATTGATGGCAGTGTGCGCGGCAGATTGGCCCGCCTGGCCGAGCAAATGAACTCTTGAGTTTGAGGGATTGAAGCATGCAGCAACTCAACCCGTCCGAAATCAGTGAGATTATCAAGCAGCGCATCGCGAAGCTTGACGTCTCCACCCAGGCGCGTAATGAAGGTACGGTGGTTTCCGTATCCGACGGTATTGTGCGTATTCATGGTCTTGCCGACGTCATGTACGGTGAAATGATCGAGTTTGAGGGCGGCGTGTTCGGCATGGCCCTTAACCTTGAACAGGACTCCGTTGGCGCCGTGGTGCTGGGCGACTACCTGGGCGTGGCCGAAGGCCAGAAAGTCCAGTGTACCGGCCGCATCCTGGAAGTGCCGGTGGGTCCGGAACTGCTCGGCCGTGTGGTCGATGCACTGGGTAACCCGATTGATGGCAAAGGCCCGCTGAACACCAAGATCACCGAGCCGGTCGAAAAGGTCGCGCCGGGCGTGATCTGGCGTCAGTCGGTGGATGAGCCGGTACAGACCGGCCTGAAAGCCATCGATGCCATGACCCCCGTGGGTCGCGGCCAGCGTGAGCTGATCATCGGTGACCGTCAGATTGGTAAGACCGCTATCGCTGTCGACACCATCATCAACCAGAAGAATTCCGGCATTAAGTGTATCTACGTCGCCATCGGTCAGAAGCAGTCGACCATTGCCAACGTGGTACGCAAGCTGGAAGAGCACGGCGCACTGGAAAACACCATCATCGTTGCCGCATCGGCCTCTGATCCGGCCGCCATGCAGTTCCTGGCCCCGTTTGCCGGTTGCTCCATGGGCGAATACTTCCGCGATCGCGGTGAAGATGCGCTGATCGTGTATGACGATCTGACCAAGCAGGCCTGGGCCTATCGCCAGATCTCCCTGCTGCTGCGCCGTCCGCCGGGCCGTGAAGCCTACCCGGGTGACGTGTTCTATCTGCACTCCCGTTTGCTGGAACGCGCCGCTCGTGTCAACGCGGACTATGTCGAGCAGTACACCAAGGGCGAAGTGAAAGGCAAGACCGGTTCCCTGACCGCGCTGCCGATCATTGAAACCCAGGCCGGTGACGTCTCTGCCTTCGTACCGACCAACGTGATCTCCATCACCGATGGCCAGATCTTCGTTGAGACCGACCTGTTCAACGCGGGTGTTCGTCCCGCCATGAACGCCGGTATCTCGGTATCCCGGGTAGGCGGTGCTGCGCAGACCAAGATCATCAAGAAGCTCGGCGGCGGTATTCGTCTGGCGCTTGCCCAGTACCGTGAACTGGCGGCGTTCGCCCAGTTTGCTTCGGATCTGGATGAAGCCACACGCGCCCAGCTCGAGCATGGTCAGCGCGCGACCGAACTGATGAAGCAGAAGCAGTACAGCCCGCAGTCGGTCGCCGAAATGGGCGTCATGCTGTATGCCGTGAACGAAGGCTTCCTCAAGGACATCCCGCTCGACAAGATCGGCAAGTTCGAGGCGTCGCTGCTGGCTTACATGAACAGCGAGTGCAAGGCGTTGATGGACAAGATCAACGAGAAGGGCGACTTCAACGGTGAGATCGAGTCCGGCATCAAGGAATCGATCGAGCAGTTCAAGGCTACCCAGACCTGGTAATCGTTGCGTAGAAGGATAGTCCTATGGCCGGCGCGAAAGAGGTACGTACCAAAATCGCCAGTGTCCAGAGCACGCGGAAGATCACCCGTGCGATGGAGATGGTGGCCGCAAGCAAGATGCGCAAGGCGCAGGAACGGATGGCGGCGACCAAGCCGTACGCCACTCGTATCCGCAATGTGATTGCGCATCTGGCCAATGCTGATGTCGAGTACCAGCACCCGTTCCTTGAAGAGCGGGAGGTGCGCAGAGTGGCCTACATTGTGGTGTCGTCAGACCGCGGCCTGTGTGGCGGCCTGAACGTCAACCTGTTCAAGGCCATGCTGCGTGAGGCAAGAAACTGGGACAAGCAGGGTGTCGAGGTGCAATACAGCACCATCGGCAACAAGGCGATCAGTTTCTTCCGCAGCTTCGGTGGCAATGTGACCACCACCGTCACCGGGCTGGGCGATGCGCCGCACCTGAGTGATCTGCTGGGCACCATCAAGGCGGTTGTTGATGCCTTTGAAAAGGGCGAAGTGGATCGTGTCTATCTGGTGTACAACGAGTTCGTGAACACCATGACCCAGGCACCGCTGGTGCAGCAGATGCTGCCGCTGCCGGCCGAGGACGTGGACGAATTCCGTGGCAAGGATCAGCAGCACGGCTGGGATTACATTTACGAGCCGGCGCCGAAAGCACTGATTGACGGTCTGTTGCTGCGTTATATCGAAACCCAGGTGTATCAGGCGGTGGTCGAGAACAACGCCTGTGAGCAGGCCGCGCGGATGGTTGCCATGAAGGCCGCCACCGACAACGCCGGCGGCCTGATCCGGGATCTGGAGCTCCTGTATAACAAGGCCCGTCAGGCTGCGATTACCCAGGAAATCTCCGAAATTGTTAGTGGTGCCGCAGCGGTCTGACCGTGCGGACAAGCAAGCTGAGAGGATGCAAGCATGAGTAGCGGTCGTATTGTTCAGATCATCGGCGCTGTAATCGACGTGGAATTTGCCCGCGAAGACGTGCCCAATGTCTATGACGCGCTGACAGTCAGCGGTGCCGATACTGTTCTGGAAGTACAGCAGCAGCTCGGCGACGGCGTGGTGCGGACTATCGCCATGGGGTCCACCGAAGGTCTCAAGCGCGGTCTGGACGTGGCCAACACCGGTGAGCCGATCAAGGTACCGGTAGGCAAGGAAACCCTGGGCCGCATCATGGACGTACTGGGTCGCCCGATTGATGAGGCTGGCCCCATCGGCGAGCAGGAGCGCATGCCGATTCACCGCAAGGCGCCGAGCTACGCAGATCAGGCGTCCGGCAACGAACTGCTGGAAACCGGCATCAAGGTGATCGACCTGATCTGCCCGTTCGCCAAGGGTGGTAAAGTCGGCCTGTTCGGCGGCGCCGGCGTGGGCAAGACCGTAAACATGATGGAGCTGATCCGGAACATCGCGATCGAGCACTCCGGTTACTCGGTATTCGCCGGCGTGGGTGAGCGTACTCGTGAGGGTAACGACTTCTACCACGAGATGAAGGATTCCAACGTACTGGACAAGGTATCGCTGGTATACGGTCAGATGAACGAGCCGCCGGGTAACCGTCTGCGCGTGGCCCTGACCGGCCTGACCATGGCCGAGAAATTCCGTGACGAAGGTCGTGACGTACTGTTGTTCGTCGACAACATCTACCGTTACACCCTGGCCGGTACCGAAGTATCCGCACTGCTCGGCCGTATGCCGTCGGCGGTAGGTTACCAGCCGACCCTGGCCGAAGAGATGGGCGTGCTGCAGGAGCGTATTACCTCCACCAAGACCGGCTCCATCACCTCGGTGCAGGCCGTATACGTTCCGGCGGATGACTTGACCGACCCGTCTCCGGCAACCACCTTCGCCCACCTTGACGCCACCGTGGTACTGAGCCGTGACATCGCCGCCAAGGGTATCTACCCGGCGATCGACCCGCTGGACTCCACGTCCCGCCAGCTGGACCCGCTGGTGATTGGTGAAGAGCATTACGAAGCCGCTCGTGGCGTGCAGACTGTGCTGCAGCGCTACAAGGAGCTGAAGGACATCATCGCCATTCTGGGCATGGATGAACTGTCCGAGGAAGACAAGCTGACCGTACAGCGCGCCCGGAAAATCGAGCGTTACCTGTCGCAGCCGTTCTTCGTGGCCGAAGTCTTCACCGGCTCGCCGGGCAAGTACGTGTCCCTGAAAGACACCATCCGCGGCTTCCAGGGTATCCTGGGCGGTGAGTACGACCACATCCCGGAGCAGGACTTCTACATGAAGGGCTCCATCGACGAGGTGGTTGAGGCCTACAACAAGCGTCAGGGCTGATTACCCCTGCGGGAGAGAGTCAAATGCCGAACACTGTGCATTGCGACATCGTAAGCGCTGAACGCAAGCTGTTCTCCGGTGCTGTGAGAATGGTGGTGGCTGCCGGCAGTGAAGGTGATCTGGGCATTCTGCCCGGTCACGCGCCGCTGCTGACGGGCCTCAACCCCGGTCCGGTCCGCATCATCAAGGAAGGGGGCGAAGAAGAAGTCTTCTACGTCAACGGCGGTTTCCTTGAAGTGCAGCCGAAGGTGGTGACCATCCTCGCGGACAGCGCCGAACGGGCCCACGACATGGATGAAGCGGCAGCGGAAGAAGCCAAACAGCGTGCCAAAGAGGCCCTGGAAGGCAAGAACACCGATATGGATTATTCTGCGGCCTCTGCACAGCTGGCCGAGTCGGTGGCTCAGCTGCGGGCTATCCAGCAGATGAAGAAGAAATTCGGCGGCAGCAGCCGCTGATGCCCTCGCCGCCGGAACCGGATGCCGGCGCGCGGGACAAAGAAAGGGTGGCCCTGAGGCCGCCCTTTTTTTATGGTGGACGCAGTCAACAAAGGAAAGATCACATGGATCTGGCAATCGTGATTCTGGCGGCGGGCAAGGGCACGCGCATGCGCTCGGCACTGCCGAAAGTTGCCCATCCGCTGGCAGGCAAACCCATGTTGGGGCATGTGCTGGATGCCGCCCGCGCCTTGTCGCCCTCCCGCCTGTGCGTGGTGTTCGGCCACGGCGGTGACCGGGTGCAGCGTGAAGTCCCGGCCGCAGATGTGACCTGGGTCGAGCAGGCGGAACAGCTGGGTACCGGGCATGCGGTTGCGCAGGCCATGCCGCATCTGGATCAGGAGGTGGTACTGATCCTGTACGGGGATGTGCCCCTGATTCAGCCGCACACGCTGCAGGCGTTTGTGCAGCGCGTCGATGCGCGCACGCTGGCCCTGATGACCCTGGATATGGATGACCCCGGTGCCTACGGCCGGATTGTGCGCAGCGACGCCGGTGCCGTGCAGGCGATTGTCGAATACAAGGACGCGAGTGACGCCCAGAAAGCGATCCGCGAAATCAATACCGGTATCCTGGCGTGCCCACGCGCGTTTCTGGCCGAGGCGCTGCCGAAGCTCTCCAGCAACAACGCCCAGGGCGAATATTACCTGACCGACGTTATTGCCATGGCGGTGGCGGCGGGGCTGAACATCGACACGGTGCAGCCGGCCCATGCCTGGGAGGTGGACGGCGTGAATGACCGCGTGCAGCTGGCGCGTCTGGAGCGCATCTGGCAGCGCCAGCAGGCCGAGGCGCTGATGCGCGGCGGGGCCAGCGTCATGGACCCGGCGCGCCTGGATATCCGAGGTGTGGTCACCTGCGGCGAGGACGTGGTGCTGGACATCAACACGGTACTGGCCGGTGAGGTCACCCTGGGAGACCGCGTGACCATCGGGCCCAACTGCCTGATCCGCAATGCGCGTATTGCGGCGGGCACCCACGTGGAAGCGAATTCGGTCATTGATGGTGCCGACGTCGGCGAGCACTGCCAGATCGGGCCCTTCGCCCGGCTGCGCCCCGGTACCCGGCTTGCCGCCGGGGCAAAAATCGGCAACTTTGTGGAAACCAAGAAGGCGGACATTGGCCCCGGCAGCAAGGTCAATCACCTGAGCTACATTGGCGACGCGCATATTGGCGCTGGCGCCAATATCGGTGCGGGCACCATCACCTGCAACTATGACGGCGTCAACAAGTTCGAGACGCATATCGGCGATGATGCCTTTATCGGTTCCAACAGCGCGCTGGTCGCGCCGGTGAAGATCGGCGCGAGCGCTACGGTCGGTGCGGGCAGTGTCGTGACCCACGATGTGCCGGACGATCATCTGGCGGTGGCACGCAGCAAGCAACGTAATCTGAGCGGTTGGAAGCGACCGCAAAAGAAGCAAGGAGAGCACTGAACATGTGTGGCATCGTTGGCGCGATCGGCGAACGTAACGTGACCGGTATCCTGATCACCGGCCTCAAGCGACTGGAATACCGTGGCTATGATTCAGCCGGGCTCGCGGTGATCTGCGACAGTGGTCTGCAACGGGTGCGCCGGGAAGGCAAGGTCCAGGGCCTGGAAGACGCCACCGTGATCGCTGGCACCGCGGGCCAGCTGGGCATTGCCCACACCCGCTGGGCGACCCACGGCAAACCCAGCGAAGCCAATGCGCACCCGCACATGTCCGGAGATGGCCTCGCGGTGGTGCACAACGGCATCATCGAAAACTACCAGTCGCTGCGAGAGGCACTGACGGCGGACGGTTACCGCTTCACCTCCGAAACGGACACCGAAGTGGTGGTTCACCTGATTCACCAGGCCCTGTCACGCGGCCTGGACCTGCGCGCCGCCGTGCAGGACACCGTGACGAAGTTGCACGGTGCCTATGCGCTCGGGGTGATCAGCAGGGCCGAACCCGACCGCCTGATAGCGGTACGCCGTGGCAGCCCGCTGGTGGTGGGGCTGGGGATTGGCGAGAACTATATCGCCTCGGACCAGCTGGCATTGCTGCCGGTTACCACGCGCTTCATCTTCATGCAGGAAGGTGATCTGGCTGAGGTGCGCCGCGAGGGCGTGCAGCTTTACGATGCCGAGGGTCAGCCGGTTACCCGCCGCATTCACGAGTTCGACGGCACCCATGAAGATGTGGAGAAAGGCGAATATCGCCACTTCATGCTCAAGGAAATCTTCGAACAGCCGGCGGCGTTGCAGCGCACCCTGGAGGGCCGTGTCACCAGTGCAGCCTCTCTGGATACACTGTTTGGCGATCGCAGCGATCTGCTCGGCAAGGTGCGCAACGTACAGATCATTGCCTGCGGCACCAGCTATCACGCCGGCATGGTGGCGCGGTACTGGCTGGAGGATCTGGCCCGTATACCCTGCCAGGTGGAAGTGGCCAGCGAGTTCCGTTACCGCGATCATGTGGTGCCCGAGGGCACGTTGCTCATCACCATCTCCCAGAGCGGTGAAACCGCAGACACCCTGGCGGCGCTGCGCGGCGCTGACAGCCCCCACTATGTGGGCCGCCTGACCGTGTGCAACGTGGACAGTTCTTCACTGGTGCGCGAATCGGAACTGGCGCTGTTGACCCGCGCCGGCCCGGAAATCGGTGTGGCCTCGACCAAGGCCTTCACCACCCAGCTGGCGGCATTGATGGTGCTGGTGCTGGCGCTGGCCAAAGCGCGCGGCCTGTACAAGGACCGTATCGAGCAGATGCTGGCTGATCTGCGGACCTTGCCGTCGCTGGTGGAAAAGACCCTCAGCCTGGACAAGGCGATTGAAACCCTGAGCCGTGATTTTGTTGAAAAGCACCACACGCTGTTTCTTGGCCGGGGCACTCTGTTTCCGGTGGCCATGGAAGGGGCGCTCAAGCTCAAGGAAATTTCCTATATCCATGCCGAGGCCTACCCGGCAGGTGAACTCAAGCATGGCCCGCTGGCGCTGGTCGACAAGGATATGCCGGTCGTCGCGGTGGCGCCGAACAATGAGCTGCTTGAAAAGCTGAAATCCAACCTGCAGGAAGTGCGTGCCCGAGGCGGGCGCCTGTACCTGTTTGCCGACAGCCATGCCGCCCTGGCGGATGACGACGACGTTACCGTGCTGACCCTGCCCAGCGTGTCTGAATATCTGGCGCCGATGATCTACACGATTCCGTTGCAGCTGCTCAGTTATCACGTGGCGGTGATGCGCGGCACGGATGTGGATCAGCCGCGCAACCTGGCGAAATCTGTGACCGTCGAATGACGGGCAGGCGGCATCGCCGGTAAGCCATTCACGACAATCCCTGTAAGCCTCTCGCCAACCGCGCCGATTCTGTGCGCGGGTTCCGGCGTGCCTGACCGGTACGCCTATAGTCGTTCCCCGACAGTCTTTCATGGAGGAACGACCGATGATGTATTACCTGCTGCTTGTCGTGCTGCTGTGTTGTGGCAGCGCCTGGGTCACGCTGGCGCACGCCCAGTCTGCGCCGCCGGTGCAGCTGGCCAGCGACTACCGGCCCGTCGATCAACTGACCGAATACTGGGTCAGCGAGAAGCTCGACGGCGTGCGTGCCTATTGGGATGGCCAGCAACTGTTGACGCGCCAGGGCAATCTGATTCGCGCACCGGACTGGTTTACGGCTGATTTCCCGCCGCAGCCTCTCGATGGCGAACTGTGGATGGGCCGTGGGACCTTCGATATGTTGTCCGGCACCGTGCGGCGCCAGGAGCCGGACCATGAGGCCTGGCGGGCCGTACGCTTCATGGTGTTCGACCTGCCCGGCGTGGCAGAGGTGTTCAGTGAACGCCTGCGCAGCATGACCGTGCTGCTGGAGGCCGCAGACGTGCCCTGGCTGCAACCGGTGAGCCACTTTCGGGTGCGTCACCGGGCCCAGCTGATGCAGCACCTCGATGATGTGATCGAGGGTGGAGGTGAAGGCCTGATGCTTCATCATGGCCTGGCGCGACATGTGCCGGGGCGCAGCCCGGTGCTGATGAAACTCAAACCCTGGCAGGATGCTGAAGCGGACGTGATCCGGCATATCGCCGGGGAGGGTCGGCATACGGGCGTCATGGGCGCCTTGCTGGTGCGTGGCGATGATGGCCGTCACTTCCGCATCGGTACCGGCTTTACCGACGCCGAGCGGGCCAATCCGCCGCCGGTGGGCAGCCGCATCACCTTTCGCCACACCGGGACCACGGCCAATGGCATCCCCCGATTCGCGCGTTTCCTGCGCATTCGCAACGAGCCGTAAATCTCTGTTGAACCGACCGGCATTCCGCAGAATGCCGGTTGACCCCTTGCCGGGCTTTCCTATATTGTCTCGCCGCCATAAGCTGGTAATAACGTAACTGTATATATGGACCCTTCCAGTCGAAGTCCGAACTTGAACGCTGTCCGCGCCGATTGCGCTGGCACGCCCTGCCTGCCTCTGTAATTCCCCCACGAGGCTCGCCGGCGTGTCGTCCCCTTCGACGCGCAGAGGAGGCGAGCGAATGACCTACGAGACCCTGGCGGCCGCGCTGCAAGATGCTATTGTCCAGAACGACCAGGCGGCATGGCCCGCGCTGGTGGCGGAGCTCAATCCTGCCGATCTGGCCGATGTCCTTGCGGCCATAGACCAGCCAGAACAGGTCATCGGGGTCCTTCAGGTGATGACGCTGGAGCAGCGTGCCGACACCTTCGGCTACCTGTCCATGAACCTGCAGCAAGCCATCGCCGAGCGCATGTCTCCTGGCGATCTGGCCGAGCTGGTCACGGCGATGTCCGCCGATGAACGGGCTGACCTGTTCAATGAACTGGATGACAAGATCCGCTACGCCCTGTTCAAGCGCCTGGCCCGTGAAGAGCGAGAGGATCTGCGCCGCCTGGCCAGCTACGAAGAGGGCAGTGCCGGAGCCATCATGACCTCGGACTACGCGGTGGTGCAGTCGGGCATGACCGTGGCCCGGGCACTGGAAAGCCTGCGCCGTACCGCGCCGGACAAGGAAACCATCTACCAGGCCTTTATCGTTGACGACGACCATCGGTTGCTCGGCGCCGTGTCGTTGCGGCAGCTGATTGTGGCCACGCCCAACGTGCGGGTGGATGACCTGATGGCGCGGGAGGTGGTGTCGGCCACGACGGATACCGCCCAGGAAGAAGTGGCGCGCCTGATTTCACGTTATGACCTGCTGGCACTGCCGATCGTCAATGGCGGCGAGAAGCTGGTGGGCATCGTGACCTACGATGACGCCATGGACGTGGCCGAAGCCGAGGCCACGGAAGACATGCACAAGGGTGCTACGGTGGGCAAGCTGGAGACCAGCCTGCGTGAGGCCACACCCTACGCGCTGTATCGTTCGCGGGTGCACTGGCTGGTGATCCTGGTGTTCGCCAACATCTTCACCGGCGCCGGCATCGCCTATTTCGAAGACACCATCGCGGCCCACCTGGCGTTGCTGTTCTTCATGCCGCTGCTGGTCGCCAGCGCCGGTAACGCCGGGGCCCAGTCGGCCACCCTGATGGTGCGCGGTATCGCCACCGGCGATGTGACCGGCAGTGACTGGGCGAAACTGTTCTTCAAGGACATCCTGGTGGCCTCGGCACTGGGCCTGACCATGTCAGCCGCGGTGCTGATGGTGGGTTTCTTCCGGGCGGGTATCGATATTGCCATTGTGGTGGCGCTGACCATGATTATCGTGGTGCTGGTGGGCAGTCTGATCGGCATGGGGTTGCCGTTCATCCTCAACAAGCTCAACTTCGATCCGGCGACCGCGAGCACGCCCCTGATTACCACCATCGCTGACGTCAGCGGTGTACTCATCTACTTCGGTATCGCCACCGCCGTGCTCGGGCTCTAGGGCTGTTTGTCAGGCGCGTGCCTGCTGCTGGGCCTTGAGCAGCTTGAGCAACTCGGCCTCCGGCACCGGCTTGCTGATCAGGTAGCCCTGGATGCTGTCGCAGCCCATGCCGCGCAGTATCTCCAGGTGCGAGGCGGTCTCCACCCCTTCCGCGACGACGCGCAGGTTCAGGCTGTGGGCCATGTCGATGATAGCGCGGGTGATGGCGGCATCATCGGGGCTCTGGTCCAGTTCGGTGATGAAGGAGCGGTCGATCTTCAGGGTGTCGATGGGGAAGCGCTTCAGGTAGCTCAGCGACGAATAGCCGGTGCCGAAGTCATCCAGTGACAACTCTACCCCACGCGTGCGCAGTGATTGCAGCAGCGCAATGTTCTTGTCCAGATCTTCCATGATCAGGCTTTCCGTCAACTCCAGTTCCAGCAGGTGTGCTGGCAGCCCGGTGGTGTGCAGTACCCGGTCGACGATCTCCAGTACATTGCCCTTGCGGAACTGGTGCGCCGACAGGTTTACCGAGACGCAGACATCGGTGAAGCCCTGCTTGTGCCATTGGGTGGCCTGACGGCAGGAGCGCTCCAGCACCAGTTCGCCAATGGCGCTGATCAGGCCGGTTTCCTCGGCCAGCGGGATAAAATCCTTCGGCGGCAGCAGGCCCATGGTGGGGTGCTGCCAGCGCACCAGTGCTTCCACTGACGTGATCCGGTCGCTGGCCAGGTCCATCTTCGGTTGGTAATACACCACGAATTCGTTCTTGAAGATCGCCTTGCGCAGGCTGGTTTCCAGCGCCAGTTGTTCCACCGAGGCCACGCGCATGTCGCTGGAGTAGAACTGGTAGTTGTTGCCGCCGGCGCGCTTGGCCTGATGCATGGCCAGGTCGGCCTGGTTGATCAGGGTCTGCACATCCTTGGCCGTGTCGGGGAACACGCTGACGCCCAGGCTGGCGCCGAGCAGCAGTTCATGCTGGTCAAAGTGGAACGGCCGACGCATGGCGTTGATCAGCTTCTGGCAGGTTTTCTCCAGATCCGTGCGGCGGGAATAATTCTCGACCACCAGGGTGAACTCGTCGCCGCCAACGCGGGCCAGGTTTTCCTCGGCAAAGCCGCAGCCGCGCAGCCGCTCGGCCGCCAGCTTCAGCAGGCGGTCGCCCACCTCGTGGCCCAGGGAGTCGTTGATCGGCCGGAAGCGGTCCAGATCAATGAACACCAGCGCCGTGCGTTCGCGGTTCAGGCGCGCCAGGGTCAGGCTCTTGTGCAGCCGCTCGCGGAACTGGTTGCGGTTGGCGAAGCCGGTCAGGCGATCGAAGTTGGAGAGAAACTGGACCCGCTCCTCGGCTTCTTTCCTGGCGGTAAGATCGGAGAACATGCCGACATAATGCGTTAATCGGCCTGATTCGTCGTAAACGGCGCTGATTTGCAGCCACTCGGGGTAATGCTCGCCGGTCTTGCGGCGCTCCATCAGTTCCCCTTCCCAGAAGCCCTCGTTATTGAGCGCCCTGACGATATCCCGGTAGATCTGCTCATTCTCGGGCAGGTTGCCTATCTCGCCAATGGACTGCCCGAGCACTTCCCGCTCGTGGTAGCCGGTGATGCGGGTAAAGCAGTCATTGACGGTGAGGAAGTGGAAATTGCGGTCGAAGATGAAGATGGCTTCCGAGGCGTTTTCGAACACGGTGGCGGCCAGCCGCAGCTGTTCACGGGCTTCCTTGTCTTCGGTGATATCGCGACGGGTGCCGATCATGCGGGTGGCCCGGCCGGCCTGGTTCCACGCGACCACGCGGCCCTCATCCTGGATCCAGTGCCAGCTCCCGTCGGCATGCTGCAGGCGATAGACCACCTGATACTGACTGCTGCGGCCTTTGAAATGCTCCACCATGGCATCGCGAATGCGTGGGAAGTCGGTGGGGTGTACCAGGCGGCGCAAGTCTTCCATGAAGTTGCCCAGCGCCTCGGGCTGGTAACCCAGCAGCCGCTCGAAATTCGAATGGAAGGTCTCACCACTGACCAGATTCCAGTCCCACAGGCAGATATTGCTGGCATCCAGGGCCAGCTGCAGCCGTTGGCCCGTAGCGGCGAGTTCGGTATTGGTCTGCTCCAGCGCCCGGGTTCGTTCGAGTACGGTGCTTTCGAGGCGGTCGCGCGAATCCTGCAAGCGTTGCCGGGCCTCCTTGCGCTGGCAGATCTCGAGGGCCAGCTTCTCGTTGATCGCCTCGGCGTCGCTGCGGGCCCGGTCCAGCCAGGCGATCAGGGATTCATTGCGCGCTTGCAGGGCGAGCGTATCACGGCTGCTGAGGTTCAGGCGGCGGGCGGCCAGCAGGCCGAATACGGTAAAGATGCCGACACCCACAGCGAAGGGGTAATAGTCCGGTGAGGCCAGCACCAGATGCAGACCAAGCGGCACCATGACCGCCAGGGCGTACAGCGTGGCGGTCAGCAGATGGACGCCGCAGGTGGCCACCGCGATGACGGTGACGCCCAGCGTGAGGGTCAGGGCCAGTGCCTGGAGCGTTACGGCGCCGGGCTGGAACAGTGCGGCGGCCGGATTGAGCCAGACCAGAGCGAAGCCGAACAGGGCGCCACCGCTCACTGTGGCGGCCATCAGTGCCAGTCGCCAGCCCGCCAGGGACGCCGCCTCGGTGTCGAGCTGCCGCATCAGCTGGGTGATCGCATGGCGCAACAGGAGCAGCGCCAGCACCACGGCCCCCCATAACAGCAGCTGCCACAGGGGCACGCCGCTGTGGCGATAGAAGATGATCAGGGTCAGGGCGGCCAGCGCTTCCACCACATGCAGCACGGGCAAGGCGCGCGCCAGCAGACGGGTCTGTGCATCGTTGAGCGCACGACCGGTCAAAGGCGTAAACGATGGTTCCGCTGCTGGCAAATTCCCCTCCCGCCCGATCACTTGCTTGGGTGACCGGGTTTTTGGATTCAGTGTAGCCGCGAGGCGGCAACAGTAAAACAGGGGTTTACAACTTTCGGAGTATGGCTGTTGGTATTATGAGCAGATTGGCGCCGGGATTCAGGTAGAATGCCCGCCCATGATAGATGACGTAACCTCCCTGATAGATGGACTCAACCCGGCCCAGCGCGATGCGGTGGCGGCCGACAACCCCCATTTGCTGGTGCTGGCCGGTGCCGGCTCGGGCAAGACCCGCGTGCTGGTGCATCGTATTGCCTGGCTGGTGGCCACCGAGCAGGTCTCCCCCTACGGCATTCTTGCGGTCACCTTCACCAACAAGGCGGCTGCCGAGATGCGTGGTCGCATCGAGCAGTTGCTCGGCATGCCGGCCTCCGGCATGTGGGTGGGCACCTTTCACGGCATTGCCCACCGGCTGCTGCGCGCGCACTGGCAGGAGGCCGGGCTGCCCGAGGCCTTCGAGATCCTCGACGCCGATGACCAGCAGCGCATCATCAAGCGGGTCCTGCGGGAGCTGGGCCTGGACGAGCAGCGCTGGCCCGCCCGTCAGGCGCAGTGGTTCATCAACAGCCAGAAAGACGAAGGCCTGCGCGCGGCGCACATGGAGCCCGGCGGCGACCTGTTCCTGCAGACCATGCAGAAGATCTATGCGGCCTATGAGGCCGTGTGTGCCCGCAGCGGGCTGGTGGACTTCAACGAATTGCTGCTGCGCGCCCTGGAACTGATCCGCGATAACGATGACCTGCTGGGCCACTATCAGCGCCGCTTCCGCCATATTCTGGTGGACGAGTTCCAGGACACCAACGCGATCCAGTACGCCTGGCTGCAACTGCTGGCGAAAGGCGGCAGCGGTGTCACCATCGTCGGTGACGATGACCAGTCCATCTACGGCTGGCGGGGCGCCCGGATCGAGAACATCCAGCGGTTGAGCCGGGATTTCGACGGCTTGCGCACCATTCGCCTGGAGCAGAACTACCGCTCCACCGGCACCATCCTGCAGGCCGCCAACGCCGTGATCGCCAACAACAGCGACCGGCTGGGCAAGGAGCTGTGGACCGAGATCAGTGATGGCGAGCCGATCCGCCTGTACGCCGGCTTCAACGAGGTCGACGAGGCGCGGTTTATCGCCGGACGCGTGCAGAAGCTCCAGGAAGAGGGCCTCAGCCGTAACGACATGGCCGTGCTGTATCGCTCCAACGCCCAGTCGCGGGTGCTGGAAGAGGCCTTCCTGCAGAGCGGTATTCCCTACCGCATCTATGGCGGGCAGCGCTTCTTCGAGCGGGCTGAAATCAAGAACGCGCTTGGCTACCTGCGCCTGCTGGTGAACCGCGATGCCGACCCGGCCTTCGAGCGGGTGGTGAACACCCCGACCCGGGGCATTGGCGCCAAGACCCTGGAAACGGTGCGCGAGCAGGCGCGCCTGCGCGGCGCCAGCCTGTGGGAAACCGCCGTGGCCATGGTTGGCGATGGCTCACTTCCCGGGCGGGCCGCCTCGGCCCTGGGCAGCTTTATCGACATGGTCAATCGCATGGCCCGCGACAGTGAAGGGCTGGCGCTGTGGGAGCGCACCGAGCATGTGCTGGCCACTTCCGGGCTGATCGAGTTCCATGCCAGTGAGAAGGGCGAAAAAGGCCAGCAACGGGTCGAGAACCTGCGCGAACTGGTTACCGCTACGCGCCAGTTCGGCGACGACGAGGTGGAGGAGGGCATGGACGTGCTCCTGGCCTTCCTCGACCACGCGGCGCTGGAAGCCGGTGAACGCCAGGCGGGCGAATACGATGACGCGGTGCAGATGATGACCCTGCATTCCGCCAAGGGACTGGAGTTTCCGGTCGTCTTCATGGCGGGCCTGGAGGAGGGGCTGTTCCCGCACCAGATGTCCGCTGACGAGCCGGGCCGGCTGGCGGAAGAGCGCCGCCTCTGCTACGTGGGCATCACCCGGGCCATGCGCCAGCTTTACATGACCTATGCCGAGAGCCGCCGCCTGTACGGCAGCGAGCAGCTGAATGCGCCCTCACGCTTCCTGCGCGAGATTCCGGCGGGTCTGCTGGAAGAAGTGCGCCTGCGCGGTGGCATGAATCGTCCGGTCAGCCGCGGCACCGAGGGCGAGACGGTACAGGGCTTTCAGCTGGGTATGCGAGTGTTGCACCCCAAGTTTGGTGAAGGGACCATTCTGCATTTCGAGGGGCAGGGCCCGAATGCGCGCTTGCAGATCAATTTCGATGACGCCGGCAGCAAGTGGCTGGTCAGCCAGTACGCCCGGCTGGATATTATCTGAGATACCCGCTTCTGAAATAGACACAACAAGACGGCGCTGAGCGCCCCTGGAGCCTGATCATGGACAGACGCAAGTTCGTATCCACGCTGGGGTTGGGGTCGGCCGCCGCGCTGGCGGCCGGGTGCAGCCCGCAGGATTGCGGCCCGGCTGCGGAGGGTGACGGCCAGACGTACCGCTGGCGCATGGTCACCACCTGGCCGAAGAACTACCCCGGTGTGGGCACCGGTCCGGAGCGCTTTGCGCAGCTGGTGGAGGCCATGTCTGGCGGCCAGATGCGCATCCGTGTCTACGGTGCCGGTGATCTGGTGCCTGCGTTCGAAACCTTCGATGCGGTGTCCCAGGGCAGTGCGGAGATGGGCCATGGTGCCTCCTACTACTGGCGCGGCAAGCACCCGGCGACGCCCTTCTTCACGGCCGTGCCGTTCGGCCTGAACGCCCAGGAAATGAACGCCTGGATCAGCCGTGGTGGCGGCCAGAAGCTCTGGGATGACCTGTATGCCGGCTTCAACCTCAAGCCGTTCCGGGCCGGCTGCACCGGCACCCAGATGGCGGGCTGGTACAACAAGGAAATCAATTCGCTGGCGGACCTGCGCGGCCTGCGCATCCGCATCCCGGGTCTGGGCGGCGAGGTGATGCGCAAGGTCGGCGCGACACCGGTGCAACTGCCGGGCGGCGAGGTCTATACCGCCATGCAGACCGGCGCCATCGACGCCGCCGAATGGGTGGGCCCCTACAACGACATCACCTTCGGCTTCCAGCGCATTGCCCGCTATTACTACTATCCGGGCTGGCAGGAGCCGGGGCCGCTGCTGGAACTGATCATTAACCTGGAGAAGTGGCAGGCGCTGCCGCCACGGCTGCAGACCATCATCGAGGCCGCGGCGCTGGCGGTGAACCAGGAGGTGTACGACGAATACACCGAGCGCAATGCCGCGGCCCTGGAAGAGCTGGTGGACAAGCACAAGGTGCAGTTGCGACGCCTGCCGGACGACGTGATCGATGCCCTGAAAGTCGCCAGTGACGAGGTGCTGGAAACGCTGGTGTCAGGCAACGCCCAGGCTGAGGCGGTGTACGACTCCTATCGCGCCTTCGAGAAGCGCGCCGTGGCCTATCACGCCATCGCCGAAGAGGCCTACTACCAGATCCGCACCCGGACCCGCGATCTGTAGCGGCAGCGCTTCAGATCGCGAAGAGAATCATCAGGAACTGCAGCCCCAGCAGAACCACCAGCGGACTCAGGTCCAGCCCGCCCATGGGCGGCAGGATGCGGCGTACCGGCGCCATCACCGGCTCGGTGATCTGCGTCATGATGGCGGTGAAGGGATTGTAGGGGTCGGGCGCCACCCAGCTGAGAATCACCCGGATCAGCACGGCGAAGAACAGGTAGTTGATCATCAGACTGGCCAGCGAGCGTAGCGCATAGATGACCAGCGCCGGGACGGGCGGTACGCCCTGGCCGTTCAGGACCACCACCAGCACCGTCTTCAGGATAATCAGGACCACCACCATGACCAGGGAGGCGACATCCACCGTACTGCTGCCTGGCACCATCCGCCGTAGCGGCGTCAGGACCGGATTGGTCGCCTTGACCACGAACTGCGATACCGGGTTATAGAAGTCAGCCCTGACCAACTGCAGGATAAAGCGCGTCAGCAGCAGGAAAATGAACAGGTTGATGGCGACATCAATCAGAAACGTCATCGCGCCCTGTGGGTTCATCGGCGACTCCCGTGGTATCCGGTAACAGGCGGCATCACCCGCCGGGGCAGGTGTGCAGGGGCGGGGCAGACAGCGCCTGACCCCGGCCTGTGTAGTATCGGGTCAGCGCCCTATTTTGCAAGCTCTCCGGCACGTTGCCGGGCCGCCTCGAGCGCCTTGTTCACCAGGGCCCGGAAATCCGCCTGTTCGAATACGCCCAGGGCTGCAGCGGTGGTGCCGCCGGGTGAGGTGACCTGCTCGCGCAGGCGCGCCGGTGAATTCTCGCTGGTGATGGCCAACTGGGCGGCGCCCCAGGCCGTCTGCAACACCAGTTGCCGCGCAGTGCGCTCGTCGAGTCCCATCTGTATGCCCGCGTCGATCATGGATTCCATCATCAGGAAAAAGTAGGCCGGGCCCGAGCCGGAAACGGCCGTGACGACATCAAGCTCGCTTTCCTGCTCGAACCAGAAGCTCAGGCCGACACTGCCGATGATCTGGGCGGCCAGTTCGCGCTGGGCGTCGCTGACGCCCGGGCCAGCGAACAGCCCGGTGGCGCCCGCCTGCACCAGCGCCGGGGTGTTGGGCATGGTGCGGACCACTGGCAGATCGCCCAGCCAGTCGCGCAGGTTGGCCACCGTGATGCCAGCGGCAATCGAGATGATCAGCGGCTGGCGGTCACCCAGGCTGTCGCGCAGGGCGGCGCACACCTCGGCCATCACTTGCGGCTTCACGGCCAGCACCAGCACATCAGCGCGCTCGGCGACATCGCTGTTGCGGGTGCTGACATGCACCCGATGCTGGCGGTTGAGTTCGTCCAGCCGATCCGCGCTGACGTCACTCATCCAGATGCGTGCCGGGCGAATGCCCTTGGCGATCATGCCGCCTGCCAGGGCCGTGGCCATGTTGCCGGCGCCGATAAAGCCAATGATCTGCTGTGCCATAACCTGTGGTTCCCGTTGTGAACTGCAAGCGTTGTGAGCTGCGGGCGGATACCGGCGCCGTCAGTCGCGCGGGCCGAACAGGGCGGTGCCGAGGCGCACCAGGGTCGCGCCTTCGGCGATGGCGGTCTCGAAATCGTCGCTCATGCCCATGGACAGGGTATCCAGGGACGTCATGGTATGACGCAATTGTGACAGTGTCATGGCGAGTGTGCGAAAGGCCGCCCGGTTGTTGTCCGGGGCGTCAGCCCGGGGAATGGCCATCAGGCCGCGCAGCCGCACCCGTGGCAGCGTCGCTACTGCCTCGGCCAGTGCGGGCAGCTCGGCCAGCGATACCCCTTGCTTGCTGGCTTCGGTGTCGATATTCACTTGCAGGCACAGATTCAGCGGCGGCAGATGCTCGGGCCGCTGGTCGCTCAGGCGCCGGGCGATCTTCTCCCGGTCCACCGAATGCACCCAGTCGAAATGGGCGGCGATATCCCGGGTCTTGTTGGACTGGATCGGTCCGATGAAATGCCAGGTCAGCGGCAGATCCGCCAGCGCGGGCTGCTTGGCCAGCGCCTCCTGGAGGTAGTTCTCGCCAAAATGATGTGCCCCGGCGCCGTGCAGGGCGCGGATGGCCGCGGCATCGCGGGTCTTGCTGACGGCCAGCAACGTCACCTCGGCCGGGTCACGCCCGGCGGAGCGACAGCTGTGTTCGATACGGTGCTGGAGCGCCGACAGGCGCGTTTCGGGATCTGTCATCGTTGAACCGCTTGGGGTGACGGGGTACCTTACTGACTTGGAGCAACGCCTAAGAGATTCTTCTGAGCCGCCAGCGCGGTGTCAGGTCTCCGGGGACACATAATAACGCAGGTTCTGCCCTCACAACCCGCAAGGTAACGAATCGCCCATGGATATCACCGAGCTGCTCGCCTTCAGCGCCAAGAACGGCGCCTCTGACTTGCACCTGTCCGCCGGCTTGCCGCCCATGATCCGGGTGGACGGCGACGTGCGGCGCATCAACTTGCCGCCCATGGAGCACAAGGAAGTCCATGCGCTGATCTACGACATCATGAACGACAAGCAGCGCAAGGACTATGAAGAGTTCCTGGAGACGGACTTCTCGTTCGAGGTGCCCGGTGTGGCCCGCTTCCGGGTCAACGCCTTCAACCAGAACCGGGGTGCCGGGGCGGTGTTCCGGACCATTCCGTCGAAAGTGCTGACGATGGAAGACCTGGGCATGGGCAAGGTGTTCCAGAAGATTGCCGAAACACCGCGTGGCATTGTGCTGGTGACCGGGCCGACCGGCTCGGGCAAATCCACCACCCTGGCGGCGATGATCGACTTCATCAACAACACCCGCTACGAGCATATCCTCACCATCGAAGACCCGATCGAATTCGTGCACGAATCGAAAAAGTGCCTGGTCAACCAGCGGGAAGTGCACCGCGACACCCTCGGCTTCGCTGAGGCGCTGCGCTCCGCATTGCGGGAAGACCCGGACATCATTCTGGTGGGTGAGATGCGTGACCTGGAAACCATCCGCCTGGCACTGACCGCGGCGGAAACCGGTCACCTGGTGTTCGGCACCCTGCACACCACCAGCGCCGCCAAGACCATTGACCGGGTGGTGGATGTATTCCCCGCCGAAGAAAAATCCATGGTGCGCTCGATGCTGTCGGAATCCCTGCAGGCGGTGGTCTCGCAAACGCTGATGAAGAAGAACGGCGGTGGCCGGGTGGCCGCGCATGAGATCATGATCGGTACGCCCGCCATCCGGAACCTGATTCGCGAAGACAAGGTGGCGCAGATGTATTCCGCCATCCAGACCGGTGCGGGCCTGGGCATGCAGACCCTGGATCAGTGCCTGCAAGGGCTGGTGCAGAAAGGGTTGGTATCGCGCGAAGCCGCCCGTGAGAAAGCCAAGATTCCGGATTCCTTCTGACGAGACACGCTATGGAACTCGAAGAACTACTGAAAATTATGGTGCAGAAGGGCGGCTCGGATCTGTTCATTACAGCGGGCGTGCCGCCGTCAATGAAGATCCATGGCAAGGTGTTGCCGGTCACCAAAACGGCGTTGACCCCGGACATGACCCGGGACATCGTGTTTGGCGTGATGACCGAGAAGCAGCGCAAGGAATTCATTGATTCCAAGGAATGCAATTTCGCCATTTCCGCGCGCGGCATCGGCCGCTTCCGGGTCAGTGCTTTCTACCAGCGTAACCTGGTGGGCATGGTCATTCGCCGCATCGAAGTGAAGATTCCGACGGTAGATGAGCTGCGTCTGCCGCCGGTGATCAAGGATCTGGCCATGACCAAGCGCGGTCTGGTTATTTTCGTCGGCGCTACCGGCACGGGTAAGTCCACCTCGCTGGCGTCGATGATTGGCCACCGCAACAAGAACTCCAAGGGCCATATCATCTCCATTGAAGACCCGATCGAATTCATTCACCAGCACCAGGGCTGTATCGTGACGCAGCGCGAGGTTGGTCTGGACACGGATTCATTCGAGATCGCGCTGAAAAACACCCTGCGTCAGGCTCCGGACGTCATCCTGATTGGCGAGATCCGGACCCGCGAAGTAATGGATTACGCCATCGCCTTTGCGGAAACCGGGCACCTGTGTCTGGCCACCCTGCACGCCAACAATGCGAACCAGGCTCTGGATCGCATCATCCATTTCTTCCCGGCGGATCGTCACGGCCAGTTGTATATGGATTTGTCACTGAACTTGCGTGGCATCGTGGCACAGCAGTTGATTCCGACACCGGACGGCAAGGGCCGCCGTGCGGTGATCGAAGTCCTGCTGAACACGCCGCTGATGGCCGATCATATCCGCAAGGGCGAGGTGCACCTGCTCAAGGAGCTGATGAAAAAATCCCGCGATCTGGGCATGCAGACCTTTGACCAGGCACTTTATGACCTCTACACCCAGGGCGAGATCACCTACGAAGACGCCATGTCCCACGCGGATGCGCCCAACGACCTGCGTCTGATGATCAAGCTGGGTGCAGAAACCAGCGCCAGTTCCCTGGACACAGCCACCCGCGGATTGTCCATCGAGGATACCGAATAAAAACAATGACATAGCAAGGCGGGCGAGCCGGTGAACTATGCTACACTATACGAGCTTGCCGCCAGCAAGGATGAGGTGTCGGAAGGCGGATTGGTTAGTCGGAGGTTGTCATGGAAAAACGGAGAAAAGCCGTGCGCAACAAGAAGCATACCGATTCTCTTGAAAGCGCGTACGCCATACAAGGCGATGGCGTGGCAGTGCTGCAGCCGGGCCGGCTGAGAGAGGATCGGGAGTTCGTTGAGAAAATTCGCAAGATGCGTGGGTACGATATTCTTGAGAAGGTTGCTACTGGGAATAATTAATCGCGCCCTCCAGATTCAAGGAATATCTCTATGGGGACGGATCCCTCATCTACTGTTATTTTTGTTCTTTCTGTTGTTACCTCGGGGTACATCCTGGCAGGCTATTGTTATGCCTTCAGGTATCGTACCGCGCGTGAGTCAGGGCACCGACTATATCTGACATGCGCAACGCTGGGTGTCGGTCTCACGTTGATCAGCCTGCTGTTTCTGTTCGCGGTCGCACTGCTTTTCTGTCTCTTTTCGCACCAACACCCCAGGGTATTACTGGACCATGCCTCGTCATGGGAACTTCTGTTTCCTGTTGTGAGCGCGTTTAACGTCCTGATCGCCTATTCTGGTGCGAAGATCTACAACAGTCTCGAGGGTGTGAAGTATACAAACATTCGAAAGGTGTGGCAGAAAGACGATTTTTCAGCCCTGTTGGCGTACGCAACAAGCCACAGGAAGTTGGTTGCTGTGACCTTGAGGTCGCGTAAGGTTTACGTGGGGCTGGTAGCGCGCACCAATGAGCCCCATTGGGAGTGCTCGCATATCACGGTACTGCCGCTCTACAGTGGATTTCGACGAGAAAGCGACCTGAAGCTTCAGCTGACCAACCGATACGAAGAGGTGTTTGATTACTTCGAGCGTGAGTCCAGTGAAGAAAGGCAGTCTGACGGAATCAAGGATTTCTATGTTGTGGCTCCGCTTTCTGACATCGTCTCATCCCACGTCTTTAATCCCGAGATTTACAAACGGCTCGGTGAGGAACCCGTGGTGTCATCTGTGCTGGATTTGCAGTAATGATCGGGGCGCCAGAGGCGCCCCGGTGTGTCAGGCGGTGAGCCGTCCATCGCGGTAATCCCGCAAGGCTTGCTCGATTTCCTCCGCCGTGTTCATGACGAAGGGGCCGTACTGCACAATCGGTTCCTTGATCGGTTTGCCGGCGATCAGCAGGAAGCGGGTGCCATCCTGGCCTGCATGGATGTGCAGGGTATCGCCGTCGCGCAATATCGCGGCATGGTGGCGCGGCACCTCGCGACCACCGATGGCGGCATCACCTTCGAACACATAGATGAAGGCATTATGCGTTTCGGGCACCGGCAGTGTTGCTGCGGTGCCCGCATCCATGCTGACATCCCAGTATTGCGGATCAGTGGTGATGCCCTGGCTGGGGCCATGTATCGGCCCTTGCACCGGCCCCTGCGCGGTGGCCACTTCTCCGGCAATCACGCGTACCGAAACGCCGTCGTCGAGCGCCGTTACGGGAATCTCGTCGGGCTGGATATCCCGATAACCCGCCGGCTTCATTTTTTCCTTCGCCGGCAGATTCAGCCACAACTGGAAGCCGCGCATGCGCCCTTCATTCTGTTGCGGCATTTCCGAGTGAATGATGCCGCGCCCGGCGGTCATCCACTGCACCCCGCCGGATTTCAGATCGCCCCGGTTGCCGAGATGATCCTCGTGCAACATATGCCCATCAAGCATGTAGGTGACGGTCTCAAAGCCGCGATGCGGATGGGACGGAAATCCTGCGATGTAGTCAGCGGCATCGTCGGAAGAAAATTCATCCAGCATCAGGAATGGGTCCAGACGCACATGGGCGGACTGGCCGAGGCTGCGCTTCAGGCGCACACCGGCGCCGTCGCTGGTGTCGCGGCCGGGAATCAGAAAATGCAGGGCTCTGGCTTGCATGATGACCTCCTCGGGCTGGGCCCGCTTTGTTACGCTTCCCGGGGGCCGAGACGATCACGATCGTGTGGCTGATCGAACGTCAGGGCAGGCCCCATGGAAACAATGCCGTACGGGTTGATGGTCGGGTGGCTGCGGAAATAGTGATTGCGGATATGCGCAATATTCACGGTCTCGGCCACGCCGGGTGTCTGGTACAGATCGCGAACATAGTTCGACAGGTTCGGGTAGTCCGCGATACGCCGGTGATCGCACTTGAAGTGGGTGGCATACACCGGATCAAAGCGCACCAGGGTGGTGAACAGCCGCCAGTCGGCTTCGGTCACCCGGTTGCCGACCAGGAAGCGCTGCGTGCTCAGGCGCTGCTCCAGGCGGTCCAGCGCCGCAAACAGTGTGGTGACCGCTTCATCATAAGCGTCCTGGCTGGTGGCAAAACCCGCTTTGTAGACCCCGTTGTTCACCTGGTCATAGATCCAGCTGTTCACCTCGTCGATGTCGCCGCGCAGGGCTTCGGGATAGAAATCACCGGGCGCGGCACCCACGCCATCAAATGCGCTGTTGAACATGCGGATGATGTCCGCAGACTCGTTGCTGGCAATGGTCTCGCGCTGGCGGTCCCACAGTACCGGCACGGTGACCCGGCCTGAGTAATGCGGGTCGGCCTTGAGGTACAGCTCATACATTCGCTGGAGTCCGTACAGCCGGTCGCCGGTGGCGCCGGGGAAGCCGGTATCCAGCGGCCAGCCCTCGCTGAGCATCAGCGGGTTGACGACGGACACGCCGATCATCTTGTCCAGGCCCTTGAGCGCACGAAAGATCAGCGTGCGGTGGGCCCAGGGGCAGGCCAGGGACACATACAGGTGATAGCGGTCGGCTTCGGCTCTGAAGCCGCCTTCACCGTCCGGGCCGGGGCTGCCGTCAGCGGTGACCCAGTTGCGAAACTGTGCTTCGCTGCGCTCGAAACGCCCGCCGGTCTTGTCCGTGTCATACCACTTGTCGTGCCAGACGCCGTCTACCAGAAGTCCCATGATGTCGCTCCCTGCCGACCCTGGGGGCCGGTTGTCGGTGAGTGGTGTGGCCAGTGCGCCACGCTATTTGTTAAAGGATACATCGGAAGATTTAATTAAAAAGACCATAATGTGGTGCTATTCTATCGAAATCACTGATGTTTTATCCGAAACCGGGATGCGGCAATGTCAGAACCCAGAATCACCCTTGAGCAATGGCGTGCCCTGCTGGCGGTGGTGGATGCGGGCGGCTATGCCCCGGCGGCCGAGGCCCTGGGCAAGAGCCAGTCGGCGGTGAGTTACGCCATTCAGAAGCTGGAAACCACTCTGGATCTGCGCGCCTTCACGCTGAAAGGCCGCAAGGCCGCCCTGACGCCCGCCGGTGAACTGCTCTACCGGCGGGCGCGTGCCCTGCTGGCGGAGGCCGAGGCCCTGGAGCAGGCGGCGGCCCACCTCAGCCTGCGCCATGAAGCGGCGATTCAGGTGGCGGTTGAGGCGCTGTTTCCCCACTGGCTGATGCTCGACTGCCTGGCGGAACTCGGTGATGCCTTTCCTGACACCCGTATCGAGTTGTTCGAGACGGTGCTCACCGGCACCGACGAGGCCCTGCTGGAACGGCGGGTCGATCTGGCCATTGCCGGCCGGATTCCGCCCGGTTTCCTCGGGGACCATCTGATGCGAGTGCGCTTTGTGCCCGTCGCCCACCCGGACCACCCCTTGCACCAGTTGAACCGGTTGCTGGACTTCAACGACCTGCGTCGACACCGGCAGCTGGTGGTCCGTGATTCGGGCCAGCGGCGGGTGGACGCGGGCTGGCTGGGTGCCGAGCAGCGCTGGACGGTAAGCCACGTGTCGTCGTCGATCCAGGCGGCCTGCCGCGGGCAGGGCTTCGCCTGGTATCCGGAGGAAAAGATTCGTCGTGAACTGGCCAGCGGTGAGCTGAAGCTGTTGCCGCTGCGTGAGGGCGGCGAGCGCTTCGCGGACCTTTATCTGGTTTACGGGGATCGCGATTATGCCGGCCCTGCGACGCGGCGGCTGGGTGATATCCTGACCCGGCGCACGCGCACGTTGTGCGAACAAGAGGACAAGACCCATGAAGGACGATGACCTGCAGCCACTGCCAGTGCTGCGCCCCGGCCGCTATCGGCATTTCAAGGGGGGGCTGTACGAGGTGCTGGGCGTTGCCCGGGACAGCGAAACCCTGACGGCACAGGTGGTATACCGTGCCCTGTACGGGGGGGGCGGGCTGTGGGTGCGTCCGTTGGCCATGTTCACGGAACAGATAGAACGTGAAGGAGTACGTATACCCCGCTTTGCGCCGGTCGAGTCGGATCAGGCCGCCACGGAAGGCTTCACGCCGGGGAGAAAATGACCGTTGTTATACTCAAAGAAGGATACCCCTTCGTCTGCCGCATTCGGGAGGCTTCATGAAACAGCTTAGCGTACACCGGCCATTTTTCATTCTGTGGCTGGCCATAACGGCCCTGCTGGCGGGTTGTTCCACCGTCACCGTGGACCATGATCGTGGTGCCAGTTTTGCAGGGCAGAATACCTACGCCATCATGCCGCACGGTGAGGATCAGGGGTATCTGTCACTGGATGCCTCGCGTATCGAGCGTAGTCTGGTCCGTGAGCTGGATGCACGCGGCTACCAGCGTGTGGCGCTGGAGGAGGCCGACATCCTGGTGCGTTACGATATTGTCGAAGAGATTCGCAACCAGTCGTCAGGCTTCAGCTATGGCTTCGGCTTCGGCCGCAACAACCTCGGTCTGGGGTTGGCCACAGCGCCGGATTCCCGTCAGATCAAGGAAGGCAAGCTGGTGGTGGAGTTCGTGACCCCGGAAGAACGTCGTGCCATCTGGCGCGGCGCCGGGCGCCGCAACCTGACAGAAGGCATGAGTTCGGAGCGTCGTGAGCGTCTGATCGACAGCCTGATTACGGAGATGCTGGCGAAGTATCCGCCGGGTTGACCTTTGCCAGGGGCAGGGCCACATAAAACGTGCTGCCTTGCCCCGGCGTACTGTCGAACCAGATTCTGCCGTCCATCTTCTCCACCAGCTCCCGCGAAATCGCCAGCCCCAGCCCTGTGCCGCCCTTGTGCTTGATGTCCGAACTGTCGGCCTGGGTGAATTTGTCGAACACGCGGGCGTGGAAGGCGGAGGGTATGCCTTCGCCCGAATCCTGTACCGAAATGATGGCCTCATGGCCCCGGCATTGCGCGCGAATCACAACGTCGCGTCCGGCGTGCGAAAATTTCGCCGCGTTGGACAGCAGGTTGGCCATGACTTGCTGGAAGCGCGCACCGTCAGCCTGCACGGTCGCGGGTTCGATGTGCTCCAGCGTGAAGTGGACCGAATATTTGTCAGCATAGCTCTTGTTGGCTTCGACAGCTTCGCGCAGCATCGGGGCCAGGGGTAGTGGCTTGCCGGTAATGTCCATCTTGCCGGAAATCAGTTTTTCCATATCGAGCAAATCGTTGATCAGCAGGATAAGGCGCTCACTGTTGTTGTAGGCAATGGTCAGAACGCGGCGCATCTCTGCGGGCACCTCGCCGAGCGCGCCCTGGGTGACCAGGCCCAGTGAGCCGAAGATGGCGGTCAGTGGCGTGCGCAGCTCGTGGCTGACGGTGGAGACGAAATTGCGTTTGAGAATATCCGAGCGCATCTCCTCGGAAATGTCCTGGATGATGGACACCATATAGCTGGGCTGATCCTCGGCGTCGTACACCAGCGACATGCTTTGCAGTACCCAGATTTCGTGCCCGAACTTGTGCAGCATGCGTTTCTTGATCTGGAACGCGGTCAGATCGCCACGCAGCAGGGCTTCGGTGCGTGCCTGTTCTTCGTCACGATCCTCGGGGTGAGTGATATTCCGGCAGTCGTGGCCCATGAGTTCAGAACGCTTGAAGCCGAGCAGGCGGCACAGCGCGGTATTCATGTCCAGCCACTCCCCGCTGGCGCGGATGATCGCCATGCCTTGCGGAGCCGTTTCGAAAGCACCTTCAAAGCGCTGCTCGCTCTCGGCCAATTGCTCGGTCAGCAGTCGCTTGTCGGTAACATCCCACATGAAGCCATCCAGCCACTGGGTGCCGTCGCGTGTATCCAGCGTCAGAGAGCCCTTGTCCTGAATCCAGACCAGGCTGCCGTCCTTGTGGCGGATGCGATAGAAGATTTCGTAGGGGCGTTTGCGCAGCAGGGCTTCGTTGATGCCTTCCAGGGCGCCGGTGTCTTCCGGCACGATGAGCTGGTTCAGGGAGCCGCGATGACCGCGTTCCAGTTCGTCCGCCTTGAAGCCGGAGAGGTCGCTGATGCGCTCGCTGACATAATGCAGCGTGCGAGCCCGGTCATGACGGCAACGATAGACGGTGCCTGGCAGACGGGACAGGATGCTGCGGAAACGCGCTTCACTCTCCGCCAGCGCTTCCTGTGTGGCGATGGATTTGGTGATGTCCGCGTGGGTGCCGAACATGACCACCGGCTCGCCGTTTGAAGAGCGCGTCATGATCTGCCCGCGGTCATGCACCCATATCCAGTGCCCGGCCTTGTGGCGCATACGATACTGGAACTCGTAGCGCTGCGTCTGTCCGCGCACATGATGGTTCAATGCCGCCTCGCAGGCGCCCTGGTCCTCCGGATGAATCAGGGACATCCAGCGCTCGCGGCTCATGGGAGACAGTTCGCTGAGATCGTGGCCGAGCATTTCCGCCCAGCGTGCGTTGAGCTGCAGCGTGTTGGCCTGTATATGCCACTCCCAGGTGCCGATGGCCGTGCCGTCGATAATGCTCTGCAGTCGCCGGGTTTCCTCCTGCAGCGCCAGCTCCATCCGCTTGCGTTCGGAGACATCGGTGATGAAGCCGTGCCAGAGTACGGCACCGTTGCTCAGTGGCTCGGGGTTGGCATGATCCTCCAGCCAGATCATGCCCTTGCGCGGATGAAAGAAGCGGAACTCATGTCGCATCGGCGTCAGTGATTTCCGCGACGCTTCTGTGGAGGTGCGGACAAAATCAAGGTCGTCCGGATGTATCCGTCCCAGCCCGGCCTGATCGCTGAGGCGCAGCGCATCGGGAGTCAGGCCGCAGGTGTCGTAGAGGCCGGAGCTCACATAAGGAAAATGGCCACTGCCATCGGCTTCGATCACATACTGGTACACCAGCCCGGGCACATTGTTGGCCATCTTTTCCAGCTTGCCGGTGGCGCCACGGTGCTTTTCATCGGCCAGGCGCAATGCCATGGCGGCGGCGACCCAGTTGGCCATCAGTGACACGAACTCGCGTTCCTGCTTGGTGAAGCGTCGGCGCGGCCCGCGTGAAAAGAATGCCAGTGTGCCGTAGGCGCGCCCCTCGATAATCACCGGAATGCCGATATAGGCCTCCAGACCAAAGGCGGCATAGGCGGGATGCGAGGCGTAGCGGGAGCGTCGGGTATGCGACACATCCCAGATTCCCCGCTGTTCCAGAATGATGCTGCAATAGGTTTCCGACAGCGGAAACATCTGACCGGAAGGCCAGAGTGCCTGGTCGGAGGAATGCGTGACCAGGCGATACTCGCCGTTGTGCACATGGCTGATGATGCCGTTATCAAGATCAAGATAGCGGCGGCCGATATCCAGCGCATTGCGCAGCCGCGCATCAAGGTCATCGGCGCCGAGGCTGCTGATACGATTGAGGGTCAGCAGGGCAGCATGCTGGCGCCGCAACGCGTTCGCTCGTCGACGATAGATAAGCCACAGTGCCACCAGCGCAGCCAGCAGCGATCCCGATAATAGGTACATGCCCAGCATCAGCGGGCTCCGCAAGCAAACAGGGTACCGGCGTCCGTCCAATGTGAACCGGTTCACGCATCATATAAGCGGGCATCAGGCGGGTAAACAGTGCCGTGCTGCCGGGAAACCCCGGCAGCAGGCAAGGGCGGGTCAGTGGGGCAGCAGGGCTATTTCCAGATCGCGGTCAGTGATCATCCACCAGAGCCCGTGGCCCTGGCTGGCGTCGAAGCCGATGACCGGCTCACTGGCGCAGCCCGGATCGCGCGGGGCGCCCCCGTCAAGCCAGCTCTCATGGAAGGCCCCTTCGATGATGCAGTCAGCCGAACCGGCCGCCGCCCAGCCGGTTGCCGTGCGGATGCCCGGCATCAACGCACGCCCGGCAAGCGCCTGGGGCACGCGGAAACTCAGGGCAAAGGCATCGGTGGGGGCGTCGCGGATATCCCATTCGCCGGTGGCGTGAGCGGGCAGGGCGTGCGGTGCCTTGGCGGAACCGTCCGGCTGGCTGCCCGGCCGACCCGCATCAGCGGTCATGTCACGACGGCCGCCCCAGGCGTTGTTGTAGATACCATTCTGGCCGCCGGTGCCGCTGATCACGAGAATGCTGGAGGCCGTCTCTGCCTCGGCAGGCAGCCAGCTCAGCGTGACATGTTTTTTCATGTCGATGGTGGTTTCCGGCACGCGCACCTGCTCACCGTCTACCACAGCACGCTGGTTGCCATTGAGGTTCGGCGTCCAGGCCTGGTGATACTGATACAGGTACTGATAGGTCAGGCGCAGCAGATCCATGCTCGATGTGGCGCGGCTCCAGTCCGGGGTATAGCCCATGGTCCGGGTCACGGAATCCACGCGGTTGAAGGTGTTGTTGATGCCGGCTTCCAGGCGTGCAATGGCACCGTCCGGCCCGCGGCATTCCGGCGTGCGATAGGTGACGTCGTGGTCCAGCACCGGCCGCGTGCCAGCGGGAATACTGTTCGGGTAAACCATCTTCTCGCAGCGGTCCGTGGTGCGGCTGAAGCGGTCGAACAGAATCCAGTTCGGGTCGGCCAGCGCGCCACGCTCGCCCAGATCATTCTGGACGGTGTGCTCGGCATACCAGGCTTCGTAGTCCACGCGCGGGCCATTGAAGCTGAGCAGTGCCGCATTGATGTCATAGGCGGGCGAGCCATTACTCATGGAATTGGACTTGTGCTGGATGATGCGCTGCACCAGCTCGCTTTCACCCCAGCGAAGCTCATAACCCTTGTAAGAAGCATTGCCTGACATGATCTGGGTGAAATAGGGCAGGCGATAATTGCCCCCGGTTTCGGTCCAGGATTTGTTGATGGCCGTGAAAGGTCCGTGCACGACGCTGCGCTGATACTGGTGCTCATGCCCCTGTACCCAGATGACGTCATTATCGATAAAGACGCGGCGGATTTCGTCATACTGGTCCTGCAGGCTGTTCTCGCCTCGCTGGCCGCTGACGATCTGTTCGCGCACCTGTCCGTACTTGGCACCAATCAGGCCGTCGTGGCTGCCGATAACGATGTGATCCACCTCATCCCGGTGCCGTTCGATGGTCTCGCGAATCCACGGGAAAGCCCCGGCCAGGCCCCAGTAACGGATATTGATAATCAGCACATTGCTGCGGATCACCGAGTAATTCAGAAACTCGGCATAGGGCATATGTTGCGCGTCTTTCGGAATGTAAGGGCGCATCGCATCAATCCAGCGCACCGTATGCGCCCAGCTGTCTTCATGGTTACCCATCAGCGGCAGAATCTCGATGCCCTCGGCCTTGTACTTGTCGGCCACCGACAGCCACTGGGCAAACTCTTCCGGCGTACCGTTATTGGTCAGATCCCCCACCGCAATGACCACGTCGGCGCCCAGCGCCTTGTGTTTGGCCAGCACCGCATCCATGGCATAGACCGCGACATTGGGGCCGTCCCCCTGGGTGTCGGGCAGCAGGCCCAGGCGCAGCGGCGCCGGTGCCGCTGCGCCGGGAGGTGTCTCGTTATTGTTGCTGGAGGAGCTGCCACCGCAGCCACTGAGTACTAGCGCGACGGCCGTTGCGGCCGCCAGCGAAAAACATAGGTAACGCATGATGAATATCCCCGAAGTCAGAGTAAGCAATCCCGTGTGGCGCGCTTCTCACGCCCGGCCTGATTCTGGGGTGCTGTTCTGATCTGGTGATGAACGGCGGATTAAGAATCTGTGGCGGTAAGGGGCGCGGGTTTGTGACAATGTTCAGGCGTCCGTCCGGGCGCCTGAGGGGAGGTAGCAGAATGAGCAGAGCGGGCTTTGCCGGGTGTGAGTTGCCCCTCGTGCAGGCACCCATGGCCGGATCACAGGATGCGCGGCTGGCCGTGGCGGTGATGCGTGCCGGAGGTCTCGGGTCACTGCCCTGCGCCATGCTCTCCGCCGAGTTGCTGCAGCAGAACCTGCGCCAGCTGCGCGAGGCGCCGGGGCGCTTCAACGTCAACTTCTTCTGCCATACTCCGCCGCCAGCCACGGATGAAACGGCCTGGCGAGCGGCCCTTGCGCCTTACTACCTCGAACTCGGCCTCAATCCGGGTGCCATCCCCGAGCAGCCCCTGCGGCAGCCTTTCAGTGACGCTATTGCCGATATCGTCGAACCGTATGCGCCGCCGGTGGTGAGCTTTCACTTCGGTTTGCCGGCGCCCGCCCTGCTGGCCCGCGTAAAGCGATGGGGCAGCCTGGTGCTGTCTACGGCCACCACGGTAGACGAGGCACGCTGGTTACAGGCACATGGTGCGGATGCCGTGATCGCCCAGGGTCTGGAGGCCGGCGGGCATCGCGGCATGTTCCTCACCGATGATCTTGGCACGCAGCAGAACACCATGACGTTGCTGCAGGCGGTGCTTGATGCGGTCGATATTCCGGTCATCGCTGCTGGTGGCATTGCCGATGCCGCCGGGGTGCGGGCCGCGCTGGATCAGGGTGCCAGCGCCGTGCAGGTGGGCACGGCCTACCTGCGCTGCCCGGAAGCGACCACCAGCGCGGTGCACCGGGAGGCGCTCGGCAGTCCGGCCGCACAGCAGACCGCCATCACCAATCTGTTCAGCGGCCGCCCGGCGCGTGGCATCGTCAATCGCCTGATGCGCGAACTTGGTCCGCTCAGCGCCATGCCACCGCCGTTTCCGTTGGCCAGTACAGCCATTGCCCCGCTGCGCCAGGCGGCGGAAGCCGCCGGCAGCGGAGATTTCTCACCGCTGTGGGCAGGGCAGAATGTGTGCGGAGAGCCGCCGGAGGGTGCGGAGTCGCTTACCAGACGTTTGTGCGAAAGGGTCTGGACGGCGTGATCAATCCGACAGCCAGGTGACCTTGCCTTCGCATACGGTCAGGCGCACGGTGCCGGGCAGTTCGGTGTCGAGCCAGGGGGAATTGCGTCCGGCGGAGAGCCAGTCCTCGCCGGGCAGTCGGGTGGCGGCAGGATCAAGCAGGCAGAGGCTGGCCAGCCGACCTTCTTCCAGGCGCCCGGCGCTGACGCCCAGGCAACGGGCCGGGGCCGCAGTGATGGCATCCAGCGCCCGGCGCAGGGGCAGCTGATCGCGTTGCACCAGTTCAAGCACCAGTGACAGCAGGGTGTCCAGGCCGGAAATTCCGGGCCGGGTGGACGGGAACGGCGCCAGTTTGGCGGAGCCGCCCAGCGGGATGTGCTGGCTGCTGATGGCGTCCACGGTGCCATCAATCACCCCCTGCATCAGGGCATCGCGGTCGGCACGGCTGCGCAGGGGCGGGCTGATATGACAGAGGCTGTTGAAGCCTTCGATGGCACTTTCATCCAGCAGCAGATGGTGAATGCTCACATCCGCTGTGACGTTCAGCCCCTGGGCCTTGGCATGGCGCAGCAGGCCGACGCTGGCGGCACAACTGAGTTGATGAAAATGGGCGCGCACGCCGGTGGCTTCCACCAGCAGCAGGGCGCGGGCCAGGTCCACGGTTTCTGCCACGGCGGGGATGCCGGGCAGGCCCAGGCGTGTGGCTACCGGACCTTCATGGGCGCAGCCACCGCTGCTCAGGGCGGCGTCCTGGGGCCGGAAGACCACCGGCAGGTCAAAGGTGGCGGCGTATTCCAGACTGCGTTTCAGAATCAGCGCGTCCTGCACGCGGTGGCCAGCATTGCTGACGGCGATGCAGCCCGCGTCGCGCAGGGTGGCCAGCTCGGCCAGTTGCTGGCCCGCCAGCCCCTGGGTCAGCGCGGCCATCGGCAGCACCCGGGCAAAGCCGGCTCTCATGGCGCGTTCGCGAATCAGGCGCACAACGGCGGTGCTGTCCACGACCGGATCGGTGTCCGGGGTGGCGCACAGATGGGTGATGCCACCGGCCGCGGCGGCGCGGGTTTCGCTGTGCAGGCTGCCGGTGCGGTGGTTGCCCGGTTCGGGCAGGCGCACGCAGGTGTCCACCAGGCCGGGCAGCAGCCACAGGCCGTCGGCGTCCACCAGTTCGGCGCCGGGGGCATCCAGGCTGGCGCCGATGCGCACCAGGCGACCGCCTTCCAGCAACAGGTCGGCCACCTCATCGCGGCCACTGGCAGGGTCGATGACCCGCGCCTTGCGGATCAGCAGGTCAGCGCGCGGTTGCATGGTCGCCTCCACGGCCGCGTTGTTCGGTTTCCCGGCCGCTCATGCACATGGACATGACCGCCATGCGCACGGCGATGCCGAAGGTCACCTGATGCAGGATGACCGAGCGCTTGCCGTCGGCCACTTCCGAGGCGATTTCCACGCCGCGGTTGATCGGCCCGGGATGCATGATGATGGCCTCCGGGTGGGCGTGGCGCAGGCGCTCGTTGTTCAGGCCGTAGAGGCGGAAGAATTCAGATTCGGACGGCAGCAGGGCGGAATCCATGCGTTCTTTCTGCAGGCGCAGGGCAATCACCACATCCACATCGCGCAGCCCCTGGCTGAGGTCGTGATACACGCTGACACCCAGGCGCTCGATGTCGGCGGGCAGCAGGGTGCGCGGGCCGATCACCCGGACCTCCTCAGCGCCGAGAATATTCAGGGCATGAATCTGCGAGCGGGCCACGCGGGAGTGCAGGATGTCACCGATGATGGCTACTTTGAGCCCGGCGAAACCGCCCTTGTAGTGGCGGATGGTGTACATGTCCAGCATCGCCTGGGTCGGGTGCGCATGGCGACCGTCGCCGGCATTGATGATGGCGACCTCGGGGGTGGCGTGGCGGGCGATGTAGTGCGGCGCCCCCGAATCGGCGTGACGTACCACGAACATGTCGCTGGCCATGGCTTCCAGGTTGCGCAGCATGTCCATCAGTGACTCGCCCTTGCTGGTGGCCGAGCGGGCGATATCGATATTCAGCACATCGGCAGACAGGCGTTTGGCGGCGAGTTCGAAGGTGGTGCGGGTGCGGGTGCTGGCCTCGAAGAACAGGTTGACCACGGTCTTGCCGCGCAGCAGCGGCACCTTCTTGATGGCGCGGTCGCCCACATCAACGAAGGAGGCGGCATTGTCGAGGATCTGTTCCAGAACGGAGCGGGGCAGGCCTTCAATGGAAAGGAAGTTGCGCAACTGGCCGTCGCCAGTGAGTTGCAGCGGGTCCGTGGCAGGCTCTGCGATCATGTTCGACCTTGATTTCCGCGCTGTGTGTATTCGATGACATCCGCAGTCAATGGCGCGGGTCCGCGTAATTCTACCCGCTGTCCGGGGGGCAATGCCACGTGCGCGCCACAAATATCCGCACTGATGGGCAGTTCGCGGCGGCCGATATCGAACAGCACGGCCAGGGTAACGCTGGCGGGGCGCCCGTAATCGAACAATTCATTCAGCGCGGCGCGGGCCGTGCGCCCGCTCATCAGGGCGTCGTCCACCAGCACCAGATGCGCTGCGTCCACATCGAAAGGCAGGGCCGTGGGGCGGACCCGGGATTGCAGACCACGGTGAGAAAAGTCATCGCGGTAGAAGCTGATATCCAGCGTGCCCAGCTCGGCGGCCGGTTGCAGCCGCTGATGCAGCGCATCGGCCACCCAGGCGCCGCCGGAATGGATGCCGATCAACGCATAGTCGCTGATGCCACGCTCAGCCAGGTGGCGGCGCAGCTGTGCGGCCATGCTTTCCAGCAGGGCGTCGATCTGGGCGGCGGTGTAGTGGGTTTGCGGGGCCTGTTCGGTCACACCGGTTCTCCTGCGCCATCGGCGAGATAGGCTTCAATCAATATGGCGGCGGCCATGCTGTCCACGCGCGGGTCGGGTCCGCCGCGCCAGCGGTCGCCCATGCGGTCGCGGGCTTCGCGGGTGGAAAGGCGTTCGTCCACCAGCACCACCGGCGTGCCGAAGCGGCCCTTCAGGCGGCCGGCAAAGCGCCGCGCCCGGCGGCTCAGTTCGCTTTCGCTGCCGTCCATGTTGAGCGGCAATCCTACCACCAGCAAGTCCGGTTGCCATTCCGCCAGCAAGGCGCCCACCTGCTGCCAGTCCGGTACGCCGTCGCGGCAGGGCAGAGCGGTCAATGGCGAGGCGCTGCCCGTGAGCGACTGGCCGGTGGCCAGACCGATCTTGCGGGTGCCGAAATCAAAGCCCAGCAGGGTGCGTGGTGAGGTCATGGTGTCAGGCGTGCCCGGCCTGGGTGGACAGCAGATGCAGGTCGACACCCAGTTGCCGGGCCGCCGCCTGCCAGCGCTCGGCAAACGGCACCTCGAACAGCAGTCGCGCATCCACCGGCGTGCTCAGCCAGGCATTCTCGGCCAGTTCGGTTTCCAGCTGGCCGGCGTCCCAGCCCGCATAGCCCAGCGCGATCAGCGCGTGGGGCGGGCCTTCGCCCAGGGCGATCGCCTCCAGCACATCGCGGGAGGTCGTCATGCGCAGGCCATCAGGGAGTAACGCCGACGAATCCCAGGCGCGCTCGGTGGCCGGGTGCAGGACAAAGCCGGTATCGGTTTGCACCGGCCCGCCGTGGATCACCGGGTGATGGCGCTCCATCGCTTCTCGCAGGTGGGCGCGCGGGGTGATGCCCAGATCGTCGAACAGGCGCGTGAGCGAGAAATCGAGCGGACGATTGATGATCAGCCCCATGGCCCCGTCATCGTTGTGCTCGACGATATAGGTCACGGTGTGCTGGAAGCCCGGGTCGGCCAACTGCGGCATGGCGATCAGTAACTGATGTGCGAGAGAGGATGACATGGATGCAGTATCGGCGGCGGCCCGGTCATGGGCAAGTGAAGTCCGCCTCAGTGGCTGGTGACGATCTGGTCCGGGTCGAAGCGCCAGGTCCGGATAATCTCCAGAATGTCCGCTTTTTCGCGCATCTCCCGGGTGAAGGGGGCGAAGGGCGCGGCCAGGCGCACACTCTGCACGGCGGCCTGATCAAGGAATCCATGGCCGGAAGATTGCAGGACTTCCACATCACGCACGCTACCGTCGGCATTGATGGCCACCATCAGACGCACATTGCCGAAGGTCTGCTGGCTCAGGGCCTGGCGCGGGAAGTTGCGCGTGCCAGCCTCTTCGACATCGCGGCGGAAGGCGTCGATGTACAGCGCTTCGAAATGCGCCTTGGTGGACACCGAGGTCAGCCGGTGAATGCGCGGTCGTTTGGCGTAGGCCTGCCGCTGGTTGTCCAGCCGTGCCTGAAGGCTGGCGATTTCCTGGCTCAGGGCGTCCAGGGATTCCGTTTCAGCCTGGGGCAGGTTTTGTGGCGTTTCGGGTTGCTCGGGGGCGGCGTTCACCTGCCAGTCCGACAGCCCCTGGGTCGTGATGACCAGTTGCTGTGGCACCCGTTCGCTGCGCTCGATGACAGAGGGGGCCTGAAGCTGCACGCGCTCGATCTGCTGATCGGCGAAATCGGTCAACTCGGTGGTGGTCAACTCAGCCTTGTCAGACAGGTCGCCAGAGCCTTCCTGATTGGCCTGGGCAATGAAGTCGGCCTCTTCCGGGGCGGTATCGCTCTGATGGTGGGCCAGGGTGACGTCGAGGGTGCGGGTGCCCTCGCCCGGGCGCTCCGGGGCGAAGCCGACGCCGAAAATCACCGTGGCATGAATGGCCACGGCCAGGAACAGCGTGAAGCTGAGCCGGTCGGCGGAGGATACGGATGTGCTGGTCTGTGCCACTAGTCAGATACCGGTAACGCGGGCGGAGCGTGTGCCGCAGTCTGCCGCGCCAGGGTTGCGGTGTCCATGCATCAGCGCCCGTTTTGCGGCCTGTTCATGCCTTGCTGCGCTGGGCGGCACGCAGATCCAGCAACACATCGAACAGATCGCCGGCAATGTTGATGCCGAAGTGCTTGTCCAGCTCGCGAATACAGGTCGGGCTGGTGACATTGATCTCGGTGAGGTAGTCGCCGATCACGTCCAGGCCGACGAAGTAGAGGCCCTTGCGCTTCAGGGTCGGGCCCACCTGCTCGCAGATCCAGCGGTCGCGGTCGGTCAGCTCGCGGCCTTCGCCGGTGCCCCCGGCCGCCAGATTGCCGCGGAACTCGCCCTCACGGGGGATGCGGGCCAGGGCATAGGGAATCGGTTCGCCATTGATCATCAGGATGCGCTTGTCACCCTGGGTGATCTCCGGAATATAGCGCTGCACCATGATCGGCGTGCGGCCCTGCTGGGTCAGTACCTCGATCACGACGCTGATATTGGGGCTCTCGCGCTGCACCCGGAAGATGTTGCTGCCGCCCATGCCGTCGAGCGGCTTCATCACGGTGTCACCGTATTCCTGCACAAAGTCACGCAGCAGGTCGGCGCGGCTGGTCACCAGCGTGGGTACGCAGCACTGCGGGAACTCGGTGGCAAACAGCTTCTCGTTGCAGTCGCGCACGCTGCCGGGGCGGTTCACCACCAGCACGCCCTCGCGTTCGGCCTTCTCGAGCAGGTAGGTGGCGTAGATGTACTCGTTGTTGAAGGGTGGGTCCTGGCGCATCAGCACCATGTCCAGGTCAGCGAGGTCCAGGTTGCGCGGCTCGCCCAGCGTGAAGAAGCTCTCCAGAGCGTCGGTGACGGTGACCGGGCGGGCGATGCCCCAGGTGCGGCCATCGCGGACATACAGGTCCCCCGGCTCCATGTAGAGCACGGTCCAGTCACGGCGCTGGGCCTCCAGCAGCATGGCGAAGGTGCTGTCTTTCCAGGGCTTGATCCGGGCAATAGGGTCCATTACGACCCCGATGGTCACTGACATGCTGTCTTCCGAGGCTGGAGCGTCTCGCCGATGGTAGCAATGGGCGGCGCCGGATGGGAGCCTTTTCTCAACGCTACCAGGGTTTTATAGATTGAATGTGGAATCTATGTTAAAAAACTCTGCCAGGGTGCACAGAACCGGGCGGTGCCGTCCGAATTGACAATAAAAGGCATATAAAACAAAAAGTTAGCCTCCAAAATTGGCTCACGGTTAAAGGCAGTTTCCATGACTGACAATTTCCAGGATCTCAAGGTAATGGTGATCGACGACTCGAAGACGATCCGTCGCACCGCTGAAACCTTGTTGCAAAAGGCTGGCTGCACAGTCATCACGGCCACGGACGGTTTCGATGCGCTGGCCAAGATCGCCGACACCCGGCCCAACATCATCTTCGTGGATATCATGATGCCGCGCCTGGATGGCTATCAGACCTGCGCGCTGATCAAGAACAACAGCGCGTTCAAGAGCACGCCAGTCATCATGCTGTCGAGCAAGGATGGCCTGTTTGACAAGGCCAAGGGACGCATTGTGGGTTCAGACGAATACCTGACCAAGCCGTTCTCGAAGGAGGAGCTGCTTGGCGCCATACGCGCGCATATGGCTAACTAGGGCTCTCCGGGATCACCGGACAGCAGAAGCAAGAGGATATTATGGCACGCATTCTGATCGTGGATGATTCTCCCACCGAGACCTACAAGTTCCGGGAGATCCTCGAGAAACATGGGCACGAAGTGCTGGAGGCCGCCAATGGCGCCGACGGCGTGGCAGTGGCCCGCGCCGAACACCCGGACCTGGTGCTGATGGACGTGGTGATGCCGGGCCTGAACGGGTTCCAGGCGACTCGCCAACTGACCAAGGGTGCCGATACGGCGGAGATCCCGATTGTCATCGTGACGACAAAAGATCAGGAAACCGACCGCGTCTGGGGCAAGCGCCAGGGGGCGCGTGACTACCTGACCAAGCCGGTGGACGAGGATGTGCTGATCCGCACGGTGGACAGACTGCTCGCGGGCGACTGAAGATGGCGGGGAGCGATCGGGGATGAGTGCAGCATCAGCAGCCTACATCAAGCTGGCGGAGTATTACGTCCGCTGCCGGGAGAAGGCTGCGGAGTTGCCGTCGAAAGAAGACCTGGTCAGCTACTGGAGTGGCATTGGCTTCATGCTGGATGGCGTGCGTTATGTAGCGCCTCTGGATGAGGTTTCCGAAATTCTCAAGGTGCCCCCCTACACCCGGGTTCCCGGTGTGCTGAGCTGGATGAAGGGGGTGGCCAATGTGCGCGGTCGCCTGATGACGGTGATGGATCTGACCGGCTTCCTGAACAAGGCCACCACCTTGCAGGAACGACGCCGTCGCCTGCTGGTGATTGATGAAGGTGAGCTGTATACCGGCCTGGCGGTGGATGATGTGCTGGGCATGCAGCATTTTCCGGTGGACGGCTTCAGTGCCGGGACAGCGGAAGCGGATGAGGCGGTGGCGCCGTATATCCGGGGAAGTTATACGCGGGATGACGGCCATTGGGCTGTCTTCAGCCTGTTTCAGCTTGCGGATGATCCGCGTTTTCTGCAGGTAGCCCGCACAGGGTGATCGGGGGACCGGCGGGGGGATTCCGCGGGGGCCCACAACAACATACGAGCGAAAAGCCAGGCCGGGAGCCAGAGTTATGAAGTTCAATTCGGGAGATCTGTTAGCCAAGCTGCGCGGCGGCGCGGGCGCAGGCCCGCTGAGCCTTGCCCTGATCATCGGGGCGGTGGTGGCCACGGTAGCGGCGGTGTTCACCTTCGCGCTGCTGGCGGTCCAGGCGGGTGTGGCCAAGGAGCAAGTAACCTACGCGTCCGACATGCGGGTTATCTCCCAGCAGATTGCCAAGAGCGCTCTGGAAGCCGCCGCCGGTAATGCTGAGGCCTTCGATCTGCTCGAGGCCGCGCGCGATGAATTCCAGGTGGCCTGGGATGAAGTGCGCGATGCCACCACGGCAGGGGCGGCGCTGCGCCAGCGGCTGGATGCCACCTGGCGGGATGTGCGTCGCAACGCGGAAGTGATCCTCCAGGGTGAGGACACCGTGCTCGACCTGCACGAAGTGGCCGATACCCTGGCACAGACCATCCCGGCACTGCAGGCAGAATACGAAGGTGTTGTGGAAATCATGGTCGGCTTCAACGCTGCCCCCGATCAGGTGGCGTTTGCCCAGCGCCAGTCCTGGCTGGCGGAACGTATCGTGCGTTCCATCGCCCGGGTACTCGAAGGGGGTGACGGCTCAGTGGTGGCCGCGGATGCCTTCGGCCGTGACGCGGCCCTGTTTGCCCGCGTACTGAATGGCATGATTGAAGGCGACCAGGCCCTGGGTATCGAGCAGGTGGACGATCCGGAAGCCCTGGACTTCCTGGCCGAGATTGCCGACCTGTTTGACGAGTTCATCAACCAGTCTGTCGACGAAATTCTGGAAACCGCCCCCGAGCTGTTCGAAGTGCGTGCGGCGGCCGACAACATCTTCCGTCGTACCCAGGATCTGCTGGCAGAAGCCACCGAACTGAACGACCAGTTTGAAGCCTCCACCGGTGGCGTATTCCCGTCGGTGCCGGTCGGTCTGGGCTTTGCCGCCCTCGCCCTGGTGCTGATCGGCATGATCGTCGCACTGCGCCAGCGCCAGCAACAGTCCCAGCGGGATGAACTGGAATCCGAGAACCAGCGAAACCAGGCCGCCATTCTGCGTCTGCTGGATGAGCTGGGTGACCTCGCTGACGGTGACCTGACGGTACAGGCCACGGTGACCGAAGACTTCACCGGGGCCATCGCTGACTCCATCAACTACTCCATTGACCAGCTGCGTTCTCTGGTACAAACGATTAACCAGACCGCGGTGCAGGTGGCCTCGGCGGCCCAGGAAACCCAGTCGACGGCCATGCATCTTGCGGAAGCGTCCGAGCACCAGGCGCAGGAAATTGCCGGCGCCTCGGCGGCGGTGAACGAAATGGCGGTGTCCATTGACCAGGTATCGGCCAACGCCGCCGAATCGGCCGCGGTAGCAGAACGCGCGGTAGCCATCGCCAACAAGGGCGCTGAAGTGGTACAGGCGACCATCCACGGCATGGACACCATTCGCGAGCAGATTCAGGAAACCTCGAAGCGGATCAAGCGTCTGGGTGAATCGTCCCAGGAGATTGGTGACATCGTATCGTTGATTAACGACATTGCCGACCAGACCAACATTCTGGCACTTAACGCGGCGATTCAGGCGTCCATGGCCGGTGAAGCGGGCCGCGGCTTCGCGGTGGTTGCGGACGAAGTACAGCGCCTTGCTGAACGTTCTGCGGCGGCAACCAAGCAGATTGAAACACTGGTAAAAACGATTCAGACGGATACCAACGAAGCGGTTATTTCCATGGAACACACCACCGCAGAAGTGGTGAAAGGGGCGCGCCTGGCGCAGGACGCCGGTGTGGCCCTGGAAGAAATCGAATCGGTATCCAAGAACCTGGCTGACCTGATCCAGAACATTTCCAACGCGGCGCGCCAGCAGGCGGCGTCCGCAGGCCACATTTCCAACACCATGAACGTTATTCAGGAAATTACCTCGCAGACGTCCGCCGGTACCACCGCCACGGCGCGTTCGATTGGTAACCTTGCTGAGATGGCGCAGGAAATGCGTAATTCGGTGGCAGGTTTCCGCCTGCCCGAACATAGCTGATTCCGGTGTAAGCCGGTTCCGGAGACGGGACCATGAGACCGAGCCTCGCAGTGACAGAAAGCTGGTCGATCCGAAACACCCCGGCGATGAGTTCAGAGCAGTTTGAACTCTGGCAGGCGCTCCTTGAGGAGCGCACCGGGATGACCCTGAGCCCGGAGCGCAAGTCGTTCCTGGAGAACAGTCTCGCCGTGCGTATGCGCGAATTGGGGCTCGACGATTACGAGCGTTATTACGAGCAACTGGTGGCCGGCTCCACGGAAGCCAAGGCCATGGAGTGGTCGGTGCTGGTGGATCGCCTGACCGTGCAGGAGACCAGTTTCTTCCGCCACCCGGGGTCCTTTGCCCTGGTGGAAGAATACGTTCAGCGCTTTATTGATGAACGCCCGCCGAAATCCTCGCTGGATGTCTGGAGCGTGGGCTGCTCTACGGGCGAAGAGCCCTATTCACTGGCCATGGTGATCAGCGAGCAGTTCCAGGCACGCCAGTCATCGGACTATTACGGTATTACAGCCACCGATATCAGCCTGCCGACGCTGGGGAAGGCGCGCAAGGCGGTATACAACGCCCGGAAAGTGGAGCGGATAGACCCGCAATTGCGCGAGCGCTATTTCCGCCAGCTTAACGAGCGCGAATATCAGGTGGTCGACGGACTGAGAGATCGCATCTGCTTTGCACGGCTTAATGTGCTGGACCTGCAGCAGGCGCCGATCCGCGATATGGACATCATTTTTTGCCAGAACATGCTGATTTATTTTCGTCGCTGGCGGAAGCGCCAGATTGTGACCCGGCTGGCTGAACGACTGGCCCCGGGTGGCATCCTGGTGCTCGGCGCGGGCGAGATTACTGACTGGCATCACCCGGATCTGGAACGGGTCCATTTCGCCGATGCCCTGGCATTCCGGCGTTGCAGGTGATGGGGAGCATTCATGTCTGACCGGCACGACTATCTGGCGCTCGACTGGGTCAAGGGGGAGATCCAGGAGACGCTGAACCAGGCCCAACAGGCACTGGAAGCCTATGTGGAGAATCCGGAGGATTCCTCGCGCATGCGCTTCTGCCAGACCTATCTGCATCAGGTGTTTGGCACCTTGCAGATGGTGGAATTCTATGGCGCCGCGCTGCTGGCCGAAGAAATGGAAAAGCTGGTGCAGGCGCTGCTCAATGATCAGGTTGCCGCCGCTCAGCTGAATGACGCGCTGGAAACCCTGATGCGCGCCATCCTGCAATTGCCGCCCTATCTGGCACGTATTCAGTCCAGCCGCCGCGATTTGCCGCTGGTGCTGCTGCCGTTGCTGAACGATCTGCGTGCTGCACGCGGTGAGTCCCTGCTGTCCGAGACGGCACTGTTCAAACCGGATATCGACGCCGGGGTTGGCCAGACCGGTGCCCCGGCAGCCGCCGTGAGTGATCCCCGGTTCGGCGAGCTGATGCGCAAGATCCGGCAGATGTACCAGATTGCCCTGCTTGGCGTCCTGCGCAACGAGCAGGTGCCGCAACAGCTCGACTACATGCACAAGGTGTTCGGCAAGCTGATCCAGCTGGGCGGCCAGGCGCCTCAGGTGCCGCTCTGGCAGGTGGCCGATGCACTGATCGAAGGCGTCGGCAACGAGACGGTGGAGATCGGCACCTCAGTGAAGATGGTGCTGGGCCAGCTTGATCGTGAATTACGTGAAATGGTGGTAGAAGGTGGTGCGCGCTTCAATGTGCCTGCCCCGCGCGAACTGCTCAAGAATCTCCTGTATTACGTTGCGCGCAGCAATGCCGAGTCGCCGCGAATCAGCGCGGTGCGTGCCAGCTTCCGTCTCGACGAGGCCCTGCCGTCCGAAGAACTGGTGAATGCCGAGCGCGAACGCATGAGCGGCCCGGACCAGGAAGCCATGGGTTCCGTGGTCACCGCGCTGTCGGAAGAACTGACCAAGGTCAAGGACGCGCTCGAGCGCTATGTCGTTGAAGAACAGAGCGACCCCGCCGTTCTGCAACCGCAAACCCAGACCCTGAAGCAAGTCGCGGATACCGTGGCCGTGCTGGGCATGGGCCAACCGCGCAAACTGGTTGAAGAGCAGCTTGTGGTGCTCAACGCCATGATTGCCGGCGAGCGACCGGCGCACCGCGATGACCTGATGGAGGTGGCCGGTGCGCTGCTCTACGTGGAGGCCACACTGGCAAACGCGTCTGGCCGGAACATGGGCCGCAGTGGCGAACTGCATCAGGTGCCGGACCATGTGAGCAAGGCACAGGAAGCGGTCATCCGCGAATGCCGTGCCGGCCTGGAAGAAGCAAAGGACGGCATTGTCGAATTCATTGCCTCGCAATGGGATCAGTCGCACCTGCAGAAGGTGCCGGCGCGACTGGATGCCGTGCGGGGTGGTTTGCAGCTGATCCAGTTGCAGCGGCCTGCGCTGATCCTGCGTCAGTGCATTCAGTACATCAGTGAGCGATTGCTCGGCAGCGAGGCCGTGCAGCCCGACTGGCGCAGCATGGATACCCTGGCCGACGCCATTACCAGTGTCGAATATTTCCTGGAGCGCCTTACGGACGATCCGGACACCAGCGATGACATTCTTGATCTGGCGCGCGACAGTGTGGCTTCCCTGGGCTATCCCCTCGAAGACAGCGAATTCGGTCGCAACGATCTGGAAGAAATCGACGAGGTGGTCATCGGCTTGCCGATGGATGAGCGCGAATACGATACAGAAGAGGACGCGTCGGACGACGAGGAACTCACGCTGGAGCTGGCGCCGCTCGAAGAGCCGTCACTGGCCGGGTTGGATGATGACGACATCAGCCTTCCGGAGGTCGAGCTCGAACCGGCACCCGAGCAGCCGCCTGCGGCGGTCTCGCCGGAACGGGACAGCGACGATCTGATCGACGACGAAATCATCGAGATTTTTGTTGAAGAAGCCGGTGAAGTACTCGAAGCGCTGAACATCTATTTTCCGCGCTGGGTGGCCAACCAGCAGGACCAGGAGGCACTGGTAGAGTTTCGTCGTGCCTTCCACACCCTGAAAGGCTCGGGTCGGATGGTGGGCGCCAGCACGGTGGGTGAACTGGCCTGGTCGATCGAGAACATGCTCAACCGGGTGATCGACCAGACCATCGAACCGTCGCCGATTCTGATTGATCTGGTGCGCACCGTGCATGGCCTGATTCCGGACCTGGTCAATGCCTTTGCCGCGCAGCAACCGGACCCGTGGGACGTCACGGCCCTGCGTGAAGCGGCCGACGCGCTGGCCGCCGGCGGTCAGATCGACAGCGTGCCTGATGTGACCGGCGCGGCAACGGCGGCACCTGCGCCTGAAGTTGAAACCGAAATCGAAATCGAAACAGAAGCTGAAGACGAGACGCCGGACTGGCTGCTTGATCAAGGCAGCGGCACCCTTCCGGATTCAGGTCTGTCGCCGGGTGCCGATGACGTTGATCCGGTGCTGCTGGAAATTTTCCGCAATGAAAGTGAAGCCAACCTGGCGCTGGTGCGCGACTGGCTGGCAGGCCTGGATCAGGATATCTCCGAGCATCCGGTAGACGATAGCGTGCACCGTGCACTGCACACCCTGAAAGGCAGTGCCCGCATGGCCGAGATCGAGGCCGTGGCACAGGTGGCCGAGCCTGCCGAGAAGTTCATCAAGGAGATGATCAACAACGGTATTCCGGCAGACCGCGAAGTGGTCACGCTGCTGGAAGATGTGGTGGCCGTGATCGCCGGTGGCGTGCGCGACGCGCATCCGCGCATGGCACCGCTGGCCGGTACCGAAGCGCTGCAAGCGCGCATTGTGATTGCCCACGACCAACTCAGCCACAGCGGCGAGAAAGGTGACCAGCATATCCTGTCGGTATTCCTGTCTGAAGGCATGGACCTGATTGTCGATGCCGACCGTTTGCTGGAAGACTGGATGGCGGGCCATCGTGACCCCGCTGCGCTGATGCCGCTGCGCGATGAACTGTCGTTGCTGGGCGGCAGCGCCGAGACCGCAGGGCTGGTGGAAATCAGCGCTCTGGCGAACGTGCTGGCCGACGGTTACACCGCGATCATCGAATCACGCATGCCCTGCGACGATTACTTTGCCGAGCTGGCACAGCGTGCGCACGAAGCATTGATGACCATGATGGACTTCCTGGCCGCCGGGCAAACGGTGCGCTCGGAACCCGAGCTGGTTCAGGCACTGCGTGATCTGGTGGAAAACACCGGCGGCGATGAGCCTCCGCCGCCGTCGGGCACGCGCGCGCCAGACATACAGGGTGAGTCGGCTCCCTCGCCAGACCACGATTCGTCGATCCTCTCGCCGAGTGAAGATGTCGACACCCGCGCCAGTGTGGATGACCCGGATCCCGAGCTGGTGGCCCTGTTCCTTGAGGAAGCTGGCGAAATTCTGGAAGCCGCCGGCGAGAGCCTGGATGGCTGGGAGCAGGGCGCCGATATCAGTGCCGTGGCGGTACTGCAACGCGAACTGCACACCCTCAAGGGCGGCGCCTTCATGGCCGGCATTACGCCGGTGGGCGACCTGGCCCACGAACTGGAAAATCTGTACGAAGCGGCTACCCAGGAAAAACTCGAGGCGTCACCGGCGCTGTTTGTGCTGCTGCATCGGTGCCACGACCGCCTGGCGGACATGGTGGACGCCCTCAATGCCGGTCGCCCCTGCGCCCCGGCCCCCGAGCTGATTCGGGCGATTCTGGCCTTCCCGGATACCGACACGGATGCCGACGCCAGCAGCGTCGAGCTGGACGCGGTGGCATCGCCAGAGCCTGCCCCCGTGCCGGCACCGGCACCTGTGCCCGCCCCTGTGCAAGACCACGATCAAGACCAGGATATGGCCGCCAGCGCTGAGGTCGACAGCGAGCTGGTGGACATTTTCCTGGAAGAAGCTGACGAAATTCTCGAATCCATCACCGCGCGGCTTGAAGCCTGGATGGCCGCGCCGGACAACCTGATCGAAGTCCAGTCGCTGCAACGCGACCTGCACACCCTGAAGGGTGGCGCCCGCATGGCGGAGATCAGCGCGCTGGGCGATCTCGGGCACGAACTGGAAAACCTCTACGAGGGCTTGGCCCAGAGCCGCTTGCAGGCCGAACCGATCCTGTTCGATCTGCTTCAGCGTTGCCACGACCGCCTGGCAGAAATGGTCGAAGCGGTGAAGGTGCACAAGGTGCCGGCACCGGCTACGGAACTGCTGTCCGCCATCAGTGAATATATGGCGGCCCCGGGCAGTTTTACGCTGGAAAATCTTGGTGGCACCGCCGACGACACGCCAGCCTGGACACCGCCGCCTCCGCCGGAGCCGGTCAGTCCCGATCTGATTGCCGCTGATGCGGATGTCGAGATCCTGCAGATCTTTATCGAAGAGTCTGCCGAGCTGAGCGAACTGATCGAAGAGCATATTGGTGCCTGGCGTGAGACGCCCGAGGTGCCCACCCATGGGGACGAGATAAAGCGCGCGCTGCATACCCTGAAAGGCGGCGCGCGACTGGCGGGCCTGCGTTCTCTGGGTGACGTCAGCCATGACTTCGAGCAATTCCTGCTGGACACGCCCCGCGGGCAGATTCCGAACGAGGCCTACTTCAATACCCTGACCGGCTGGCAGGAGCGCATCAATGCGCTGATGACGGATATCCGCGCGGCCGTGCCCCGGCCGCCCGTGCGCCCGGTGCAGCCCGAGCCCGCCGAGGCCGCTGCCCAGGCCGCCGGTACCGGCATGACGCCCCAGGCGCCCGATGCCGGCGTTATCCGCGAAGAGCGCCAGCGGCGCCAGCAACAACCGCAGGAAATGGTGCGCGTGGCGTCCGAACTGCTGGAATCACTGGTCAACCTGGCCGGGGAAACCAGTATCAACCGTGGCCGGGTGGAACAGGGCATTTCCGAATTCAATGCCCATGTGGAAGAAATGGGCAACACGGTAGAGCGTCTTTATGAACAGCTCCGCCGTCTGGACGCAGAAACCGAAGCGCAGATTCTTTCCAACTACAAGCAGGGCGTGGAAGCGGGCCAGTATTCCGAAGATTTCGATCCGCTGGAAATGGACCAGTATTCCGAACTGCATCAGATTACCAAGCAGTTGTCGGAATCTGCGTCTGACTTGCTCGATCTGAAATCCACGCTGCTGGATCGGACCAAAGACACGGAAACCCTGCTGTTGCAGCAGGCGCGCATCAACACCGAGTTGCAGGAAAAGCTCATGCGCACGCGCATGGTGCCCTTTGCGCGGCTGGTGCCACGCTTGCGTCGCGTGGTGCGCCAGGTGTCCGGCGAGATCGGCAAACGGGTCGAATTCGATGTCATGAACCCCGAAGGCGAGCTGGACCGGACGCTGCTGGAACGGGTCGTGGCGCCGCTGGAACATATGCTGCGTAATGCCGTGGATCACGGTATCGAAAGCCCGGATGCGCGTGTGGCCAGTGGCAAGCAGGATACCGGCCGCGTGACCCTGGACCTGGGGCGTGAAGGCGGCGAAGTGGTCATCGTGCTGACGGACGATGGCAAAGGCATCGACACGGATGCGGTGCGCCGCAAAGCGGTCGAGCGCGGCCTGATCGACGACGATGCGGTGCTCACCGATCAGGAAGTCCAGCAGTTCATTTTCAATGCCGGCTTCTCCACTGCCACGGAAGTCACGCAGATCTCCGGCCGTGGCGTCGGCATGGACGTGGTGGCCTCCGAAATCAAGCAGATGGGCGGCTCCGTGAGCATTGACTCGCGGCGCGGCGAAGGCACGCGCTTCACCATTCGCCTGCCGTTTACCCTGGCGATGAACCGCGCACTGATGGTGCGCGTGGGCGACGACAGCTACGCCATCCCGTTGAACCAGATCGAAGGTATCGTGCGCATAAGCCCGTACGAACTGGAGGCCTATTTCGGCACCGAAGAAACCCCGTTTACCTACGCGGGCCAGCAATACGATTTCGAATACCTGGGCAGCTTTGTGCACGGCTCACTGAAACCCCAGCATCTGGAAAGCCAGGTGCTGCCGATGCCGGTGCTGCTGGTGCGCAGCTCCGAGCATACGGTGGCCGTGCTGGTGGATGCCCTGGTCGGCTCGCGCGAAGTGGTGGTGAAATCCGTAGGCCCGCAGTTGGCCACCGTGGCTGGTATCAGCGGCGCCACCATTCTGGGTGACGGCTCGGTGGTCATCATTCTCGATATTCACTCACTGATCCGTGCGGCCCACATGCAGCGCCAGCATCTGGCGGCAGAGGAGCGCCGCGCCGCGCAGCAGATCGAACACGAACGTCAGAAGGCGGTGGAAGCCGAGCGAGCGGCGGCCAACCCGGTGATCATGGTAACCGACGACTCGGTGACGGTGCGCAAGGTGACCACGCGCCTGCTCGAGCGCAATGGCTACGAAGTCATTACCGCCAAAGACGGCATGGACGCCATCGCCACCCTGGAAGATCACAAGCCGGATCTGATGCTGCTGGATATCGAAATGCCGCGCATGGACGGTTTCGAAGTGGCCACCCATGTGCGCCACGACGCACGTCTGCAAGACGTGCCGATCATCATGATTACCTCGCGTACTGGCGAAAAACACCGCGACCGTGCTTTCGATATCGGCGTCAACGCCTATATGGGCAAACCGTTCCAGGAGAACGAACTGCTCTCGGCCATTGCCGAGTTGCTGGCCCAGTCGCGGGAGACGGCCAGTGCGCCGTCCGACTGACGGCGCGCGGAGCTGAGGATGCCTGCCAACCCGCGCATCGGCATCATCGCCGACACCATACTCCAGGGGCACCTGCTGGCCTCGGCCGTGAAAGGCCAGGGGTACGATGTGGTGCTGCTGAATACGGACCCGACACAACTGGACGCCGACTGGCTGACCCAGGCGCCGGATCTGTGGGTGGTGGACCTGACCCAGGAAGATCGCTGGCAGGCCCTGCTGGACCAGTTGCTGGAAGACACCCAGGCACCCGTGTTGTTCTGCGATGGTCAGGCTCCGGCACGCATTGCCGCCGACTACCCGCGCTGGGAACGGCGCCTGCTGGGCAAGTTGGTGGATTACGTCGGCAAGCCGCGCATTCGCGAAGAACTGGAAACCCTGGTGCCCGCCCGACCCGCGGCCCGCAAGCCGATTACCCCGCCGCGTGAATTCGAGGGGCTGGCGTCATCGGAAGCACCAGAGCAGGTATGGGTGCTGGGTGCCTCCCTGGGCGGGCCAGCGGCGGTCAAGCAGTTTCTGGACTGCCTGCCCGCCGCGCTGCCGGTGGCCTTCTTTCTGGCCCAGCATATCGACGGCGGCTTTCTGGATACGCTGGCCAAGGTGCTGTGCCGTGACAACAGCTTCGACTGCCAGGTGGGCCGCGATGGCGCCACCCTGCGACGCGGCAGTGTCCTGCTCGCGCCGGTGGATTATGAAGTGACCTTTACCGCTGCCGGGCAGGTGTGTTCGGCGGGCAAACCCTGGGAGGGGCCTTATTCGCCCTCCATTGACCAGGCGATCCAGAACACCAGCCAGACCTTCGGCCAGCGCTGCGGCGCCATCCTGTTTTCCGGGATGGGCAATGATGGCAGTATCGCAGCCCCGGGCATGGCGCGGCGCGGCGCGCCAGTGTGGGCGCAGAACGCAGAAAGTTGCGCCGTCAGCAGTCAGCCGGATGCCGCGCGCGACACCGGCTGTGTGAGCTACAGTGGTGATCCCGAACAGCTGGCGCGGCAACTGGTCGAGCACGTGCGGCGCACCCTGCGCCCCGTAACCCCCGACGGCATATCGAGGAAGGCATGATGGCGGAACTGCCCAACGACATTGCAAGCCTGCTGATCCCCATGCAGGGACGGCCCTGGCTGCTGCCCAACATCGCCGTGGCGGAAGTGATTCCCCTGCGCCAGCCCGATCGTCCGGGCCACGGCTCGGAATGGCTGCTCGGCTGGATCAACTGGCGCGATCAGGATGTGCCGCTGCTGTCCTTTGAGCGCCTGAATGAATCCGGTCAGGTGACCATAGGCGCCGAAGCGCGCATTGCCGTGCTCAACAGCGTCACCGGCAAGGTCGGTTTCTATGCCGTGGTGGTGCAGGGCATTCCGCGCCAGCTCAAGGTCAGCCGCCAGGACCTGGTGGAGGAGCCCGTGGATACCGGCCCGGCCGAAGCCATGTATATCCAGCTGGGTGGCGATCTGGCAGTGATCCCGGATCTGGATGCCATGGAACAGGCGGTGGGCGGCCTGCAGCAGCCATGACCCCGGTAGACCGAGCGCGGCTGGCCACGCTGGCGGCGCGGCCGTCATTCCACAAGGGCCGCTACCGCAACCCGGATCGCACACCGCGTCATGGTTTGCGCTCATTTCTGCGCTGGCAGCGGGAAACCGGCGGGCGCTTCCCGCCCGGGCAGCCCTTTCCCCTGGCCATGCCGGACAGCGCCCTGCTGACCAGCCCGGCCACGCGCCCGCGGCTGACCTGGATCGGCCACGCCAGTTTCCTGTTCCAGTATCGCGATATCAGCCTGCTCACCGACCCGGTCTTTGCGCGCCGCGCCAGTCCGGTGCAATGGGCCGGCCCGAAACGCTTCACCCCGCCCGCCCTGACCGCCGAAACCGTGCCGCCGATCAATCAGGTGCTGATTTCGCACAACCATTACGACCATCTGGACCGCGATACCGTGCTCGCCCTGCATCGACGTTTTGGCCGCGACATCACCTGGTTCGTGCCGGAAGGCGTAGGCGCCTGGTTCCGCCGCCGGGGCATCGACAACCTGGTGGAGCGCGGCTGGTGGCAAAGCGCCCCGCATCAGGCCGGCGAAGCTTTCTTTGTGCCGGCCCAGCACTTCAGCGGCCGGGGTGCCCATGACAGCAACCGCACCCTGTGGGGTGGCTGGGTGATGGACATCCACGACGTTCGCCTCTATTTTGCCGGGGACACCGGTTACGGCAGCTGCTTCGCCGAGATTGGCGAGGTGTTTGGCGAGATAGACCTGGCCCTGATTCCCATCGGCGCCTATGCGCCGCGCTGGTTCATGGGACCGGTGCATGTGGACCCCGATGACGCCGTGCAGATTCACCAGGATGTGTGCGCCCGCACGTCGGTAGCCATGCACTGGGGCACCTTCGTGCTCACCGACGAACCCATGGACGAACCGCCCCGCCGGTTGGCGCAGGCGCGTGCCGCCGCCGGGTTGCCGGATGAGGCCTTTCGCGTGCTCGGCCACGGTGACACCCTGACCCTGTAACCCGACCCTTTAAACCCCTGAATTCAACGGTACCTGCAATGCCCGAAGCTTCACAACGCGCCAGCCTTGAGGAACGCGCCACTCTGTTCGCACTGCGCCTGTTCAGCCGTTTGCCGCTGGGGCTGGTCACCCGACTGGGTGCGGGGATCGCCTGGCTGATCACCTGGTTCCCCCTGCGCTACGCCAGCGCCTATCGTGTGACCCTGGTGAACATCATGCTGTGCTACCCGGAGCTCAGTTACCGTGAGGCGGCAAAGCGAGCGCGGGCTGCGCTGACCGAAACTGGCCGTACCCTGGCGGAGTTTTCCCACGCCTGGGGTCGCCCCGCCGCCGAAAGCCTGGCGCGCATCACTTCCGTCAAGGGGCTGGATCGCCTGCGCACCGCCTACGCCAGCGAGCGCCCGGTGCTGTTGCTGACCCTGCATCAGTCCAGCTGGGAACTGCCCAACCTGCTGCTTGGTCCCGAAGGCCCCATGCAGGTGTTCTATCAGCCCGGCGACAGCACGGCGCTCAATGAGATCGTGACCCGCGCCCGGGAAAGCACCGGCAGCACCCTGGTGCCCGCCGACGCCCGCGGCATCAAGGCCGCCGTGGCCGCCATGGGCCGCGGCGAAGCCGTGGCCATCCTCTCCGACCACACCCCGAAAGGCCGCAACAACCCGATCATCCCCCTGTTCGGCTACTCGGTACGCACCTCGAACCTGCCGCACAAGCTGATCAAGCGCTACCAGCCGCATATCTTCTTTGTCGGCTGCCACCGCCGTAACGGCCCGCGCGATATCGAGGTCTACATCGAGCCCGCCCCCGAGGCCGCCTACAGCGCCGACGAAACCACCTGCCTGACCGCCATCAATGACACCCTGGCAACCCTGATCAGCCGCTACCCGACCCAGTACCACTGGGTGTACAAACGCCTGCGTTATATGGACACGGGCAAGCAGACGATATATCAAACGGGTGTGGTACCTTACCTCAAGCAAGCACGCCGCGAGGGTCGAGGCCTGCGGCTGAGCGATCTACGGTAAGGGCATGTCGTGAGGATGAAAATGTACAACGAGAACAAGAACGGGTTCGCAGTATCATTTTGTAATCAAGGCCGCTTATTTTTTCTCGTTTTATTAATAGGAGCCTCTTTGATTATAGCGGCTTGCGGTGTTGGGGAAGATTCCTCTGCGTCGGGAGAGATCGTCTATCCAGTGCTGTTGCATGACATCAAGAATCCAATTTATGAATTACTTTATGACGATGATGACGTTGTTGTTGATGAAAAAGACGTTTTCATTATTTGGGCGCACCAATATCTTAGTCAGGTTGAGGTTATAGGTAATGATGTTGACAGTGAAAATAATCGGAGGCATCTTCTAGAGCAGCTTACTATAAAATCCAGATTGGGTAATAGGTATGCAGCTTTATACTTGGCATATGCGCACTCTCTGGGCTATGTGCCACAGATTAGTAATGCTGAAGCGCTCGAATATCTAATTCAATCCAGCTCTCTAAGTTACGGTGATATAAGTTACCATATCGGGGAAATATATGACCCTGAGTCCCCCCTTCTTGTATCATATAGAACAGAGTCCGATGGGATAAGCAGGAAAATAATTAAGATGATAGTTTCAGATTCCTGGAACTATCATTTATCAAACATGGCGGCATCTTCATCGGCGAAACTACGGAAAGAAAGCGTCAAAGACTTTGGTTCAGCATTTAATTTCTATCATCAGGCGGCGCTCGGTGGCAATGTTAGGGCTCAGAGGAGAGTGGCTCAGATGTATAGGAGAGGGTTGGGTGTTGTGGCGAATCAGGAAATGGCTTCTTACTGGGACGCCGAGGCAGCTGTTCATAGGTATAGGGGCCTTACAGCGAGGGGGGTGGAAGCCGCTAGAAGCGCTGAGCTTCGATATGCTGAAGAACTTATGGAGAAAGCATTCGGGGTGATGGAAGAAGCCCCTGATATTGACTAGCCGAGGTTTGCTGCTCATTCACGACTACACTTTGATCTCGCTCGCCAGATGATAAGAGCTTGAGGGGCTCGATATGCTTGCAATAGTCTTTTCATCTAATGTTTGAATGCCGTTAGGACAAGGAGACAGGACATGGGACTTCGCAGCACGGATACCCAATGGGGCGCCACCAACAAACTGCTGCACTGGGCGCTGTTTCTGGCCGTACTGGCCACCTTTGTGGCCGTTAATGTGGCTGGCACTTATGATCGCGACACCGACGAACGCGCCTGGTGGATGGTGATGCACCGCAGCTTCGGGCTGACCGCCATGCTGCTGATGGTGATCTACCTGGTGCTGCGCCCCTGGACCGGCCGCCCCTATCAGCACGGCGCCCTGTGGCAATCGCACCTGTCCACCGTGGTGCACTGGGGCCTGATGCTGCTGGTGATCGGCATGCCCATCGCCGGGCTGCTGATGTCCCAGTTTGCCCAGCGCGAAGTCAGCGTATTCGGCTGGTTCGCCATCCCGGTGGTGCTGGGGGAGAACCGCGACCTGTCCTCGATGATCTACGACGCCCACACCAAGGTGGCCGCGCCGCTGATTTTCGTGCTGATCCTGCTGCACATCGGCGGCGCCCTGTGGCATCACTTCCTGGACAAGGACAATACCCTCAAGCGCATGCTCAAGTGACGTCGGGCGGCGTGGTGCCGGACGAGTCCAGCTCGTCCAGCGCATCCGCCTGGCTCTTGAACGCCTTGGCAAAGATGGTCCGGTGACGGGCCATAAAGATGCCCAGATTCTCCCCCTGTTCCTCGCTCAGCGACGGCTCGGCCTGTTGCAACACACTGGTGAGCCGTTCGGCCAGCTCCAGCATCTTGTCATGGCGGTCGGCTTCGGCTTTATCCATGAATAATTGCTCCAGATCCCGGCTGCTGCGATATACCACTTCGACGGCCATTCATTACCTCTGCGTCTTGTTGTACTGTACATATGGTCAGTGCGCAGAGAATAGACGAATGTGCCGCGCTTGAACAGGCCATCTGTGTCGAAATCTGCGCAGCCGGAACGACAGGCCTTGTTGAGAACCCGGGAGATTCGGTATGGCCCATGTGATTCATTCCATCAACGCGACGCTGAGTGGGCGCTGCCACCACCTGGACAGCCTGATTGATGATACACATCACCAGTATGCGATCGACCTGGTGACCGCCGCTGATGCCCTGATTCTAGGTGCCCGCACCTTTGCCCTGTTCGAGGCGTTCTGGCCTGCGGCCGCAAACCGGCAGGATCTGCCGGAGCACACGGTCGCGCTTGCACGGGCCTTTACGCAGACCCGCAAGTATGTGGTGTCCGCCAGGCCCGTAGAGACGAGCTGGGAAAACACAGTGCATGTGCCTGGCCCGGGCCTCACCAACCTCGCGAAAACCTTGAGCGAGGTGCCAGGCGTCGCCGTGCTTTTCGGCAGCCCCGGCCTGGCCGCCGCCATGATGAATGACGGGCTGATCCATGACGTGCACCTGCTGGCCCAGCCCCTCATTGGCGTAGAGGGGCCTCAGGCGTATACCGGTTTGAGCCAACGGGTCGACCTCACATTGGCAGAGGCCAGGCCCTTCCCGTCAGGTGTTGTCCTGCTGCGCTACAAGGTGGGCTGACATCCTCCAAGATCAGACACCCTCCAAGATCAATAAATTAGATAAATAACCGCTAGTCCAATATATTCATATCAGCTCTGTTGATGGCTAAAGTGAACGTCACTGGTTCGCTTACTTCTGGAGATCTGACCATGAATACCACCCTGATCAATCGCGTTATCGGCACCGACGCCAGCCTTGCTGGCCTGGCACTGCGCATCCCCACCGGCATCATCTTTATCGCCCACGGCGCCCAGAAGCTGTTCGGCAGCTTTGGCGGCCACGGGCTGGAAGGCACCGGGCAATGGATGGCTTCGATCGGCCTGCAGCCCGGTTACCTGATGGCTCTGGCCGCTGGCAGCGCGGAGTTCTTCGGCGGTATTGCCTTGCTGCTGGGCCTGTTAACCCGCCCGGCGGCGGTCGTGCTGGCGTTCACCATGCTGGTGGCGATCTTCGCGGTACATATCGGCAACGGCCTCTTTATGAGTAACAATGGTTACGAGTTTGGCCTGTCGTTGCTGGCGATCTCGGTGGCGCTGGCCATCAGTGGTGGTGGCCGGGCCTCGGTCGACCGGTTGATCAGCCAGCGGCTTGCAGCAGTCTGACGTTGATTCACCTACAGGGAAGGGATGCGCCATGAGCAATGTTCTTGATCACGCTGAGCAGCACTGCGACAGCCTTGCAGCGCCGTGCAGCGCTATACAGCTGATCCTGACGCCCAAGGACACCGACCTTGGTGGTTTCTCCGTGCGGCGCCTGCTGCCCACAGCAAGGCGTCGCATGGTGGGGCCGTGGATTTTTTTCGACCACATGGGGCCGGCGCACTTTCCCGCCGGCACCGGCATCAATGTTCGCCCGCACCCGCACATCGGCATTGCCACCGTGACCTATCTTTTCGAGGGCGAAATCCTGCATCGGGATTCGTTGGGCAGCGTGCAGCCGATTCGGCCCGGCGACGTCAATCTGATGGTGACCGGGCGCGGCATGGTGCACTCGGAGCGTGAACGCCCGGAAGTGACCGCAGTGAATCACACCCTCAACGGGCTTCAGTTGTGGCTGGCGCTGCCGGCTGAACAGGAAGAGATCGCGCCGGCGTTCTACCACCACCCTGACAGCGACGTGCCACAGCAGGAGGTCGACGGCGTGGCGGTGCGCGTGATCATGGGCAGCGCTTATGGTGTGACGTCGCCGGTCGAGACCTTTTCCGAAACGCTCTACTTCGAGGCCCACCTGCGTGCCGGACAAAGCCTGTTGCTGCCGGAGGCACCGGAGCGGGCCGTCTACGTGGTCAGCGGCAGCTTGCAGGCAGAGGGCACCACCCTGCCGGAGTGGTCGATGACCGTCTTTGCCGAACAACCGGGAATCCGCATTACCGCCAAGACGGATGCGCGCATCGCACTGATTGGCGGCGCGCCGGTGGGGGAGCGTTTTATCGACTGGAATTTTGTGTCCAGCCGTCGCGAACGCCTCAAGCAGGCCAGGGAAGACTGGCGTGCGCAACGTTTTCCTCTGGTGCCGGGTGACGAGGAGGAGTTTATTCCGCTGCCATGACCCGGTGGCAAACTCAGTAGCCGAGGGTGAAAGCACGTCGAATATGCTGTGGCATCTCCGCTTCATCCAGCATGGCTACCGCAAAATCCTCCATTGAAATACGCGAGGTGCCGTTCGCATCGACCACCAACGTGTCGGTATCAAGACGATACTGCCTGGTGCGCGTTCCCGGTTGCAGCATGGCGGCGGGTGAAAGGTAGGTCCAATCGGCGCGATGTTCGTTCAGGCAAAGGTGGTACTGCGCTTGGCAGGCACGAGCGATCTGCCGCGTTGATGCGGGCAGGAAGTCTGGCGCACTCAGCACGGTTTCCTCGCCACGGCCAGGAAGACGCAAGCGCGCTGCACCGCCAACAAAAAGGGCGCGCAGACGGTGTGCTATGGCGCCGTCGAGAACCGAGCGGGTCAATGTGACCAGGGCATCTTCATGCCCTTCGGGTGGGCGAAGTGCACTGATAATCAAGTCCTGACCGTCAAGCGTCCGGCTCAGTTGCGCAGGGTCTGATACCTCTGCAGCGCAGGGCTGGACGTGCTCGGGTAACGAGCCGAACTGTTCCTTGTTCCGGACCACACCGGTGACGGTATGTCCGCGCCGCAGTGCTTCATGGGCGATGCGTCTGCCGACGTTTCCGGCCGCGCCAAAAATAATGATATTCATCAGGGATCTCCTTTGAAGTGATATCGGGTTATGCGGACCTAGCTTTGCCGAGCGAGAGCAGGGCAACGCCAACGATGATCAGGGCGGCACTCAGGAGCAGCCCGTCGGGTGCGGTCTCGCCGAGCAAGAAAATAGCCACCGGGACGCCCACCACCGCACCGACAGAGCCCAGCAGACTCAGCAGAACCGGGCCGCTCGTTTTCTGGAGCATAAGCAGCAGCAGGAACATCCCGGAGAACACCACAGCCTGCACGACGATGAGGATGAGCGGCAGGCTCCGGTCCAGAGGAACCGCAAGCGAGAAACCGGGCAAGAGTCCTGTCCCGAGTAGCATCACTGCGGCAGCCACCAGCATCCCTGGAGCCAGCGCATCGGCCGATACGCCTCTGGGCCAGCGCAGGGTGCGATAAAGATTGCCGATGGCCAGCAGGATCGGCCCGAGCAGGGCAATGAATATCCATAGCCCGTCCGCATCGGGCGCCGAGTATTGGCGTAACGCCAGCACGCCGGCACCGCCCAGCGCCACGGCTACGCCCAGGGCGCGCATCATCCGGAAACGCTCCAGCTTCCAGATCAGGGCGCCGACATAGGTCAACAGTGGCGGCAGTGAAATGATTAACGCAACAAACCCCGCGCCCACATGGGGGACAGCTGAAAAGAAGATCAGATTGGAGCCCGCCACGCCCACCAGCGCAGAAACGCCATAGTATTCCAGCGCTCGAATGTGAACGGGCGGCAGGTCTCGGCGCACAGCGGCGACCACCATTAACAACAGCGCTGCGCCGACGACGGACCAGGTCAGGAACGCCAGCGGCGACAGGTGGGCCTCGGCTGCGAGTTTTGCCAGATTGGTGGATAGCCCCAGCAGGGCCCCGCCAGATAGAAGGCTTAGCAGCGGGACCAGCTTCGCTCCTTGCAGGTTCTGCATGACCATCACTCCTTGCTATTTATCTTGATATCAAGATACATGGCCATAAATCTTGATGTCAAGATAAACCCATGGGACACTCGCTTCCCATGGATAAAGTAGACGGCATTCTCGAGCAGTGGCGCCGGGCGCGCCCCGATCTTCAGGTTGCGCCCATGGGCACGATAGGGCGGATCAAGAAGCTCAATCAGTACCTGATGCGCAGCATGGAGAAGACCTGGTCCGAGCACGGGTTGAATGGCGCGAGTTTTGATGTGCTGGCCACATTGCGCCGCGCGGGCGCGCCCTACGCGTTATCGCCGGGGGAGTTGATCGAGGCGACCATGGTGACGTCCGGTACCATGACGCATCGTGTCGACCAGTTGGAGAAAGCCGGACTGGTGGTCAGGACCCGGAATCCCGAGGATGGTCGGGGTTGGCTGATTGCGCTTTCGTCAGCGGGGCTTGATCTGATCGAGGCGGCGGTGACCGCCCATGTGGAGACACAGGCGAAGCTGGTTGCCGTCCTGACGGATGACCAGCGTGCCCAACTGGACGATTTGCTCAGGCAGTTCCTGAGCGGATTCGAACAATGACCACGCCCATCATCGCTACCCGGCCAGGTCCAGCTCGTTGTGAATCAGCACCACGCACTGTGACGCAAACAGCATGGTCGGTCCCAGGCTGATCTTTTCTGCGCCGAGGCGTTTCAGGCTGCCGAAGGTCTTTTTCGGCATGGGGATATGATCGGTGAGCACGAAGCAGGGGTTGCCAGCGAAGGTGACGTCACGAATGGGGTCGCCTTTCTTGTCCATCACATAGAGCTGATGGTCTTCCGCCAGATCTTTTACCAGCTTCTCGAAGCTGACCGTGCGCACCCGGATGCCCGGCTCCACCGCACGTTCCTGTTCCTTGCCCAGACCCTGCGAGGCGTCCAGCGCCCGCGCCACCTTGGCCAACAGGGCCTGCTCATGAAAGCCGCCGATATGCTGCATCTCGGCGGCCGCAAAGGTGATGGTGCGAGAAAAATCCCGGGTGCTTTCCAGCACCAGATGCACCACCACATCGTCCCGGTGCGACTGTGCCACAAACAGGCTGTTCATCAGCGTATGGGCCAGTATTTCCGTATGCGCCTCGCCGCCCACCTGGGCCAGCAGGGCCTGACTGTCGGTGGGCGCCGCACGGGCGCGAAGCACGAAGGTACGCATGGCAATCGCTCTGGCAAAAGGCGGACGCAGTATAGCTGATCGGTGGGCCTGCCTCAGAAGCGCGGCAACGCATCATGCAGCCAGCGGTGGCAGACGCGCTGATAGACGGCCTCGAAATGGGCATCCACCGGATACTGCCGCAATGATTGTTCCAGGACCTGAAAACGGCGGCTGCTGAGTGTGAAGATGCCGAGGGTCACCCCCACCAGCGCGACACCTGTCAGGCCGTCATGCAGGATGGCCATGACCCCCGCGGTAAACAGCACCAGCAGCACGCCGATCTGCACCAGCGCCAGCCACATATTGCGCGCCACCATGGCCGTAAAGGCACGCCACGCAGCCAGACTGTCGATGGCCGGATAGCGCCCGGTAAAGCGGCGGATATCCAGATAGCAGACCCCCATAAAACTCATGGCAACCCCCCAGGCCATCAGCAGGATAACCGGTGCCTGGGCCTTGAGCAGAGCGGGCAGCGGCGTATCCCCCAGCAGTGCTTCGCCGTAAAACGGAAAGCCCAGTGCCAGCATCAGGGTGATGACGGTAATCACCATCACGATGGCCGGTATCGATTCGGTATTGTCCAGCAGTGGTGCTTCAGGTGCTTTCCAGCGATCGTCCGGTTCTTCGTTCATGGTCCGCTCCCCCGTGCCATGTTGGTCTTTGTTATCGCCTGATTCTGCCTGCAACCGGGCCGCTTGGGCAGGGGGGCCGGATACACGCCGAGAACAGAGATGGCACGCCCGTAACGATTTTGCTACCGCTCACCAACCGACCTGTCGGCGGCGCCCTCCTAGACTTCAAGGTGCGCTATTGCAAAGTGCCCGTCCGCGACGGGAAGTCTTCAGGAGAGCCCTATGACAACAACAAGACTGCTGATCGCAGCAGGAACCCTGTGTTTGCTTGCCGCCTGCGGCGGCTCATCGTCCATCAACGGCGCGGGGCCCGGCAGCCCGCCGGGCGGACCGGGTGATCCGGGTGGCCCCGGTGCCGGGCAAGGCGAAATCCGCGTGCTGTCCAACCGTGCGGACCTGATCAGCGGCGGCGATGCCCTGGTGGAAGTGGTGCCAGGCTCCCCCGACCAGCTGGACGGCGCCCGCGTGCTGCTGGGCAGCACCGACATCTCCGATCAGCTGATCCGCACTGACGAGGGCACCCTCAAGGGTCTGGTGGAGGGCCTGGCGCTGGGCCCCAACACCCTGCGAGCGGTACTGGGCGGCAACACGGTGCTGGAACAGCAGATCATCAACCACCCCCACGGCGGCCCCGTCTTCTCCGGCCCACAGATCCAGCCCTGGCAATGCACCAACGCCAACGCGGTGGACGCGCAGTGCAATCAACCGCCCGAATACAGCTTCAAATACGTACCGGCCGACCGGCTGCAAGCCCTGCTCACGGATTTTGATCCGCAGAACCCCGGCTTGCCCGCCGCCTTCCGGCCCTTTGATCCCGAGAACCCGCCCGCCGACGGTGACATTGCCCGGATCACCACCGATGAGGGCGTCGAGGTCCCGTTCATCGTGCGCCAGGAGCGCGGCGTGCAGAACCGTGACCGCTACCTGATCATGACCCTGTTTCAGCCCGGCGAACCGTGGAGCGCCGTGGCGCCGCAGCCGCAATGGAACCGCAAACTGCTGATCCACCACGGTGGCAATGTCGGCGTGAGCTATGGCATGGGCAATCCGCCTGAAGGCGATATCGCTGGCACCGCCCCCGACGGCGCCGAGGTGCTGCTGGGCGACAGCATCACCACAGCCCTGGCTCGTGGCTTCATGACCCTGTCCACCGCCCAGGGCAACCTGGGCCACAACGCCAACCTGGTGACGGCGGCTGAATCACTGATGATGGCCAAGGAACGCATCATCGAGCAGTACGGCGAAATCCGTTACACCATCGGCACCGGCTGCTCCGGCGGCTCCATCACCCAGCAGCATGTGGCCAACGCCTATCCGGGCATCTACCAGGGCCTGATCGTGCAGTGCTCCTACCCGGATGTGTGGACCACCGCGACCCAGTTCGCGGACTACCACCTGCTCAGCAACTACTTCGGCCTGCAAGTGCCGGAAGGTCCTGAAGGCGTGCCCGACCTGCTGAGCTCAGCGCTGACGGGCGACGTGTTGCTGCTGCAATGGGCTGCTTTCTATGGCCATCTGCCCCTCAACCCGGTGGTGTCTGATCTGGCTTTCTTCCCCTCGGCCGCGCCGGATCAGGCGAGCTGCCCCCGCTTGCAGGACGGCGTCCAGGTGTATGACCCGGATACCGCCCCGGACGGCCTGCGCTGTGGCTTGCTGGATTACATGATCAACCAGTTCGGCCCGCGCCCCTCGGAAGTCTGGACCCCGAACGAAGCACTGCTGTCGCGCGGCTTTGCCGGCATTCCTCTGGACAATATCGGTGTGCAGTACGGCCTGGGTGCGCTCAACCAGGGCCTGATCACCCCGGACCAGTTCCTGGCAGTAAACCGTGACATCGGCGGCCTGAGCCTGGACATCCGCCCGCAGCCTGAACGCACCCGCGCCGACATGGCGACGCTGCGCAACGTCTACCGCACCGGCGGTATCAATACCGCCGAGCATCTGGCCAACGTGCCGATTATCGACCTGCGCGGCCCCGACCCCGGCATCGCCCACGACGCCTTCCATTCCTGGCAGATGCGCGCCCGCCTGGAAGCCACCCAGGGCCACGCGGATAACCATGTCATCTGGTACGGCCCCGCGCCCTTGTTCGGTGATTCGGTCTTCACCACCGAAGCCCTGCTGGTGATGGACCTGTGGCTTTCGGAAATCGAACAGGACGACCGCGAAGTGAGCATCGCCCAGCGCGTGGTGGACAACAAACCCACCTTCGCCCGCGACCGCTGCCTGTCCTTGTCCGGCCTGCTCGGTGGCCCGGATGGCCCCATCGTGCCGCTGACCGGCAACCTGCTGTACCCCGATCCCCTGTTGCCACTGCTGGACCTGTCGCTGCTGCCCTCGGCCCCGGCAGAACTCGGCGTGATCGCCGACGCCCTGACCGGCCAGGTGTGCGGCCTCGACCCGCAGACCCTGCCAGTGGTGAATGACCTGCCGGTAATCAGCGACCTGCTGGGCATTATCACGGGCATCCTCAACCCGATCCTCGAGCCCATCGTGACCCTGCAACAGACCGTGGTGCAGACCCGCTTTGGCACCCCGCGCACCGTGGCGGGGGACGACATCCGCACCCTGACCAACAAGTGCCAACTCAAACCCGTGGACCCGGCGGATTATCCCGCACTGGTGGCCAACGCCAGCTTCCTGCAACAGGTGGAAGAGATCTTCCCCGAAGGCGTCTGCGACTACAGCCAACCGGGCGAGGGCGTACTGCCTACAGAAACCTGGCTGCACTACGGCGACAGCGAACAGGTGATCTTCGGCGGTGAGCCGCTGGACGAACGCCGTGCCCGCGGCTCTCGCCAGGGCTGGGCGTCACCGGCATTCGACGTCGCCCTCTGACCCGCGCGCCTGAACGCGCAAGGCTGCCGGCGCGCCCGGCACCTTGCGCGTTTTTTTATGGCCGCCGTTCAGGTGACTATGATGTAATACACTGTAGTCAATCCGAGCGAGGAGCAAATCATGGGCGTGACAACGGTTCGCCTTCAGGCCGAGGTTGAACAACAGCTGGAAGCCATCGCCAGCCGACTCCAGCGCAGCAAAGGCTGGGTGATCAACGAGGCACTTTCCGAGTACATCCAGAAGCAGGCGCTGGAGCAGGCGCGCTGGCAGCAAACCCTGGAGGCCATGGCGTCAGCTGCCCAGGGCAAAGTCGCGGAGGCCTCGGATGTGCATGACTGGCTCAGCAGCTGGGGCACGGACAACGAGCAGGACGCCCCGGAGTCTGGCCGGTGAAGCTGGTTTATACCGATGACGCTATCTCCGATCTAAAGCGCCTCAGAGCCTTCATAGCAGAACACAACCCTCAGGCGGCCATGAGCGTCGCCAGGGAACTGATCAGCCGGGTCGAGGCGCTGCGCCAGTTCCCGCGTATGGGTGTGCCGGTTGAAATGGCTCCCGATCCTGACACGGTGCGGGACATGGCGTTTGGCCGGTATGTGGTGCGCTATGCCGTCCACTCCAGTGTCATCATCATTCTGCGGATATGGCATGGGCTGGAGGGTGAGCGGTAAGGCACGAGTGACAACTCGGCTTGACGCATCGAGCATCGAGGCATAAAGTCCGACACCATGAGCCCATCGGACAAACAAACACGCACCCGGCAGACACCGGATTACAGTGATCCCCGCTACTGGCAGGGGACCATCAAGATGTCGTTGTCCAAGTTCTTTGTGCTCAGTGTGCTGCACCGCAAGCCCATGCATGGCTATGAAGTGGTGCATGCCGTGGAGCAAAGCACCAACGGCTGCTGCAGCCCGTCCGAGGGCACCGTGTACCCGGTGCTGAATGAGTTTGAAGCCGGGGGCTATCTGTCTTCCGCCGCCGAGGTGGTGCAGGGCCGCGCCAGAAAAGTCTACACCCTGACCGACAAAGGCCGCGAAGCATTCCAGGTGGCCGTTGAGGCCTGGCTGGATGCGACGGATTGCATCGTTGCGAGCAAGCTGGCGGCGGAAGAGGGGCAGGGGGCATGACTTTCGTTGTGTCGTTTTTTTTGCCCAAAAGCCTCGATGTTCGATGCCTTGATCATGGATGCCTTCGCCGGTGCATCCTCCCGCCCGCGCGGCGCGCATCAAGGGTGTGCCGCGGATGAGCGCACGCCGACGAGTCGTAGTGACATTGGGTCTGACGCAAACCCTGGCCTGGGGCTCTACCTACTATCTGCCCGCCATTCTCGCCGAGCCCATGGCGCGGGACCTCGGCGTTTCCACGGGCAATGTCTTTGGCGCCTTCTCCTTGGCGCTGATCCTGACCGCGATCCTCGGCCCCCCGGCGGGGCATCGTATTGATACCCACGGCGGCCGTGGTGTGCTGGCGAGTTCCAGCCTGCTGTTTGCGGCGGGGCTTCTCTCCTTGGCGCTGGCTCAGGGGCCGGTCTCCCTCTGGTGCGCGTGGGCGATCATCGGCGTCGGCATGGCCGTGGGTCTCTATGACGCCGCCTTTGCCACCCTGACAGCGCTTTATGGTCACCAGGCGCGCCGCGCCATTACCGGCATTACATTGATGGCCGGATTTGCCAGCACCGTATGCTGGCCGATCACCGGCTGGCTGGAGGCAGAGTTCGGCTGGCGGACGGCCTGCATTATCTGGGGCGCTGCGCATCTGCTTATCGGCCTGCCGCTGAACCGCGTGCTGCTCCCCGGGGGCATCCGGGCTGCAACACCTCACAGCATAGCCCCGCCTGCCCGGGCGGCATCGGTACGCTTCGCCATGCCGCTGCTGGCGCTTGTTTTCGCCATTACGTGGATACTCAGTACCGCCATGGCGGCGCATCTGCCGCGTCTGCTGCAAGAAGCCGGGCACACCGCCACGACCGCCATTGCGCTGGCCGCATTGGTCGGCCCGGCGCAGGTGGCGGCCCGGTTTCTGGAATTTTCCCTGCTGCGGCGTTTTCACCCCCTGGTCTCCGCCCGGCTGGCCAGCGCCGCCCATCCTCTGGGCGCCATGGCCATGCTGCTCTTCGGTGCACCGGCGGCAGCGCTGTTCACCCTGCTGCACGGCGCCGGCAACGGCATTCTCACCATTGCCAAAGGCACCTTGCCGCTGGCCATTTTCGGCCCCCGGGGCTATGGCCGGCGTCAGGGCTGGCTGATGGCACCGGCGCGCTTTGGCCAGGCGTTTTCACCTTTTCTGTTTGCCTTGCTGATCGAACGTCTTGGCAGCGGGGCGCTCGCTGTGTCCGCCGCGCTCGGGCTGGTGGCCCTGGGCGCACTCACCTTGCTGCACTATTTGATGAGGCAAGCCCTCGCCACTGATTTGCGACAGGGAGCGCAATGATGAACACACACAAACTGCTCTGGATTACCGACCTGCATCTGGTAGAACCCGGTCACCCCTGGCCACAGCACGTCGATCCCTTACCGCGACTCCACGCAGTATTAAATGAACTGCGAGATCAGCACGAGGATGCAGACCGCCTGATTCTTACCGGCGATCTGGTGCAATCCGGCAGTGTGCAAAGCTATCAGGTGCTGCGGGACGTGCTGCAGGATTTCCCGATTCCCTGGCGCTTGCTGGTGGGCAATCACGACAAGCGCGACAACCTTCGGGAAGTGTTCCCCCGGGTGCCTGTGACCGAAGGCTTCCTGCAATTCGCCGAGGAACTGGATGGCACCCACCTTATCTACCTGGATACTCAGGCAGAGACTGGCCATCACGGCGAACTTTGTCCTGCCCGACTGGCGTGGCTGGCGGCGCAATTGCAACGCGCCGGCGCAAGCCCGGTGTTGATCTTCATGCACCATCCCCCCGTGGCCATCGGCATGCCGCCCCTGGACCGGTTGCGCCTGCGCGATCCGGATAATGCGTTTTCGCGACTACTGCGCGCCCGCGCCGCACCGACCCAGCTGCTGTGCGGCCATCTGCATCGCAATGTCAGCGGACGCTGGGCGGGCCACCCCTTCACGGTGCTGGACAGCACCCATCTGCCGTTGCGCTTCGATATGGTCAGCGACCGTTTGACGCGTTATCCGGGCGCGCCGACGTACGGCGTTATCCTGCTGGACGGCGACAGCGTGGTGATCAATGCGGTCCAGCAGCTTTGACGAGTAATGCCGGACACAGATGACTTGACCAATTCATAACCCGATGATTATGATTTCATCCATAACTTCATGGTTATGGGTTTCCGCAATGCTGCAAGCTCACGAAACACTCTTCAAGGCCCTGGCTGACCCGACCCGGCGCGCCATTTTTGAGCGGTTGTGTCGTCACGGCGACCTGACTGTCGGCGCGCTGACCGCCGAGGCCGGCGTGTCGCAACCGGCGGTGTCGAAGCACCTCGGGATACTGAAGCAGGCCGGGCTGGTCAGCGACCGCCATGAGGGACGGCAAACGCACTACCGCGCCCAGCCAGCCGCGCTGAACCCGCTGAAAGAGTGGACCCAGCAGATGACCGCGTTCTGGCTGGCGCGCTTTGACGACCTCGAACGGGTGCTACAGGGGATGGACCAATGAATAAACGTGCTGAAGACACTCAGTCTGTGGTGGTCGAGCGAGAGCTGCTGCATCCGCCAGAAAAAGTCTGGCGCGCGCTGACCCAGCCCCACCTGATGGAGGCCTGGCTGACCAAGACAGACTTCAGCGCGGCAGTGGGGCACTGCTTCGCATTGCAGTTTGATTGGGGCGCCGTCGAGTGCCGCGTTCTGGAGCTCGCGCAACACCAGGCGCTGTCGTACACCTGGGAATCGGGCGCGCTGAAGAGCGTGGTCCACTGGACCCTGACGCCTACCGCCAAAGGCACCCTGCTGCGCATGGAGCAAGCGGGCTTTGCATCGGCGGATTCGCCGGACTACCCGCAGCAGGCGCGGTACTACATGGGCGCCAAAGCCGGGTGGCCGCGATTCATGGCGGCACTGGAGCGAGTTCTGGAAAACGAGGAAGAGGGCGTACAACAGTGAATATCACACTTTGGATCTTGCAAGGTCTGCTCGCGTTTCACACCGTGATGGGCGCCGTCTGGAAATTCTCCAACTCGGTGCAAACCGTGCCCTCATTACAGGCCATTCCGCAAGGCGCCTGGCTCGGGCTTGGCGTATTCGAACTGTTTCTGAGCGTGGCGCTGATTCTGCCAGCCCTGTACAAACCGGCAGCGCTGCTGGCGCCCATGGCGGCGCTCTGCATCGCCGCTGTCATGTTGCTGTACTGCGGCCTGCACCTGGCCTCCGGTGATGCGAATCACGGTCAGATGATCTACTGGCTGGTGGTGGCCGCCGTGTGCGCGTTCATTGCCTATGGCAGGTTTGTGCTCAAGCCGCTTTAACAGAAGGGCAGCAGCAGGGCAGCAGCAGGGGCAGGGGGCAAGACGGCAGCACCTAAAACCCGGATAATGTGCGGCCCTGAAATACCCCGGTGCCCGCTCATGGAAATCAAGGTCAATTATCTCGACAACCTCCGCCTGGAGGCCCTGTTCGACGACTTCAAGGTGATTTCCGACCAGCCGATTCGCTACAAGGGCGACGGCTCGGCGCCCGGGCCGTTCGATTACTTCCTCGCGTCCTCGGCGCTGTGCGCGGCCTATTTCGTCAAGGTGTACTGCAACACCCGCGATATCCCCACCGACAATATCCGCCTGTCGCAGAACAACATCGTCGACCCGGAAAATCGCTACAAGCAGATCTTCCGCATTCAGGTGGAGCTGCCGGAAGGCCTTTCCGACAAGGATCGCCAGGGCATCCTGCGCGCCATTGACCGCTGCACCGTCAAGAAAGTGGTGCAGGCCGGGCCGGATTTCCAGATCGAAACCGTCGAGAGTATCGACGAAGACGCCCAGGCCCTGCTGATGGCCGTGCCCGACCCGGCGCAACAGACCTGGATCGAAGGCAAGGACCTGCCCCTGGAGCAGACCATCGCCAACATGACCGCGATGCTGGCCGACCTCGGCATGAAGATCGAGATTGCCTCCTGGCGCAATATTGTGCCGCACGTCTGGTCACTGCATATCCGCGATGCCGCCTCACCCATGTGCTTTACCAACGGCAAGGGCGCCACCAAAGAAAGCGCCCTGTGCTCCGCGTTGGGCGAGTTTATCGAGCGCCTGAGCTGCAACTTTTTCTACAACGACCAGTTCTTCGGCCCCGAGATCGCCAACAGCACATTCGTCCACTACCCGAATGAAAAATGGTTCCAGCCCGGCCCGGACGACGCCCTGCCCGACGGCCTGCTGGACGACTACTGCCGCGACATCTATGACCCCGACGGCGAACTGCGTGCCTCGAACCTGATCGACACCAACTCCGGGAACAGCGAGCGCGGCATCGTGGCGCTCCCGTTTGAGCGTCGGTCTGACGGCGACACCGTCTATTTCCCCTCGAACCTGATCGAAAATCTCTACCTGAGCAACGGCATGAGCGCCGGCAACACCCTGCAGGAAGCCCAGGTGCAATGTCTCTCCGAAATTTTCGAGCGCGCCGTGAAGCGCCAGATCATCGAAGAGGAAATCACCCTTCCGGATGTACCGCAGAGCGTGCTGGAACAATACCCCGCCATTCTCGAAGGCGTGCAGGCCCTGGAAGCCCAGGGCTTCCCCGTGCTGGTGAAAGATGCCTCCCTGGGCGGCCAGTACCCGGTGATGTGCGTAACCCTGATGAACCCCCGCACCGGCGGCGTGTTTGCCTCCTTCGGCGCCCATCCCAGCTTTGAAGTAGCACTGGAACGCAGCCTGACCGAGCTGCTGCAAGGCCGCAGCTTCGAAGGTTTGAATGACTTCATGGCGCCTACCTTCAACAGCCTGGCCGTGACCGAGCCGAACAACTTTGTGGAACACTTTATCGACTCCTCCGGCCTGATCTCATGGCGCTTTTTCAGCAGCAAGGCCGATGTCGACTTTGTGCACTGGAACTTTGCCGGCAGCACCGAGGAAGAAGCCGCCACCCTGTTCGGCTTGCTGGAAGAGCAGGACCTGGAATGCTACATGGCCGTGCACACCGACCTGGGCGCCCCCGTGTGCCGCATCCTGGTGCCCGGCTATTCCGAGGTCTATCCGGTGGAAGACCTGGTGTGGGACAACACCAACAAGGCCCTGCTGTTCCGCGAAGACATCCTGAACCTGCACAGCCTGAACAAACGGCAACTCACCGCACTGCTCGACCGCCTGGAAGAAAGCCAGCTCGACGAACACATGGATATCATCACCCTGATCGGTATCGAGTTTGACGAAAACACCGTATGGGGCCAGCTCACCATCCTGGAGCTGAAACTCCTCATCCACCTGGCACTGGGCGACCACGACGCAGCGCTGGAACACGTCGAAATGTTCCTGCAATACAACGACAACACCGTGGAACGCGGCCGCTTCTACCAGGCCATGCAGGCCGTGCTCACCATTCTCCTGGACGACGAACTGGCGCTGGACGATTACCTGCACAACCTGACCCGCATGTTCGGCCAGGAGACCATGGATGCCGTGGTCGGCTGCACCGAGGGCACCGTGCGTTTTTACGGCCTGACCCCCACCAACATGCAGCTGGACGGCCTGGAGAAACACCAGCGCCTGATCGAGAGTTACAAGAAGCTGCATGCGCATCGCGCTGCCCGAGCCGGATAGCAGCGCCTTACACCGTGGGTGGCTGGCGCTGCAGGCCCCGACTATCGGGGCGACCCTGTTCCGGGGTTGCCATCACCCCGGAGGCGGGGCAGTATCGAAGCAGGGTTGCTGGCGTGGCGAAGAAGCACTCAAGAGAAGCGCTGTTCGCGAGCCATATCAAAACAATGGATTAACGGATGCTCGCCGCAGCACGGACAATGCGCGGGATGTCGGGCAGGGCGGTAGCGTGGCGGCGTCAGTGCGTGCGCTGTAATGACGAACGCGAATTGCGTTGCGCAACTGATCACGCAGCCGTGGCTGCCTGCCGCTGTCCTTGCGCTTGGCATGGAAAAAAGAAGGCAAGCGAATGGGTCGGGCATTCGGTGGGGTGCTGGTAAGCCGTTGAGTTTTATGATCTATTTATCAATATATAAATTTGCTAATTGTGATAGGCCGCCTGCGTAGTTATTGGATATATGCGCCGGCGTCCTAATACCTGTTAGGCAAGGAAGATATATGAGCATCATCAAGCAAGTATCGAAAGATCTACCGAACTTTCCTGATGATGTTATAAATCAGTGGATAGGCTACTACGCAGAGTCTGAGGGTTGGCCGCCACCAGCTCCTCTTGAAGGCAGATGGAAGGGCTTACTTGCAAACAGAGACCTAGAATATTGGTCGTCGTTAAGGTGGAGTAAAGAAGCTCTTTACCCTCCTTCACTGGTGCTAACCCCGAATTGTAATCGTCTTATTCAGGAAATGATTGGTTTCCATGAAGCTGGTGTCCCGTGCCCTTATTCCGAGTTCATGGGTGAGGAAGCAAAACTTAAGCTTGCCAAGCTATTGCAATATCTCCGAGAAAGCGGAAATTTACCCTGCTCGCCGATATTGATTGAGAAACGCGGCGAACACGAAATCATCGATGGCAACCATAGAGTCGTTGCCTACCTCTTATGGGGTTATTGGAAAGATAAGGAGGTCTTTCAAAAAGAACCATTCCCTGTCCCGTTGAACCAAGCGATCGAGTTCTGGGTGGGGCGAGAAGATGCCTAGCAAGTGGCAGCACGGTGACCGTTTTTCCGCCGCACTGCGGCTCCAAACCGGCACGTATGCCAAGCGTTATGCATCAAGGATAGGATGGCGGTATGCAATGGATTCCTGATCTTCTAAAGCACCTCGCAATCTCGAAACTATTCGCTACCGCAGTCTTTTTGAGTGCGGCTGCGCTGCTGTTTGGCGGGTACATCATTCCAGAGCATATCCCGAGATTGGATGGAAATATAAGGGTCTGGGCAATTGGTGCCTTGGTGTTTTCAGCAACCTATCTAATTGCGTGGTTCCTAAGCACCATGTGGCGGGTTGTAACACGTGCGACGGTCGAGTTTGGCTATCGGGGGCGCGATAGAGACCTCTGCGCCTTTGATAAGGTCTTCATCGAGCTTGCTGCGCGGCAGCCTGGGCAGACATTGAACTTGAATGTTCTTAAATATGAACATGGTCAGATGACCCAACTAGAAATGATCCAACACGGCAAGACGTTGGTGAGCCGTGGGCTCCTAATCGTTGGGGAATACGATGACTCAATATTCTCGCTTACAGAGCGAGGTAAGGCTGTCGGAGCGCGCATTCTTGCCGAGAAGCGAGCAGTTGAGGACGTTGATGCATGACCATTCGCAGTAGGTGCGACGGCCCTGACGGGCCGCAGCCTGAGCTAAAACGTTAGGGGTGAGCGTGTTGAAGCATCCATTTTTTAGTGAGGCCATGGATGACAGATTTAGTGCTTTCTCTCTGAGAGCTTCTAGATCTCCAGTATGGTTAGCCCTTGGGATTCTGGCTTTAGTTGCTATTTTGTGTTTTTTCTTTGTGCCACTTGAAAATGGCAGAATTCTTGAAAAAATACTAATTAGTTTTGGCGTAACTGGGGTTCTATTTACTTGGCTAGCTGCCCAGGCGAGCGCATACCAAAGGAAGCGAACGCAATGGCTGGTTGCAGTCTTTTTGTTGTGGCCACTTTCTTACTGGTATCTATTGAGTGAAAAATATCGCGAAATTACCTAACAATCAGCGCCAGTACGCGCCCGTTGGGCGCCGGACGCACTTCGTGCGCCGCTGCGCAGGTCGTTAGGCTTAAAATAAATTTTGCGAAACAGGAAGGGAAAAATAATTGACTGACGAGAAGACAGCAGTGGTGTTTGGACAAGAACTACTTACACAAGAGCTTGTAACGTTTGAACAAGTTCATGTGAATGTGTCTCAGACACTAATTATCACTACCGAAGATCGCATGAATCTTTGGCTGAGAGAGGTGATTGGCCGCATAAAAAAGCAATCAGAATGGGTTGCGCCTCTTGGATTGGTTGTTGCGATTACCCTAACCCTAACAACAACATCATTTAACAATTTTATGCTTCCCGCAGCAACATGGCATGCCATGTTCGTTATTGTTGATGTTGTGGCTTTCCTTTGGTTAGTGATTTCTCTTTGTCATCTTCGAAAGCCACTAATTATTGCAGAAGAAATTGAACAGCTGAAGACGTATTCTCCCATACCGGATTCCAATCCCAAAAAGGGAAGTGTTGAGAAATGAGTGAGAGTAATAAAGTTGATGTTAATCAGTTGATAAAGAATTCTAGCGAATCTTTTTCAAAGGGCAATTATGTTGAAGCTGAGTCTCTCATCCGAGAAGCATTATTTACTGCCGAGAAAGAAGGTAACTTAAGAGATACTGCGGCCTCACTTCATAACTTGGGGACAATTCTATCAAGGATGGCTCGTTATGAAGAAGCTCTAGGGTCGTATTCGAAAGCACTTGCCATAAAGGAACAACTCGGGGAGCAAGGCGCGTCTGTAGCAACAACCCTTAACCAACTGGCTCAAGTATATTCAGCAATTGGCCAAACTCAACAAGCCGAGCGGCTGTATGAGAAATCGCTCTCCATGTTGGAAAGAGTTGGTGATAAGAATTCCGAGGCTATTACTCTGAGTAATCTAGCGTCGGTATATGCGAGCCAAGCTCGTCTAAGTGAAGCAGAAGCCCTCTATAGCAAGGCGCTTGCAATTCAAGAATCGCTAGGTAGCTGGCAAAGTGCCAAAACATATAACAATTTGGGTAATTTGTATTTCTCTCTTCATGATTTGGGCAAGGCCCATGAGGCGTTTCAAAAATCGATAACATTGATGAAGCAGCAACTTGGCGAAAGTCATCCTGATACCTCTAGTGTGATAAATAATCTAGCCTACGTATTAGCTGAAGAAGGGAAAAACGAAGAGGCATCAAAGCTGTTTAGTGAAAGTCTTGACAATCTAAGGCGCGTACTGGGAGCCAAGCATCCTTATGTGAAACAGTTGTCTGAGCGAGGGTTAAGACTAACAAAAAACTCCACCTGACCCACCACCGCGGCGCGAAATTTTGTGCTTTGTGTAGTACAAAAGTCACGCCGCTCCGGCGGGCAGGTGAGCTTGGCGTTAATTCGCCGATTTCCCCAAGAAAAGTAGACACCTAATCCCCACTCAACGGAGGGTGTCATTATGACCAGAAAGACCCGGAACAAGTACAATCACTACACTGAAGATTTTCGGCGCGAAGCGGTACGCCGTGCCGATGATCCCAATACCAGCGCCGCCGAGGTAGCGAAGGAACTCGGTATTCACCCCGGCCAGATCTATAACTGGCGTCGGCAGTATAAGCGGTTGTCCGACAAGCAGTTCAATAGCGTCCAGGGGGTGGACTACTCCATGAAAGAGAGCGAATAGATCCGCAAGCTGAAGCGACAAGTGGCTGACTTGAAGGAGGAGAACGAGTTCCTAAAAAAGGCGACA